>CAYSCA010000026.1:0-22714 GCA_964429465.1 uncultured Rhodospirillaceae bacterium
TACACGGCATCATGGGACCGAACGGGGCCGGCAAGACGACCTGCTTCCATGTTCTTACCGGGCATCATGCACCCGATTCCGGCCATATCGTCTTCGACGGCCGGGATATCACCGGCCTGAAGCCGCACGAGATTGCCAGGCTGGGTGTATCCCGGTCCTTCCAGATGATGAATCTGTTCGACGATGCGGTGGTGATCGAGAATGTGATGCTGGCCCTGCCGGCTTTTCGCGCCGTCAGCAGCCGTCCGTTTCGCACCAGTTTTGGCGATAGGGCGCTGATCGATGCCGCGCTGGCGGTGCTGGACCAGGTCGGGCTGGCGGATCGGGCCTGGCACAATGCCAAAGCGCTGAGCTACGGCGATCGCCGCGCCCTGGAGATCGCCGTCGCGCTGGCCGCCGAACCGCGCCTCCTGTTTCTCGACGAGCCGACCGCGGGTCTCGGCGCCAAGGCCACCCAGGGCCTTGCTCGGCTGATCCGCCGCCTGCGCGAACGATACACGATATGCCTGATCGAACATGACATGCGCTTTCTGTTCGAACTGGCCGACCGCATTTCGGTGATCCATTGGGGGCAAGTCATCGCCGAAGGTACGCCGGAAACGCTCAGAGCCAACAAATGGGTCGCCCGTTCGGCCCTGGGCGAGGTGGCCTGATGCTCAGCATATCCGGCATAGAAACCTTTTACGGCGAAACCCAGGCTCTCTTCGGCGTCTCGCTGGACGTCGGCCCTGGCGAAGTGGTGGCGCTGCTCGGGCCGAACGGGGCCGGCAAGACCACGACGATCCGCTCCATTCTCGGCCTGTCGCCGCCGCTGCGTGGCCATATCCGCTTCGATGGCGAGGACATCACCCGGATGCCGACCCATCGCATTGCCCGCAAGGGCATATCATGGGTGCCGGATGACCGCCGTGTTTTCCCGACACTGACCGGAGCGCGCAATCTTCGGCTCGGTACGCGGCAAACACGATTTCGTTCCTGGCGCATCGACGAGATGTTCGAAATCTTCTCGGCGCTCGAACACCTGATGCGCCGCGAATGCGAGAACATGTCGGGCGGCGAGCTGCAGATGGTGGCGATCTCGCGCGCATTGCTCGGCTCGCCCGGGCTGGTGCTGTTCGATGAACCAAGCCAGGGCCTGGCGCCCAACATCGTCCAGGGCGTTATGCGCACGATCCGCCGGTTGCGCGGTGAAGGCATCTCGGTTCTGGTCGTGGAGCAGAATGCCTTGGCGGCGCTGGAGGTTTCCGACCGGATTTATGTGATGGAACGCGGCCGGATCGAGCATGAGGGGCCGGCACAGGAACTGCTCGACAATCCCGCGCTGCGCCGCCGCCTGATCGGGGTTTAGATCATGACTGCAATGCTGGAAGTCAGAAGACTCGAAAAAATCTATCGCAAGGGCCGACTAGATCGGACACCCACCTTTCGTCTGAGCGCCGATTTCAGCATCGGGAAACCTGCGGTGGTTGGCATGATGGGGCCGAACGGGTCGGGCAAGACCACCTTGTTCGAACTGGTGACCGGATCGAATGCCCCCACCGCTGGCGAAGTGCGGGTGATGGGACGGAACATCCATCGCATCCGTACCGACCAGCGCGACCGCCTCGCCATCCATTATCACCAGTCCTATCAGGTGCGCCATTTTCGCTCCTGGATGCCGAACGCCCTGCTGCAGCCGGCAGGATCGGATTATCCCATGGTGCACTTGTTCGACGAACCGCAGTTCAATACCCAGGATGGCTATATCGGCTTCATGCTCGACTTCTTCCGGCGCCAGCGGTCCGAAGACAGGCTGGTATTCCTGTGCGTGCATCCGAACGAACGCTTCCATCTCGAAATCATGCAGGAAATCTGCGAGCAGTTCGTGTTCGTGCACAAAGGAGTCGTTACCACCCTGCCGGACTATGATGCGCTGATGGCTTTCGAGCCTGCGCAGGCCTATCTCGGCGGCCTTCTCAGGGAGCGGGCCGCATGAGCGCTTTCCGTCATTCCGCCTATGGACTGCCGGTTTCGGCGGCCGTAGTGCGGGCCGACCATCCGGGCTTCACGTTCGACACCTTTTGCGATCCGCCCGGCCAGGTCTGGGCTGACTTCGTGCATGACATGGACGAGTTCGTCGTCGTGGCCGAAGGAAGGATCGTCCTCGAGGTCGGCGCGGAGCGCGCAGAATGCCGGCCAGGCGACCTCGCGCGGATTCCGGCTGGCACCCGACACACGCTTCGCACCACACCGGAGCGCGGCAGCATCTGGTACTACGGCTATGGGCGGTTCGGGGAGGGGAACCATGGCTGACGAGAGGTTGCGCGTCGCGCTGATCGGCTGCGGCTTGATCAGCCTGTATCACCTGCGCGCATGGGCAGCGGCCGGTGCCGAAGTCGTTGCGGTCTGCGATCTGGACAGGGAGAAGGCCGATAAGCGCGCTGCGGAGTTCGGTGTCAGCCGGATTTACACCGACGCCGCCGATATGTTCGCCCATGGCGGCTTCGACATTGTCGACATCGCTGCGTCTGTTGCAGCCCATGCGCCGATGGCACGGCTGGCAGCGGATTTCGGCGTCCATGTCATGGTGCAGAAGCCGATGTGCGCCACGATCCGGGAAGCCCGGCAGTTGGTCGACGAGATTGGCGACCGTGTCCGCTTCATGGTGCACGAGAACTATCGCTTTCGCCCTCACTACATGACGGTGCGGCGCTGGATCGATGAGGGACGGATCGGCAGGATCCGTCATGCCGCGGTGTCCTGCCGCGGATCCGGATTATGCGAGCGCGAAGGCACGGTGCCATTCCTGATCGAACGGCAGCCTTATCTGAAGGGCTTTCCGCGCAACCTCGTCTTCGAGACCATGATCCATCATCTGGACGTCCTGCGTTGCCTGGTTGGCCCTTTGCGCGTGGTGGCGGCACGTCTAGGCCGGCTGGCGAAGGACCTGCCGGGCGAAGATACGGCGGCCATCCTGCTGGAAACCCCGAATGGCCTGATCGCCACGGCTGACGGCAGCCTCTGCGCACCCGGTTATCCGCTGCTGCATGGCGACCGGCTGGAGGTGATCGGTACTGCAGGCACGATCATCATGGACCTCAATCGCGTCTACATCGTCGGCTGCGAGGCGGAGACGGTCGAGGAAGTCGATCTGCTGGGCCGCTACCAGGAATGTTTCGACACGGCGATGCGCGCCTTCGTCGCCGGATTGCGGACCGGGCAGCCATTCGAAACGGACCGGCTCGATAATATTCAGACCCTGGAATTGATGGAGAGCGTTTATCGCGCCGCCGGAGTAGAGGTGGTTCCATGACCTGTCAGGTCGGCAGCCTCACGCCGGAGATCGAACCGAGCAGGATCGACCGGCTGTTCGACATCCACGGCCTCAGGGTCTTCATTCCCGGCGGTTATGGTGCGATCGGCGAGGCGATCGCCACCGCGATGGCGCGGTTTGGCGCTGAAATCTGCGTGGCAGGTCCCAACCCGGCCAAAGCGGAGGGACTGGCCGAGCGCATCGCCGGTGCAGGTGGCAAGGCGCATGGCATCGAACTCGATGCCCGCAGTCCGGCGGCCATTGCGGCTGCAACGCAGGCAGCCATATCCCGGATGGGCGGTATCGACGTGTTGGTCAACTGCGTCGGCATCCAGCGCGAACAAGCCATCATGGAGGTGACGCCGGATACATTCGACGAAATGTACGAGACCAATCTGCGCTCGGCGATGTTCCTGGGCCAGGCGGTTGCACGCGACCAGATCACCCGAGGACGGGGCGGCCGCCAGATTCACCTGCTGTCGGTCCGTTCGCAGCTTGCGTTGCGCGGACGCGGCTATTCCGCCTACTGCGCCACCAAGGGCGCGCTGGTGATGCTGGTAAAGCAGCATGCGATGGAACTTGCGCCTCACAATATTACGGTCAATGGCGTGGCGCCGACCTTCATCCAATCGGACCGTATCCGCCCGCATCTGGAGCGGCCGGAATTTCTCAACTTCATCCTGGAGCGCAATCCGCTCGGCCGGATCGGTGAGCCGCTGGAGGTCGTCGGCCAGGTGATCACCTTCGCTGCTGCGGCCGGCAGCTACATGACCGGCCAGGTCGTCTACATCGATGGCGGTGTCACGGCATCGCAATAAACCGCCAATGCGGGTTCTCGGGAGAAGTGCAGATGAATGATGATCAGCCTTGTGCATTGATCGGCGGCGTGTTTCGCGACCTTACCGGCAGTGAGTCCATACCCGTCGTCGATCCATGCAACGAGGACACTCTCTGGTCCCAGCCGGCCTGCGGACCGGCGGAGGTGGAAGAGGCGCTGGCGCATGCCCGCAAGGCCCTACCGGCTTGGTCGGCGGTCCATGGTTGGGAGCGAGGCAAAATCCTGCGCCGCATCGCGAGCGAAATGGAGGCGCGCCGTCCGGCCATTGCCCGCGCCCTGTCATTGGAGATCGGTCGGCCCATTGCGCAGTCGGAAGGCGAGGTCAACGCCGCCATCGAACAGCTCGATTGGTTTGCGGGCGAGGCGGAGCGGCTGTTCGGCGAGACGATCCGTTCGCGCCAGGGCGGCCGGCTGATTGCGGCACCGGAGCCGGTTGGCATCGTTGCCGCCTTCTCGGCGTGGAATTTCCCGGTCAACCTCCCGGTGCGCAAGATCGCGCCCGCGCTTGCCGCCGGCTGTCCTGTAATCGTGCGGCCCTCGGAGCAGGTTCCGCTGACAACGACCCTGATCGCCGAAGCCTGTGTCGCTGCCGGAGTGCCGGCAGGTGTCGTACAGGTGCTGACTGGCCGCGCGACCGATATCGTGCCAGGGCTGATGGCATCGAATGACGTACGCAAGATTTCGCTCACCGGCTCGACGCAGGTTGGAAAGCTGTTGCTGGCGCAGGCTGCCCAGACTGTGAAGCGCTGCTCAATGGAACTGGGTGGTCATTCTCCCGTCGTGGTTTGCGCCGATGCGGATGTCGAGGCCGCCGCCGCGCAATGCGCCGCCTTCAAGTTCCGCAATGCCGGACAGGTCTGCATCTCGCCCAACCGCTTCTATGTCGAAGAAAGCGTGGTCGGTCGCTTCGTGGATCGCATGGTCGCTGAGGCGCGCGCGCTGAAGCTGGGAAGCAGTCAGGATCCGCAGACCACCATGGGCCCGCTGACGCTGGCCTCGGGGCGGAACAAGGTGGAAGGCCTGATCGCCGATGCCCTCAGCCGCGGGGCGACGGTCGAAACCGGCGGGCGCCGCCCTGAAAATTGCAACAAGGGTTTTTTTCTGGAGCCGACCATTCTCTCCGGCGTGCCCGACGATGCTCGCATCATGCAGGAAGAACCCTTCGGCCCCGTCGCCGCCGTGGCATCGTTCCGCAGCCTCGACGACGCGATTGAGCGTGCCAACAGTACGCCGTATGGCCTCGCGGCCTATGCCTTCACCGGCAGCGCGGCAAAGGCGGAACGTCTTTCTGCCGGGCTGCGCGCCGGCATGGTCGGGATAAACACTTTTCTGGTCGCACATGCCGAAGCGCCGTTCGGCGGCGTCGACCATTCCGGCATGGGCCGCGAAGGTGGGCGGCAGGCCATCCAGGACTACCAGAATGTCAAGCTGACCAGCGTGGCCTGGGCGTGACCGCGGACTTCTCCAATCCATTGCGCCGGATCTGGACTACCGGTGGAACTGCGTTGAACGGTTGGATCGCGCTGCCCTCACCACTGGCGGCAGAGGCCATGATGCAGGCCGGCTGGGATAGCGTGACTGTCGACATGCAGCACGGTACTGCGGATTACGCCGATCTGCTGTCGCTGCTGCCGATTATCGAGAAAGCCGGCGCCGCGCCGCTGGTGCGTGTTCCGTGGTTGGATGAAGCGGCGATCATGCGGGCGCTGGATGCGGGCGCGCTGGGCATTATCGCGCCGATGATCGAAACGGCGGCGGATGCCCGCCGGCTGGTTGCCGCCTGCCTCTACCCGCCGGCAGGGTCGCGTAGCTTCGGCCCGATCCGTGCACGGCTGGCGCGCGGCGATGCCTATGGCGCCACCGCCAATGACGAAATCCTGCCTCTGGCCATGATCGAAACGCGGACTGCCATCAACAATCTTGACGAAATCCTTGCTGTGCCGGGACTCGGCGGGCTCTATATCGGGCCTGCCGATCTGTCACTGGCCTGTGGATTCGCGCCCGGTTTCGACCGCGAAGAACCGGAAATGCTCGACCTGATCGTCCAGATCCTAAAACGCTGTACGGCCGCAGGACTGTGTTGCGGCCTGCATTGCGGCACGCCGGCCTATGCCGCGCGGATGGCATCAAAGGGCTTTGCCATGCTGACCGTAGGATCGGATGCCCGTTTTCTGGAAGCAGGGGCGCGGGCTGCCGTCGCCGCGTTCCAGGCTGCCTGAGAACAGATTTCAGCAATCCAAACCGCGCACAAAGAAATCAGCAGGTTTCGCCACAAAGGCCCTTCTATCATCTCGTGTGAGGCGAACAATCTCATTGACCGGGCTCGAGCGTCATTGCGACAGGTCAAAGGATGTTGAAATCAACCCGCGTGACCGGAAGAGCTGCCTAGTCTAAGTGTGGGCAAGGCGCCGAAGTAGTGCATCTCTACCCGCCGCAGGTTGCGGGGGTCAGGATACGGACAGCGTGGCCGAACCCTTGGGCAGCCGACCGGCTCGTCGTCCTCGGAGAGAGCAACCCAGCCGAACTAGCTTCAATACTCCGGCGGTTTCGCAGCCATATCAGTGATCAGCTAAAACTTTGCTCACCGGGAACTGCATTCTCCGAAATTTTGAGCGCGACAAACTGAAGTTCGTTACCGGAAAGGCCTCTCTTCACTTTATTAAAAATCAAAGGTTTATTTTGCACATTTGGTTATCTCTAAATGCAGTCCAGATCGGTTCCAAATTCACCCGAAAAGGCCGGTTTGGCCTTGAGGCTGGCCGATGGCAGGAGTCTAGGATGAACCGGTCTCGGGTAAAGGCGTGCAGGGCGGAGGCCTCAAACCGGCCGGCGCGGCACCGGCTCGCTTCTGCGCCTCTGACTTCACCTCTCTATTGGCCGCTTTGGCCCGGGAGTCAGGAGCGCGCACGTCTTCCGGAAATATGTTTCAACGAGAGACAGTTACAGTGCGCTGAAGGGGGCGCGAGGCCAGTGCCTACATGAAGTCGCCCAAGAATATGGGGACGCGATCGACAATGAAAACCCGGCCGCGGGGTGGGCGCGGCCGGGTGCCAGGCTGCGTGCCGCTCAGTTGATCGGCAGCGCGCTGGTCTGCTGCGGCAGGCCGTCGGTGAAGACCTTCGGGTTTTCCGGCCCGGTGACGTTCAGGAAGCCGGCCAGGCCGCGATTGACCCGCGACAGGGCATGGTCGACCAGCACATAGGTGCCCGGCACCTCAAGCTTGAAGTCCGCGAACATCGCGCCGCCGGGCGGCACCGTGACCGTCTGCACGTCCTTCACCGTCCCGCTGGTCGCCGAGCCCATCGGATAGACCTTGTCGAAGATCTCGCCGATGACATGGAACGATGACGTGAAGTTCGGGCCGCCGACGCCGAAGAAGATGCGGATGGTCTCGCCGGTCTTCGCCTGCAGCGCGTTGGCATTCGCCAGCGCCCCGACCGCGCCGTTGAAGACGAAGTATTCCGGCCGCTCGTTCATCAGCTTGTCATGGCTGTGGTTGAGCTCGCCCTGGGTGCCGAACGGCTCCTCGGTATAGATCTCGCCCTGCATGACGTAGAACTCGCGATCCACCTTGGGCAGCCCCTCCTCGGGCTCGACCAGGATCATGCCATACATCCCGCTGGCGATATGCTGCGCCACCACCGGAGTCGCGCAGTGATACACATAGAGCCCCGGATTGAGCGCCTTGAAGGTGAAGCCCCTGGTTTCGCCCGGCGCGGCCTCGGTCGCCATGCCGCCGCCGCCCGGCCCGGTCACCGCATGGAAGTCGACATTGTGCATCATCGCGCTGTCATCGGCGTTCTTCATCGCCACTTCCACGGTATCGCCAACCCGCACGCGCACGAACGGTCCGGGTACCTTGCCGTTGAAGGTCCAGTACTGGAAGGTGGTGCCGTCGTCGAGCGTGCCGGTCACCTCGATGGTCTCGAGATTCACCTTCACCCGCTGCGGCCCGCGCCGGACCAGCGGCCTGGGCAGATCGGTCGGGCTGCGCACGATGGCATTCTCCCCGGCGACGCCGGCCGGCGCACCGTGGCCGTGCCTGGAATCGTCGGCCATGGCGGGCAGGCTAAGCCCAAGGGCCACGGCGAGAGCAAGTCCGCTGGCCGTCACTGTCAGGGTTTTCAGCATACCGCGCATGATGGTCTCCTTTCGCGCCTGTACGACCGTAATCTAGGGACGGGGCGCGGCCTGCTCTTTGCGCCATGGCAAACATCCGGCAGAAAAGCGGCGAGCCGCCGGTTCGCTGGAAAAACCCCTGGCCCGCTGGTAATCTCGCCGCGCGCAAAGGACGAGCGAGTGATGTCGAGCATCGACCCCTCCGTAATCGCTGAATTGCCGCTGTTCCGCGAATTCAGCCGCGAGCAGCTGGCCGACATGCTGCGCAATGCCACGTCGAAGCGCTACCCGAAGAACACGAACGTCTTCGAGCAGGACGGCAAGGCCCACTCCTTCTTCGTCCTGCTCCATGGCCGGCTCCGCGTCGTCAAGCTGACGCCCGATGGTCAGCAGGTGGTGATGCGGTATATCAACCCCGGCGACCTGTTCGGGGTGGCGATGGCGATCGGCCGCGATACCTATCCGGCAACCTCGACGGCGGTGGTGGACAGCATCGCGCTGGCCTGGCCGACCGCCATATGGCCGGACATGATCGCGCGCTACCCCGGCCTGGGCGTCAGCACCATGCAGACGATCGGCAGCCGGCTCCAGGATACCCAGACGCGGGTCGTCGAGATGTCGACCGAGGAGGTCTCGCGCCGGGTCGCGCATGCCCTGCTCCGGCTCGCCAAGCAGTCCGGCCGCGAAGTCGAGCAGGGGATCGAAATCGATTTCCCCATCAGCCGGCAGGATATCGCGGAGATGACCGGCACGACCCTGCATACGGTCAGCCGCCTGCTCAGCAGCTGGGAAGGCGAGGGTCTGGTGGAGGGCGGGCGGCAGCGGATCATCCTGAAGGATCAGCACCGGCTCCTTCTGCTCGCGGAAGGCTCCGCCGAGTAATCCGCTAGCGACGGACGGCCCCGGCATCAGAGGCCGGGTTTGCGCCAGCGCAACGAAGCCGGCGGCGCCGATCCTATGATGAAACTGCGACAGCGATGCAGGCCTGCCCTGCATTCCTGCGCCGGGCGCGGCTGACGGCCGCCCCGGATGGTTCATCGTGAAAGGAAACCAGATGCCGGTACATGCGACCCAGCTCGTCGACACGATCCAGCCAGAACCTCTGCCGGCGGAAACCGCAGCCCTGATCGATCATATCCTGCAGCGCTACCACGAAACCCACCGCCGCGAATGCGACGACCTGCTCGGGATGGCGCGCCGCGTGGAGGCCGCCCATGCCGGCCACCCCGATCTCCCGGCCGGCCTTTCCCGGCTGCTGCATGACATCAAGGTCGAGCTCGACATGCATATGTGCAAGGAAGAGCATGTGCTGTTTCCGCTGATGCAGGCGGGTGGACATGCCATGCTCGGCCAGCCGATCGCGATGATGCTGATCGACCATGAAGACCAGCTGGCGCTTGCGCGGGCGCTGGATGATGTGACCGGCGGCTGCATACCGCCGCTCGGCGCCTGCTCGACCTGGCGGAGCCTCTATGCCGGCATCCGCAAGCTGCTGGATGACCTGCAGGAGCATATCCGGATCGAGAATACGATCCTGTTTCCGCGTTTCACCGCCGGCGGAGAGGCCTAAAAGAGACGGGATTGTCCGGGCCTAATTTCGATCCGGCCGTCATGGCCAGCGCGATGGCTGAGGGTTACGGATTCTGCAATCTCTCGAAGCGCTGTGCGTTGGGGCAGAATCCGCGCCAGGCATCATCCCGGCCTCCCTGATCGAGCCAGGTCCGGCATTCGCGGGCATGGCTGCAGAATGCGCAGGTCCGGGCCACACCGCTCAATTGTGTGCCGAGCGCGACGAAAGCCGCGCGCTCCACATCGATCCCGAGGCGATCCATCATCCGGTGCATGAGTCCGGCGCGCTGATCGAAATGCGCAAGGATGGTCATGGCAGGGCACCAAAGGTCGGCCTGGAGCCCGCCGAGCGCTGCAGGCTGGCAAAGGTATGCCCGTTGGGGCAGAAAGCCGGCCATCTCACCACCGGGCCGGCATTGGCCTGCCAGGCCCGGCATTTCCGGTGATGGGGGCAGAAGGTGCAGACGCGCTGCATGTCGCGCAGGACATCGACCGAGTACTGGAAGCCCCGCAGGGCCGGACGGGCAAGCAAGGTGTTCAGTTCATGGCTGCCTTTGCCGCGGTGAACAGCAAGTTCAAGTTCCGCGCAGTTTGCGCCAATATCGGCCGCCAGCTGGCGGCGTTCCTCGGCTGGCAGGGCGCTCCATTCGGTGGCGGCGCCCAGGCGCTGTCCCGCTTTCCGCAACCGAAGGACGCACCCTGCGATTGCCTTGCCGACGGTTTCCTGGATCGAGTGATGCAGCATGATCGCCTCCCGATTTCCTGCGATGCATGCTGATACGATAGCCTGCCGGCGCAGCCCGTCATTGCGGCAGATCAAAGAACTCAGAGACGACGTCAGTCGGCCAGGCCCTGGAAAGCCGGCTGGCGTTCGGAGGTTGCCCGTTCAATCCGGTGAGCAATTTCATCCGCCGCTTCGGTCAGCACGCCCAGATACTTTCCGACCATTTCGTCCAGCGGAACGGCGCCGGCCACCCAGCTGAGATTGATGCAGGCGAACACCTTTTCGCCCAGCCTTACCGGCACGGCGATGGCTTCGGCCGAATTCCTGCTCGGCCCCCAATAGCCGTAGCCCGGCGCGCGCGTGGCATAGCCGCGTTCCCGGACTCTCTCCAGGCTCGCCAGCACCGCCGCGCGATCGCGGGCCTGACTGTCATACGGATCGCCGGATTTGCTCAATCGCGCCAGGATCGTGTCGCGCTCTTCCGTGGGGCAGAAAGCAAGATAGGCGCGCCCCAGGGCGCTGAGCAGCACATGAACCCGATAGCCCATGCGCGCCCGGTTGACCAGAAACGGCGTCTGCTGGCGATTGGTCTCCAGGATCTCCATCGCGCCGTCCTTGTAGACGCCGATGTCGGACGGCCACAGCACCTGCCGGCAGAGCGCATCGAGGACGGGACCCGCCTGCTCGGCAACGGCGTGATGCGGCCCGACATCGCGACCCATGAACCGTACGCGCGCGCCGACCCGGTAGCGGCCATCGCCCAGCGCGCGATGCGCGAGGCCGGCTTCCTCCAGCGTCTTGAGAATCCGCAGCAGGGTCGGTTTCGCCAGCCGGGTGACCTGATGCAGCTCGTCCAGGCTGTAGGCCGGCCGGTCCTGCAGGACACGGAAGACCTCCAGCCCGCGCGCCAGGGCACGGATCGATTTCACGTTATGCCGGCGGGCCGGCCGGAAGAGGGGGCGCTCAGCTGCCATGAGGCTTATTACACCAGGTGAAACGCCTGTCAAAGCTGCTTCGTCCTGAGCCCCGCTTGGGTCAACCTGCCGCAAGGCCGGCCGAGACTTAGAGGCCGGCAGGGAGGAAAAATGCCGCGCCACTGGAGCCGTATCATGGCCGAGATGGCAGCCCGGCCCGGCTGGCGGCCGGAGCCAAGGATTGCTGCCCTCCTCGGCGTCCTGATCAGCCTGTTCGCCTTCTACACGTCCGGGATCGGGCTGTTCGACGAAACCGTCTCGCGGGTCGGAACGGTGGCGATCTCGATGGCGCTGGTGGTGCTGGCGTTTCCGCTCGGTGGCGGCCTGTGGCGCCTCGTCGATCTCGCGGTCCTGCTGCTGGGCGCGGCCGTTTTCTGGCGCTATTTCGAGATCGGTGCGGCCCTCGAGATCGGCCTGTACGATTTTACCGACAGCGACCTCTGGCTCGGCGCCGTGGCGCTGCTGCTGCTGCTGGAGCTGACGCGCCGGGTATTCGGCTGGCCGCTGGTGATCGTCTGCGCGCTGACCCTGGTTTATGCGCTTTTCGGCGACCGGCTGCCGTGGATTTTCCGCCATGCGGGCTTTCCGGTCTACGAAACGCTGCGCACGGTCTGGTACAGTTTCGACGGCGTATTCGGCGGACCGGTAGCCGTTGTCACCAGCCTGATCCTGATCTTCATCGTGTTCGGCGTGGTGCTGGAAGGCGTCGGTGCCGGGCCGGTGCTTTTGAAGATGGCGTTCAGCCTGACCGGGCGGCTGCGGGGCGGCCCGGCGCATGCCGCCATCGTGGCCAGCGCGCTTTTCGGCACGATGTCGGGAAGCGTCGCCGGCAATGTCGTCGGCACCGGCGTGTTTACGATGCCGATGATCAAGCAGCGCGGCTTCCCGGCCAAATTCGCCGGGGGCATCGAGGCCGCGGCGTCTTCGGGCGGACAGTTCACGCCGCCCGTGATGGGCGCGGTGGCCTTTATCATGGCCGACGTCACCGGCATCCCGTATCTCAACATCTGCATCGCCGCTGTGGTCCCGGCGCTGTTCTACTATACCAGTCTGTTCGCCGCCGTCGCAGTCTACGCCTCGCGGCTCGGGATCCAGCCGATCCCGCCCGCTGAGCGCCAGCGCCTCACCCGGCAGGACTGGATGATGTCGCTGACCTTCATCCTGCCTCTGCTGGTCATTATCGTTCTGCTGATTGCCGGCTGGTCGCCGGCGCTCTCCGGCTTCTGGGCCACGCTGGCGGCCATCGTGATCGGCTTTCTGCTGAACGCCGAGCTGCGCCGGCAGCCGCAGCGCCTTTTGAGTGCCCTGGCGCAAGCCGGCCGCGCGGGAGCGACCATCATGGTTGCGGTCGCCTCGGTCGGCATGATCATCGGCGTGATGAACATGACGGGGCTCGGTATCCGTTTCGCCAATGTCATCCTGGCGCTGTCGGGCGATTCGCTGTTCCTGGCACTGCTGCTTACCATGGCCGGCTGCCTGGTGCTGGGCATGGGAATGCCGACCGTGCCGGCTTACCTGATCATCGTTCTGATCATGGGTCCCGCCATCGAAGGGCTGGGTGTCCCGACGCTGGTCGTCCACCTGTTCGTGGTCTATTTCGGCGTGCTGTCCTCGATCACGCCGCCGGTGGCGCTGGCGGCCTTCGCCGCGGCGCCGATCTGCGGCGCCGGGCCGATGGCGACGGCGGTGGAGGCCGTCAAGGTGGCGGTGATCGGCTTCATCATTCCGTTTGTCTTTATCTACAATCCGTCTCTCACGCTGATAACCGCGTTTACCTGGCCGGAATTCATCTGGGCCTGCCTGCGCCTGGCGCTCGCCATCTGGATGCTGGCCAGCGGTCTCGGCGGATACGACCGCGCACGGCTTGATTTCCTCTCGCGCGCGGTCCGCGCCGCCGCCGGCTTTCTCATGCTCATGCCCGGCCTGGCGATCGAGGCAGGCGCGGTCGCCAGCGCGTTCCTCATGCTGGCCTATGACTGGCGGCGCGGCCTGGCCGGTTCGCCGCGAGGCATGACCGCGCTGGCGGCGCAGCTGGGCTGGCGGCCGGCCGAAGATCTGCAACGCAAATAACGACAGGGAGGAACCATCATGACAAAACCGTTGCTTGCGCGTTTCGCAGCCCTGGCCGCCATGGCCGTCGCTGCGCTCGGCCTGACCGGCGGCGAGGCCGCCGCAAAGGATTATTACCGGCTGGCAACCCTCGGCCCCGGCAGCTCGCCCTATATGGTGATGTCGACCTTCGCCAGCATCGTCAATCAGGCCCATCCGGACATGGAAGTGCAGGTGAACGCCACCGGCGCGGCGACGGCCCATGCGCTCGAGACCGCGCGCGGCAGGATGGACTTCTTCATGTCATCGCCCACCGTCCATGCGATGATGATGGAAGGCAAGGCGATGTACGCCAAGATCGCCGATGCGCCGAAGCTGTCGAAAAACCTGCGCGGCGTATTCAACTTTCCGCTCGGCTATTACCACATCATCGTCTATGCCGATTCCGGGATCACCAGCCTCGAGCAGGTGAAAGGCAAGCGCGTCTTCCTCGGCGCAATCGGCGGTGCAGCGGCGGTCACGATGACGACCCTGTTCAAGCTCACCACCGGGCTCGAGCCGGGCAAGGATTTCGAGCAGGTCAATCTGGGCTGGGAGGCGGCGGCGCAATCCTTCCAGGACAAGCATATCGACGTCTATATCAATCCGACCCTGCCGCCGAGTCCGGTGATCCAGCAGTTCGCCCTGAGCAGCAAGATCCGGCTGCTTGGCCTTGAGCCGAAGCATATGGTTTCCGAAGAGTTCAAGGCGTTCAGCTCGCGGCCCGGCGGGGTGCTCGACAAGATTCCCGCCGGCGTCTACGGGGAAAACCAGGTCAACAAGGAAGACGTGACGACGATCGGGTCCATCGTCGGCATCGGCACCCGCAAGGATATGCCCGACGAGGTGATCTACCAGATGACCAAGGCCTTCTGGGAGGGCGTGGCCAAGCAGCATGACAAGGCGCCCTGGCTGCGGACCGTCAAGATCGAGAATGTCTTCCGCGAGATGGTGAATATGCCGCTGCATCCCGGCGCCGCGCGCTACTACACCGAAATCGGCATGACGATACCGCCCGAACTCAAGCCGCAGTAAGACCCGGCCGGGCGGCGCTCCCCGCCGTCCGGCCATTCCCCATCCTGCCGGTCCGATTCCGAGACAGATACTCCATGAGCAAGGTACGGAATATCCTCTTCATCATGGCCGACCAGCTGCGCGCCGATTACCTCTCCTGCATGGGGCATCCGACGCTGCAGACGCCGCATATCGATGCCCTGGCCCGGCGCGGCGTGCTGTTCGATCGTGCCTATTGCCAGGCGCCGGTCTGCGGCCCGTCCCGGATGTCCTTCTATACCGGCCGCTACATGACCAGCCATGGCGCCACGTATAACAACGTGCCGCTCCGCGCAACCGAGCTGACGATCGGCGATTATCTCCGTCCGCTCGGCTACCGGGTGGCCCTGGTGGGCAAGACGCATATGAAGGGTGACGAGGAGGGTTTGCGGCGCCTTGGCGTCGACCCGAAATCCTCAACCGGCGTCCTGGTCGCGCAATGCGGCTTCGAGCCGTTCGAGCGCGATGACGGGCTGCATCCCAGCCAGGCGGTAGACCCCGATCTGGCCTATAACAATTACCTGCGCGCGAAGGGATATGAGTCCGAGAATCCCTGGCATGATTTCGCCAACGCCGCCGAAGGACCGGATGGAGAAATTCTCAGCGGCTGGTATCTGCGCAACGCCCGCCGGCCGGCACGGATACGCGAGGAGGATTCCGAGACGCCCTACATGACCGATCGGGCGATCGAATTCATCCGCCAGGCCGGCGACAGGCCGTGGTGCCTGCATCTCAGCTACATAAAGCCGCATTGGCCCTATATGGCCCCGGCGCCCTATCACGACATGTATGGGCCGAACCAGATGCTGCCGCCCAAGCGGCATCCGCGGGAACGCGACAATCCGCATCCCGTCGTGGGCGCCTTCATGCGCCATGAGGAATCGGTGAATTTCAGCCGGGACGAGGTGCGGGAGACCGTCATCCCCACCTATATGGGACTGGTCAGGCAGCTCGACGATCATCTGGGCCGGCTGTTTGCATTTCTCGGGCAACAGGGCCGGATGGCGGATACCCTGATCGTCCTCACCTCCGATCACGGCGACTATCTCGGCGATCACTGGCTCGGCGAGAAGGAGCTGTTTCACGAGGAAAGCGTGCGCATCCCGCTGATCGTCTATCACCCCGGCGCCGAAGCGGAAGCGACGCGGGGGCGGCGGGAAAGCCGTCTGGTCGAGGCGATCGATCTGCTTCCGACATTCGTGGAAGCGGCCGGCGGCGCGATGCAGCCGCATCGGCTGGAGGGAATGTCGCTGCTGCCGCTCCTGTTCGGGCAGGATGTGCAATGGCGCGATGCGGTGTTCAGCGAGTTCGATTATGCATTCCGCGAAGCGCGACGAAGCCTTGGCGTATCGCCGGCGCGCGCCCGCGGCTGGATGGTCCGGACGGATCGCTGGAAATACATTGCCTATGAAGGTTTCTCCCCGCAGCTTTTCGACCTGAAGCAGGATCCGGATGAGTTCGAGGATCTCGGGCAAAGCGCGGCGCATGCGGCAGTCCGACAGCACATGGAGGCCCGCCTGCTTGGCTGGCTGTGCGAGCGGCGCATCCGCACAACCGTCTCGGACGAGGAAGTCGAAAACCGCACCGGCAACGCAAGGGCGCGCGGCATTCTTTTCGGCGTCTGGTGAGACGCCGATCACGCTGATGCGCGCCATGCCGAAGGCGGCAGAGCCGTGGCATCCGGCCCTGCTCCGGCGCGATCCTGCGGCTGCGGAGCGGCTACGGGATTCTGGCCTGCGGCCCGGCCGGCATGGCGCCGGCGGTCTTGCCGGGCCGGAAGCGCCGCTCGGCCAGGCGGATCAATGTCGCCGCCTCGCTGGCCGGCTTCGGACGAGCTTCGACATAGAGCAGGTTCGGCAGCCGGGCCTGGGCTCCCACCGTATCCAGTTCCATCCGGAAGAAGCCGGGTATCCCGCTGGTCCCGGCATCCACGATCTCTATCGACCCGAATCCGCAGCGCGACAGCAGCCGCGCCATCCGGTGGCGATCGTAGATTGCCGGAACGGGCTCCCGCGCGGATCGCGCGGCGACGCCAGCGCGGCCGAACAGCTTCGCCGTCCAGTCCGGCAGCAGCATGGCCAGGCCTGCCGGTCCCGGCGCCTCGTCGCAGCGCGACCGGGCGTCCCGCGGTCTCCATGCCGGCGCAGCGGGGGTGCCGGATTCGACGGGATTTCCTGCCGCCGCCGTTCCCAGTTGCGCGAGATACGCCTTGCAGAGGCTTTCGAGATCGAGAGCCACGACCCGGATCACGCCGCCGGGCTTGAGCACGCGCCTCGCCTCCTGCAGCAGCCGGACGGCGCGGGGCCCGGGCAGAATGTCGAGCAGCCGGGGGATATAGATGGCATCGGCGGCTTGACTGGTGAAGGGCAGCCTTGCGCACGCGCGATACGGCTTGATCCCTTCGGCGGCCGGATGCGGGTCCAGATTCGCCCATCGGGGATGCCACACATTCCCGCATCCGACATTGATCAGCAGCGGCTCTGCCATAGGCCTGCGCCCCCGACGTCGTGTCCTTTGACTCGCGATCACGTTAGCCAGTGGCCCGCTGGTGGCCTGTGACAAAGTCGCGTCGAATGCCCTTGCCGGGGCGGGAAGGGCCGCAGCCCGGCCATCGGCGGATTCAGGCCGGCGGGACGACCGGCGATCTTCCGGCTTCCTGCAGCCAGTCCAGCACGCCCCGGCCGGCGGCAGCGCCCGTCGCCAGGCAGGCCTGCAGCAGATAGCCCCCGGTCGGGGCTTCCCAGTCCAGCATCTCTCCGGCGGCGAACAGGCCGGGCCGGCGGCGGAGCATCATCCGTCCATCGAGTTCCTCGAGCGCGATGCCGCCCGCGGTGGAGATCGCGCGGTCCAGCGGAAAAGGCGCGGTCAGCCGCAGCGGCAACGCCTTCACCAGCTCGGCCAGGGATGCGGGATTGCCGGCATGCAGGGCTTCCTGGACAAGGCCGATTGCCACCGGCGTCAGGCCCAGTCGCTTGCGCAGGAAGTTCGCCAGTGACGCCCCGCGACGTGCTTCGCCCAGGCGCCGCGCGACCTCCGCCGGCGCCAGATCCGGGCGCAGGTCGACATGCAGCAGCGCCGTGCCGTGCTGCGCGATCGCCTCGCGGATGCCGGCCGCCAGGGCGTAGATGGCGCCGCCTTCGATGCCCGCCTCCGTGATCACGGCTTCGCTGCGCACGGTTTCATCGCCGAACATGGCCGCGATGCCTTTCAGCGGCGCACCGGCATGCCGGCGGCGGAACGGCTCCGACCAGTCGACCGTGAAGCCGCAATTGGCCGGCCGCAGCGGCGCGATCCGGATGTCGGGCAGCAATCCGGTCCAGCCGCCATTCGCGCCCAGCCGCGGCCAGGAGGCGCCGCCGAGCGCCAGGACGACGGCATCGGCGACATGGCTGCTGCCGTCGCGGAAGACCAGCCTTCCATCCGCATGCCAGCCGATCCATTCGGCGCGCGGCACCAGGCGGACGCCGGATGCTTCGAGGCGCGCGATCCAGGCGCGCAGCAGGGGCGACGCCTTCATGGCGCGCGGGAAGATCCGTCCGCTGGTACCGGTGAAGGTGGGCTGCCCGAGTCCTTCGCACCACCCGACCAGCGCCGCCGGCGGAAAAGCCTCCAGCAGAGGCTTCATCCAGCGGCTTGCGGCGCCGTAGCGCAGGAGAAAGCGTTCGAGCGGTTCGGAATGGGTGATGTTCAGCCCGCCGCGCCCCGCCATCAGCAGCTTGCGCCCCGGACTCGGCATCCGCTCGAAGATGCTGACCGATATGCCGGCAGCGGCGATCACCTCGGCGGCCATCAATCCGGCCGGTCCGCCGCCGATGACGGCAACACGGGGCTGGTGCGAAGCGATGCTCATCTTGCGGGGAGGGGCTGCAACGGGAAGTTTCGGCTGCCGGCAGATGCCGGCAACCTTATCGCATCCGATGCGGTCAGTGAAAGAGTTCCAGCCCGTCGGGAAGGCGTTCCGGCGTCCGGCCTTCCAGGATGTTCTGCGCGGCCTCTATCGAATCGACGATGGTTGCCGGACTGAACGGCTTGCTGATGTAGCCCATCGCCACATGGCGATGCTGGATGGCGTCGCCGACCTCGCTGCTGACGAAGATGCAGGGCAGGTTGAAGCGCTGCGTCGCTTCCTTGGCGAATTCGGTGCCCCGGCTGCCATGCCGCAGCTTGATGTCCACCAGGGCGAGATCGGGCATCTCGCCGCGGGCGATGACGGCAAAGGCCTCGCTGACGGTTCCGGCCGGGCCCAGGATCGTATGCCCGGCATCGGCGATTTCCTCGGCAAGCAGATCGGAAAGCTGCTCATCATCCTCCAGGATCAATACCTTCATGCTGACCTTTCAGCCTCACCGCCGGCCACCAACGACGCGACGGGCGGGATGTTCCAGGGCTGAAGGCGGTCAGGCGCCGGGCCGGCGCGCCGCGGGTCCGGTATTCAGTCCGCGTCCGCCGCGGCGACATCGTCCTGGCTGATCGGACTGGGCGGTGACAGCAATGCGCTGCGCACTGCGCGGGCCAGCTCGAAATCGCGATAGGGCTTGCGCAGCAGCACCGAGCCCGTCGGCACCGACCACCGGGCGCCGGCGGCGAATTGCGGGTTGCCCGAGGCGAACAGCATGCGCAGGTTGGGCGCGAAGCTTCGCGCCTCGGCCGCCAGCTGGAAGCCGTTGAGGTTGCCGGGCATGGCGATATCGGTGAACAGCAGCGCGATATCGGGCCGCGCATGCAGCACCCTGAGGGCGGCGGCGCCGTTTTCCGCCTCCAGGATATTGTAGCCGAGATCGCCCAGCATCGAGGCCGCCTGGAAGCGGACATCCTCGTCATCCTCCACCACCAGGATGGTCTCGCCCAGGCCGCGCTGGGGTGGTTCGGGGCTGCTCACCGGCTCCTCGCCCGGCACGGCGGGCTGCAGGCTGCGCGGCAGCAGCAGGCGCACGGTGGTGCCGGTGCCAATATCGCTCTTCAGGTCGATATGTCCGCCGGACTGGCGCATGAAGCCGTAGATGATGCTCAATCCCAGGCCGGTGCCGTCGCCGGCCTCCTTGGTGGTAAAGAAGGGCTCGAATACGCGATCCAGCATTTCCGCCGGAATGCCGAGGCCGGTGTCGGACACCGAAACGGCGACGAAATCGCCCCGCGGGCCATCATCGTCGCCGATGCCGCTGTAATTGCGCGTCTCGACCGTGAGCTGGCCGCCATCGGGCATCGCGTCGCGCGCATTGACGACCAGATTGACCAGCGCCGATTCCATCTGCGTCGGGTCGGCAGCGGTCAGCCAGAGATCCGGGTCGCGGCGGATCTCCAGCACGATGCCGTCTCCGATCAGCCGGCGCAGCATCGCCTCGATGCCGGACACCACGCCGTTGAGGTCCAGCACCTTTGGCGCCAGCGGCTGCTTGCGCGCGAAGGCCAGCAGGCGCTGGGTCAGGTCGGCGCAGCGCAGCGCGCCCTGCAGCGCCATGTCGGCGCGACGCATGGCATCCCTGTTGCCGTCGATGCTGCGGCGCAGGCGGTCGAGGCTGCCGATCACCACGGTCAGCATGTTGTTGAAGTCATGCGCGATGCCGCCGGTCAGCTTGCCCACGGCATCCATCTTCTGGGCCTGTATCAGTTGCTGCTGGATGCTGCGCCGCTCGGTGACGTCGAGCAGCGAGCCGACGATCTCGTCGGGCCGGCCGGCCTGTCCGCTGACCAGCACGGCCTGGTCGAGGAAGGCGCGGTAGCGGTCGTTCTTGCACAGCCAGCGGTATTCCACGGCGCAGCTGCCCGTTTCGCCCAGGCGCTCGAAGGCCTGCAGCACGCGGGCGCGGTCCTCCGGATGCAGGCGGCTGCTCCACGCCTCCGCCATGCCGGTGAAGAAGCCCGGATCGAAGCCGCTGAGGCTTTCGATCGCGTTGCCGATGAAGCCGGGCTCGTGGAAGGGCTTGCGCGGATCGGCGGTATAGAGCGCGATGGGCAGCGAGCGCATGATCACCGCCTGGCGCTCCTCGCTGCGCCGCAGGGCCTGCTCGGCCATCAGCTTTTCCGAATTGGTGCGCAGATTCTCGATCAGCAGGCGCTGCTCGTATTCCGCCTTGACGAGCACCTCCTGGGTCTTGCGGTAAAGATCGACGAAAACCGCGATCTTGGAGCGCAGGATCAGCGGCTCGACCGGCTTGAACACGAAATCGACCGCGCCGGCCGAATAGCCGCGGAACATATGGACATCGTCGCGATTGGCGGCGGTCAGGAAGATGATCGGGATGCGCCGCGAGCGCCGGCGGCTGCGGATGATCGCCGCCGTCTCGTAGCCGTCGAGACCGGGCATCAGCACATCCATCAGGATGACGGCAAATTCCATCCGCAGGATCAGCCGCAGCGCCTCCTCGCCCGACCGCGCAAACACCACCTCGTCGGCCAGGTCTTCCAGCAGGCCGTTCATGGCGACCAGGTTATTGCGGTCGTCGTCGACGACGAGGATTCGCGCCGGGTCGGCGGCGGCCCGTCCGGCGGCCGGCCAGAGAGCGCCCGTGCCTGCGTCGGCGGAAGGCATCGTCATCGCCCTGGCCGGCTCACAGGCCGACCCGCTCCCCGGTTTCGGCGCGGTCGCCGAGGTCCAGCTCGAAGGCGAGCCGCCGGCGCAGCAGCCAGGTCCGGATCATCGACAGCAGAAGATCGATATCGACGGGCTTGGACACATAGTCGGAGGCCCCGGCCTCGATGCATTTCTGCCGGTCCTCGACCATCGCCTTGGCGGTGACGGCGATCAGCGGCAGGTCGCGCAGCTCGTCATGCTGGCGGATCACCTGCATCGTCTGGTAGCCGTCCATCTCCGGCATCATGATGTCGATCAGCGCCAGCTCGATGGTCGAATCGTTGCGCAAAGCCTCGATGCCCGCGCGGCCGTTCTCGGCATGCACGACGCGCATATGATGCTGCTCGAGGATGCTGGTCATCGAGAAGATGTTGCGGATGTCATCGTCGACGATCAGCACCTTGCTGCCGCGCAGGATATGGTCGCGCTCGCCGTCGAAGGACGCAGCCGCTTCCGCGGCCCCGTCGCCGCGACCGGAATCCTGCAGCAGCTGCGGGAGTATCGTGGCGAGATCGGCCGCGGTCGCTTCGCGGGCGCCCAGGCTGCGCAGCTTCTCGCGCCAGAGCTGCCCGGCGCGGTCGGCCTTGGCAACGCTGTAGAGCAGCAGCGGCAGGCTGCCGCCGGCATCGCGCTGCTGCTGCGACAGGATGTGCTCGTAGAGCGGGCCGTCGATGCCGGCCGGCTCCAGGATGACGGCGGCATAGGCCTGCCGCTGCAGGCGCTCCAGCGCGGCATGCGGCGAATGCACCAGGTCGACCGGCAGATCGTCGCTGGCAATCCGCGCGGCGGCCGCTTCGGCCTCGGCCGGGTTGCGGTGCATCAGCAGAATGCTGCCCGGCGGCCTGGTCCGCAGCCGTTTCAGCTGCAGAATCGCCTCGTGCAGCGCTTCGTCATCGCCGTCCGGCTGGCCGATGCTGGCCGCTCCGATCTCGCGGCACAGGCCGGCTTCGCCCGGCCCGGTGATGACATGGACCGGCAGATGCCGGATATCCGCGTCATGCTTGATCTGGTCGAGCAGGACCAGCCCGTCGAAATCGGGCAGCGGCAGTTTCAGCGTAATGATATCCGGATTGTAGCGCCGGGCCATCGCCAGCGCATCGGTGCCGCGCAGCGCGACGATCGCCCTGAACCCGGCGCCGCGCGCCACGGCCATCTGCGCCGTCGCCGAGCGGAACTCGCCATCGACGATCAGGATGGTCGGATCGCCGACCTTGAGGTCGTCGCGGTCATCGGCGATCTCGGGCGCCTGGATCCATGCCGCCGCGGGAGCTTCCTCCTCCATGCGGCCTGCCGCCCAGTCATGCCGGGCTTCGTAGGCCAGGGCCAGCTCGAGCGGCAGGTAGAGGGTGAAGCGGCTGCCCTTGTCGGGCTGGCTGACCACCTGGATCTCGCCGCCCAGCAGGCGGGCGATCTCGCGGCTGATCGACAGGCCGAGGCCGGTGCCGCCGTATTTGCGGCTGGTGGTGCCGTCCGCCTGCTGGAAGGC
>CAYSCA010000027.1:0-22296 GCA_964429465.1 uncultured Rhodospirillaceae bacterium
GATCCAGCCTTCATGGACCGGCGTCATGGCATCGAAGGCCTTCTTGCCTGCCGGAGTGAGGCCGATATGGCTGGAGCGGCGGTCGCGCTGCGACGGCGTGCGCTTGACCAGGCCTTCCTCCACCAGGCGGTCGGCCAGGCCGGTGATGTTGCCGTTCGACACCATCATGCGGGCCGACAGCTCGCTCATGGTCAGGCCGTCCGGAGCGCGATCGAGCTGGGCCAGCAGGTCGAAGCGGGGCAGGGTGGTGTCGAATTGCAGCCGCAGGGCGTTGCGCACATTCTGCTCGATCAGGCTCGAGCAGGTGAGCAGGCGCAGCCAGAGCCGCAATTCCAGCTTGTCGTCGCGGCTGGCGGCGGTTTCGCGGTCATTCGCCGGCACGGGCTGGCGCAGTTCGCTCATGACATCACCTCTCCCCCGGCAATCGCGATGCACTGGCCGGTCACCGAAGCGGCGCCGGCGCCGGCCAGCCACAGCACGGCATCGGCGATCTCGTCCGGCTGGATCAGGCGGCCCTGCGGATTGCTCCTGGCCAGTTCGGCGCGCGCTTCCCCGGCGCTGCGGCCGGTCTTCTGCACGATCGTCTCGACGGTCTTTGCGGTCATGTCGGTATCGACGTAGCCCGGGCAGATCGCATTCACAGTGATGCCGGTGCGGGCATATTCCCGCGCCAGCGCGCGGGTCAGGCCGACGACGCCATGCTTGGCCGCGACATAGGCCGCGACATAGGCATAGCCGGTGAGGCCGGCGGTGGAGGCGATGTTGATGATGCGCCCCGACCCGCGGCCGAGCATGCCGTCGATGGCCGCGCGGGTGACATGGAAGACGCTGGAGAGATTGATGCCGAGCATCTGGTCCCAGTGCTCGCCGGTCATCTTCGCGAAAGGCTGGCTGGCGCCGAAGCCGGCATTGTTCACCAGGATCTCGACGGCCCCCTGGGCGGCGACCGCTGCGGCGACCATCACCCCGGCGGCGGCGCCATCGGCAAGGTCGGCGGTGAAGATCGCGCAGGGAATGCCATGCGCCTGAACGAGGGCGTCGCGGCGCTGCGTCAGCAGGGCGGCATCGCGGCCGGCAAGGCTGAGCGTGGCGCCGGCCGCGGCGCAGCGCTGCGCGATGGCCCAGCCGATCCCCTTGCTGGCGCCGGTGACCAGGACATGGCGCCCGGCCAGCACCGGCTGCGGGTCGCGGGCCACCGGATCGGATGGCAAGGCGGCGCGGTCCTTCGGTTGCACGGCTGCCCAACTCCTCTGCCGGAAAGTATTTTAAGTTTAAAATAACTTTTCGGGCAAAACAAGGTGAAGGCGACGTCCCCAGGTAAATATGTTAAATAACCTCTGAGCGATTCGCGGGGGGAGTAACGTGATGAGGGACGCGCGTCGTCGGGGACGGCTGCTGGCAGTCATGGTGATCGGCCTGGCCTTGGCCGGCTGCAATTCGATGAACCTCGGTACTGGTGGGGCGAATGCCGACAAGAATGCCCGCGGCGGCCCGACTCCCCAGATTTCAGGCGTCGCCCTGCCCGAGGGTTATTCCCTCGATGCCGATCGCACCATCATCCTGGGCGAGGGCGACCGCTGGATCGGCCGGCTGTCCTACAGCATCAATATCTCGGCCGATGCGATGTTCGATTTCATCCGCGGCGAGATGACCAACCAGAACTGGAAAGAGGTCGCTGTGGTGCGGGCTGAAACCAGCCATCTCACCTATCTGTCCGGCGATGGCGACCGGGTCGCGTCGATCCTGATCGCGCGCAATACTCTCTATGGCGCGAAGGTCGACATGACCGTCTCTCCGGCCGCCGGCGGCCTGGCGCCGCCATCCCGTCCGGCACCGCGCCGCTGACCGCAGGTCCCGTTCCCTCTAGAACGTGAAATAGAGGAACTCGGACGGCGCCACCGACACGACCCGCAGCAGCGCGAGCGCCAGCAGCGCGCCCAGCACGCCGCCCTCGACGAAGCCGGCGCGCGGCTTCAGCAGGCTGGTCGGACGAAAGCGGAAGATCAGCGGCTGCGCCGGCGTGGGCCGCGGCAGGGGCTGGTCCGCGCGCTGGCTCAGCGCCCCGGTGATCAGCTCCATGTAGCGGGCCGTGTTGGGCAGCAGCCAGGCGATGCCCAGGCCCAGGATGATCAGCGCGCCCTGCGTCGAGCTCAGGCGCCAGACCAGCATCTCGAGCACGCTCATCTCCGTCGCATCGGCGCCGCCGAGCTGCGACATGATCGGCACGTCGCCGCCGAATCCGGACATGCCGCGCAGCAGGGTGAGCGCCTGGTCCATGCTGCCGGACTTGAAGAAGACGAAGGAGACGGTGACGAGCAGGAAGGTGAGCAGCACGCAGAAGCCGTGGATCACCGGATTCAGGCTTCCCGCGCCCTTCTGGCCGGTCCCGATGCGCAGCACCTGGCGCAGGGCGCGCCAGGCATGGTTGATCACCAGCAACGCGCCATGAAACAGGCCGAAGACCAGGAACTGCCAGCCGGCGCCATGCCAGATGCCGGCGAGGAACATGGTGAACAGGGTCGGCAGCGCCAGCAGCATGACGAACGGCCCGAAGGCCGGTGCCGAGCGTTTCAGCAGCGGCTTGCCGGCGGCGACGCGCCGGCGGGTGATCGCCATCACCACCGGGTTGTAGACATAGGATGTGAGGAAGCGGGTCAGGGTCAGGTGCCAGCGCGCCCAGAAGTCGATGATGCTGGCGGCCTTGTAGGGCGAGACGAAATTGAGCGGCAGGCGGATGCCGAACAGCAGCGCGATCCCGATCGCCATGTCGGAATAGCCGGAGAAGTCGAAATAGAGCTGCAGCGAGAAGGCGATCGCGCCCAGCCAGGAATCGGCAAAGGCCGGCGCGATGCCCTCGGCCGACGGGCCATAGGCCATGGTCGCGACGCCGCCGAGCGGATCGGCGATCACCACCTTCTTGAACAGGCCGATGGTGAAGGCGGTGATGCCGAGCAGGATGTTGCTGAGATGCGGGCGGTAGGTCTCGGGCAGCTGGAACTGGTCGAGGATCTCCTTGTGATGCACGATCGGCCCGGCGATCAGGTGCGGGAAGAAACTGACGAACAGCATGTAGCGGAAGACGCTGTGCTCGCGGCGCCCGCCGGCATGGATGTCGACCAGATAGGCGATCTGCTGGAAGGTGAAGAAGGAAATCGCCAGCGGCAGCACGATATGCGGCACCGGCAGGCCCGCGCCGGTCAGCGTGTTGGTCAGCTCGGCCAGGAAGCCGGCATATTTGAACCAGATCAGCGCGCCCAGATTGGCCGCGATGCCGAACACCAGCAGCAGCCGGCTCGACGTGCGGATGATCAGCTTGCCGAGATAGAAGTTGAACAGCATCGACCCGAGCAGCAGCGGCAGGAAGTCGATCCGCCAGGAGCCGTAGAAGACCAGCGAGGCGCCGAGCAGCCACAGCACGGCATAGAACGGCCTGACCCGGCCGAACAGGAAGAAGCCGGCGAAGGCGATGGGCAGGAACAGGAAGATGAATTCGGGCGCGCTGAAGATCATGCGTGGGCCGCCATGCCGTTCAGGCCGCCTGGCGCTTCTGCTCGATCAGCGCGACGAAATCGCCGACATTGCGCAGGCTGTCGATCTCGGCGGCGCGGAACTTGATGCCGAAGCGCATTTCGGTGGCGACGATGATGTTGATGTGGTTGAACGAATCCCATTCCGGCACGTCCTTGGCCGACATTTCGGGGACGACCTCGATGGAAGGGTCATCGAAGACGTCGCGGAAGATTTCGTTCAGGGCGGCGTAGGTGCCGGGCTCGCTCATGCTCAATCTCTCCTGTAGACGATTTTCATGTGATCGGTGGACGGCAGGCGGTTGCTGCCGAGCGGCAGCATCCAGACCGTCTCGCCGTCCTCCGCGGCGGCGCCTTCGAGGGGCGCGAAGCCGAGATCGGGGTAATGCTGTCTGACCAGGCCGTTTTTCGGGGTGGGACGGTAACGGCCGATCAGCTTGGCGGCGCCGACCGCGCCGGCATCCTGCGCCACCACCGAGAGCATCGCATGCTCGACGCGGCGGCCCAGCACGCGGCAGCTCATCAGCCAGGTATCCAGCTCGATCGCCCTGGCCGATTCGTCGGGTACGACGCGGCCGATCACGATGCTGGTCAGGCCGTTATCGCCGAAGCGGTCGGCCAGCCGCCCGGCATAGGTCAGCACGGAAGGGTCTTCCATCATCGCCCGCACCTCGGCCTCGGTGTAGCGCCGGGTGGTCAGGTTGAACTGGTTGGTCTTGTTGATCAGCTGGGTGACGCGGGCGAGGTCGGCGGGCTGGAAGGGGCCGACGGTCAGCGTCATCTGCAGATCGCGCAGGAAGCTGTCCATGTCGGTGGTGGAGGCTTGCAGCTGGCGGCGCTCGCGGTTGGCGACATATTGCTCGTTGCGCTGCGCGTCGTCGGCGGTGAACGACACCGCCTCGAAATAGCCGGCATCGGCGATGCAGCGCGCATAGAGCTCCGGCGCCTCGGGCAGCTCCGGCACGGCGACCATCGGCAAAGTCCGCCGCATCAGGTCGCGCTCGGCCGGGTTGTCGTCGATGAAGACCAGCGAGTCCAGGCCGAGCTCGAGGTCCTTGGCAATGCGGCGCACGGCAGACGGCTTGTCGTTCCAGTTCGCTTCGAAGGCGGCGAAATCGCCGCGCCGCAGCACCATCTCGGGATGCTGGTCGAACGCGGCCTCGGCGGTCGACTGGTCGTTCTTGGAGCTGACCGCCAGCAGAATGCCGCGGCCGGTCAGGCGCTTCAGGTAGCGCTGGAACGACTGGTAGGCCTCGCCGCTGCCGCTGCCCTGGCCGAGCACGATGCCGTCGATCCCGTCATCGCCGATCACGCCGCCCCACAGCGTATTGTCGAGATCGAGCACGGCGACCTTTTTCGACAGGCCGCGGATGGCCGCGAGAATCCGGCCGACCTGGTCGCCCAGCCAGGGCGCCGCTGCCGGCGAGACCGCCTGCTTGGCATGATGCCAGAGCTTCGGATCGCTCAAGTGTCCGGCGCCGATGCGCGCCGCGGCGGCGCCCAGGTCGAGCAGCAGAATGCGGTCGGCGGCCGCCCGGTCGGCGAGCTGCGTGTCGAATTTCGCCGCCATGGCGAGGGGCGAGGCCGGCACCTGGCGTTCGAAATGGCCGAAGAAGGGGGACTCGTCCGACCAAAGGGTCTGCTGGATGACGATCGCCCTGGCGCGCTCGCGCAGCAGGCGCCAGAAGCCGGCAAGTTCGTCCAGCGCCGCGCCGATGGCGGCCTCGGCCTCCGCGGCGGAAGCCGAGAGCGGCAGCTCGGGTAGCAGGCTGCCGTGATCCAGCGCCAGCAGCACGGCATCGGGCTTGCAGGCATAGAGCGCGGAGGAGGGATCGAGAATCTGCTGGCGCCACTGGCCGTAGGGCGCCAGTTCGACCTCGCAGAGCAATCCACGGCGCAAGGCGCCGATGCGGATGCCAGGCAGGAGATGGTCGAGCGTGCTGCTGCCCAGCACGGCGAGGCGCAGCCGCGGCGCGCGCTCGGGCAGCTTCTCCATCAGAGCCGAGAGGCAGCGGTCGAGCTTGCGCGTCTGCATGAAATCGAGCTGCCGGGATGCCAGGCCGGTCAGGCCGTCGAACAGGGCTTCGGCGCGTCCTTCGCCGCGCCGCAATTCGCCAAGCACGGCATCGAAATCCCCGGCGGGCGGCAGCCAGTGAAGCGACAGGGGGGAACAGGCAGATGTCATACTCAGGAAGCCCTCTCCAGAATGGCATCGCGATCAAGCGGCAGTTCGGCGACGCTGCTGGCGGCACCGGGATGCGTCAGCCCGTGCAGCAACGCCTTGGCCACCGTTTCCGGCCGCAGGAAGGACTGGCTGCTGCGTGCGCGTTCCAGCAGCAGCGGCTCGAAGGCCTGCAGCATCGGCGTTTCGACATAGCCCGGACGCACCACGCCGATCCGCAGCCCGCCGCGGCCCAGTTCTGCGGCGGCAGCGTTCAGCAGGCCTTCGAGCCCGTTCTTCGCCGCGATATAGGCGGACATATGCGGCGCGGCCGGCGGTCCCTGCGCGGCGCTCAGCACGGCGACCACCTGCCCGCCGCCGCGGGCGCGAAAGCAGCGGCGCCAGGTTTCGGTCAGCAGCGCATGATTGCCGATCACGGCGGCCTCATACTGCCGGCGGAAATGCTCCGGCGTCAGCTTCAGCAGCGAGGCGATATCGGGCGCCGGCGCGGCGCAGAGCGCCAGCGCGGAGACCGCATTGTCCTGTTTGGCGATATGGGCCACGGCGCTGCGCAACCGGTCCGGATCGTCGAGCGGCAGGGCAACCGGCTGCGCGGAATGCCCCTGTGCGGTCAGATGGTCGGCCAGAGTCTGCGCGCGCCCGGCGCCACTGCCATAGCCGATCCAGAGGCGCCAGCCGCGCGATGCGGCCAGCCGGCAGAGCGCGGCGCCGATGCCGCTGCTGCCGCCGGTAACGATCAGGGAGGCTGGCGTCGTCGCCGCGGCTTCAGGCATGCACGGCCTCGCGCGATGGCGCCCGTTCCGGTATCAGCAGGGCGGCGGCCTCGCCCTCCGCGATCCGGCGTTTTCCCGCGTCGACGCGCAGCTTGAGGTCGACGGCGCCGATCTCCTCGTTGACGTGGACGATCGTGGCCGCCAGCCGCGCGGTCTCGCCGACATAGAGCGGCGCGCGGAACCGCAGGGTCAGCGATCGCCAGACGCAGCCGGCGCCGGGCAGCCGGGTGCCCAGCATCTGCGAAACCTGGGCAATGATCAGGCCGCCATAGACGACCGGGCCGGCAAAGCCGCGCCGGCGCGCGAAGACGGCATCGTCATGCAGCGGATTGGTATCGCCGCTCAGGGTCCGGAAGGCCGCCATCTCCGCATCGCCGATGCGAAACTCGGCCAGCTCGGTCCGGTCGGGCTGTAAAGTCACCTGCGCCTCCGCCCAAATCTGCTCAACGCGGCGCAGTGCTGCCGCACCGCGCCGAACGCAGGGGTCAGATTAAAGAGGACGGTGCGCCTGTATTGTGATCAAGCGGTGGTTCGCCGCGGCCCGGTTGCGACAGGGAAAGGCGCGGTCGTGCCGGTCGAAGGGCAAGGGCCCGGAAATGCGCTAAATATATGGGCCGGAAGTCACAACAGGTTGCCGGAAACGAGAGGCTTCCAACGTTCAGTTGAACGCCTTGAAAGTGATCAGGGTGAAGGTGTCCTTCACGCCGGCGATGGTCTGCAGCCGGTTGACGACGAAATGGCCGATATCCTGGCCATCGGGCAGGAAGCATTTCATCATCAGGTCATACTGGCCGGAGATCGAGTGGACTTCCGAAACCTGCTCGATTTCCTCCACCGCCTTGACCGCGACGTCATAGGCGTGGCCAAGCTCGCATTTCATCATCACGAATATCGTCTGCATCACCCGCTCCGTGTCCGGCCGGACGGCCGTGGGAAGACTGTAGTCGAAACGGACGCGCCCGGCCAAGCCGCAGGGGCGGGAAAGGATCAGGAAGCGGCGCGGCGAACCGGGCGGAGCAGGAAGTCGGGCACATGATCGCCCATGCCGATGACGGGGGGCTCACGGTCCTCGCGGCGCTCACGGGCGCGGTCGCGATCCCGATCCCTGTCCCGCTCGCGACGGGGCTGCTCGCCCCGGTCGCCCTGGCGGGCTTCGGAGCGCGAGGCAGCGGGGCGGGTGGTTTCGGCAGCCGGCGTTTCCGCCGGCCGGCTGTCCTCGGCTTTCTCGGCGCGCCGCGACTCGCTGCGCTTGCCCTCGCGCTTGCGGCCGCGTTCGCGTCCGCCGCGCTCGCGGCGACCGCGGGAGGAGCTGCGCTCGCCCTCGGATTCGGATGCTGGCTGCTCCGCTTCGTCGGAGGCGAAGCCCTGCAGCTCCATGACGGGAATGTCGCGGGCGATCAGGCGGGTGATCTGTGAGATGTATTTGCCGTCCTCGCCCGAAACCAGGGTGAAGGCGCGGCCCAGCATGCCGGCGCGGCCGGTGCGGCCGATGCGGTGCACGTAATCTTCCGGATGGGTCGGCACGTCGAAATTGAAGACATGGGTCAGGCCCTGGACGTCGAGGCCGCGCGCGGCAACGTCGGAGGCGACCAGAATGCCGATCTCGCCCTTCTTGAATTTCTCCAGCGTCGCGGTGCGCACCGACTGGTCCATGTCGCCATGCAGGGCCGCGGCATCGAAGCCGTGGCGGATCAGCGACTTCGCCAGGATATCCACGTCGCGCTTGCGATTGCAGAAGATGATGGCGTTCTTCACATCCTCGTTGCGGATCAGCGTGCGCAAGGCCTCGCGCTTCATCCGGTGCGGAACCTGGATCTGGAACTGCGCGATCGATTCCGCCGTGGTGGCCTGGCGCGCAACCTCGATTTCCTTCGGGTTGCTGAGGAACTTGTCGGCCAGCTTGCGCATCTCGGGCGCCATGGTCGCCGAGAAGAACAGCGTCTGGCGCAGCGGCGGCAGCGTCTTCGCGATGCGCTCGATATCGGGCATGAAGCCCATATCGAGCATGCGGTCGGCCTCGTCGATGACGAAGATCTTCACGCCGGTCAGCATGACCTTGCCGCGCTCGAAATGGTCGAGCAGGCGGCCCGGCGTGGCGATCAGGACGTCGACGCCACGATCAAGCAGCTTCTCCTGCTCGCTGTAATTCACGCCGCCGATCAGCAGCGCCATGGAGAGCGGGGAATTCTTGCCGTATTTGTCGAAGCTCTGGGCGACCTGGTCGGCCAGCTCGCGGGTCGGCTCCAGGATCAGGGCGCGCGGCATCCGGGCGCGGGCGCGACCGCCGGCCAGGATATCGATCAGCGGCAGGGTGAAGCCGGCGGTCTTGCCGGTGCCGGTCTGGGCGGTGCCGAGCACGTCGCGCCCCATCAGCACGACCGGGATAGCCTGCGACTGGATCGGGGTTGGCGTGGTATAACCGGCATCGGCGACGGCCTTGAGGACCGGCTCGCTCAAGCCTAAACTTTCAAAATCCATGGATTTCCGCATTGTATGGACAAGCTGTGCAAAATGCACGGCGTCCGCCGGGGCGGACAAGACCACAGCGCACCCCTTGAGTCAATCCCAATGTGAGTCGCTGGAAACAGCAAAATCAATCGGTTATCGTCACTAATCGACAATTTTTCCGTGTCCGGAGAATATGATGAAGCTGATCGACGAGATCGTCGCCAACAAGGCGCAGCTGACCGAATGGCGCCGCGACCTGCATATGCACCCCGAAACCGCCTTCGAGGAGCACCGCACCGCCGATTTCGTCGCCCGGACGCTGGAATCCTTCGGCATTCCGATCCATCGCGGCCTGGCCAAGACCGGCGTCGTCGGCACCCTGAAGGCCGGCAAGGGCAACCGGGCGATCGGGCTGCGCGCCGATATGGATGCGCTCGACCTGGTCGAGCTGAACGATTTCGGCCACAAGTCCAGGCATGACGGCAAGATGCATGGCTGCGGCCATGACGGCCACACCATCATGCTGCTGGGCGCTGCGCAGTATCTGGCCAAGAGCAAAAATTTTGACGGCACGATCCATTTCATCTTCCAGCCGGCGGAAGAAAACCTCGCCGGCGGCAAGGTGATGGTCGACGAGGGCCTGTTCACCAAGTTCCCGTGCGAGTCGGTGTTCGGCATGCACAACATGCCGGGCATCGATGTCGGCAAGTTCGCCGTGCGCACCGGCCCGATGATGGCCTCGGCCGACATGTTCTGGATCAAGGTCAAGGGCGTCGGCGCCCATGGCGCCTATCCGCATCGCGGCGTCGATCCGGTGCTGATCGCCTCCGAGATCGTGCTGGCGCTGCAGAGCATCGTCGCCCGCAACACCGATCCGATGCATTCCGCCGTGGTCAGCTGCTGCCAGATCCAGGGCGGCCATACCACCAACGTGATTCCCGAAGATGCGATGATCGCCGGCACGACGCGCGCCTTCCTGCCGGACGTGCAGGACATGATCGAGTCACGGCTGAAGCAGATCGCCACCGGCATCGCCGCGGCCCATGGCGCCAGCGCGACGGTGGACTACCAGCGCCGCTATCCGCCGACCATCAACACCGCCGACGAAACCGAGCTGGCGGCGCAGGCGGCGGCCGAGATCGTGGGCAGCGAGAACGTGCTGCGCAACATGAATCCCAGCATGGGCGCCGAGGATTTCGCCTGGATGCTGCGCGAAAAGCCGGGCAGCTATATCTGGGTCGGCAACGGCGCCGGCGAGGGCAGCTGCATGGTCCACAACCCGCGCTATGACTTCAACGACGACGTCCTGCCGATCGGCGCCAGCTACTGGGCGCGGCTGGCGGAAAAAGCCCTGCCGGCAGCCTGATACGCCGGCAGGCAGGGGCGCGGCGATGGGCTTCAAGGTGAAGTTCTGGGGGGTGCGCGGCAGTATCGCGACACCCTCGCCGCGTCACATCGGCTTCGGCGGCAACACGTCCTGCGTGGAACTGAAGATCGGCGACCGCATCGTCATCCTCGATGCCGGCACCGGGATCCGCAATCTGGGCCACTGGCTGCTGCGCCGGAACGTGAAGCAGGGCGATCTTTTCCTGTCCCATACCCACTGGGATCACATCAACGGCTTCCCGTTCTTTTCACCGGCGTTCAAGCCGGACCGGCATTTCGTCATCCATGCCGGGCATCTCGCCGAGCAGGGCGGGATCGGCAAGGTGCTGGCGTCGCAGATGGCGCAGCCCTTCTTCCCCGTGCCGCTCGAGAAGATGGGCGCGCAGATCGAGAGCGTCGATTTCCGTGCGGGCGACAGTTTCCAGCTCGGTCCGCAGGTGCGCGTCCGCACCGCGCGGCTGAACCATCCCGACGGCGCCACCGGATACCGCTTCGAGTATGGCGGCAAGGCGGTCTGCTACGTTACCGACACCGAGCATGTTCCGGGGCAGCCGGACCAGAATATCCTCGGTCTGATCGAGGGGGCCGACCTGGTGATCTACGACAGCACCTATACCGACAAGGAATTCCAGGCCCATATCGGGTGGGGGCATTCCACCTGGCAGGAGGGGGTGCGGCTGTGCCGGGCGGCCGGCGTCAAGGCGCTTGCGATCTTCCACCATGATCCCGATCATGAGGATCTGTTCATGGAGGCTTTGGAGGCCGAGGCGAGGCAGCTTTGGTCGGGTGCGCTGGTGGCGCGCGAAAACATGCGCGTAAACCTGCTTTAAGGGGGGCAAATGGCGCGGCTTTATCTCGTGCGGCATGCCAAGGCGGCGGCACGATTCGACGAGGATCCAGATCCCGGCCTGTCGGACGAGGGGAAGGAAGCGGCCGTGAACCTGGCGCTCGACCTGGAATCCTACGGGCCCATGCAGATCCTGACCTCGCCGCTGGAACGGGCGCGGGAAAGCGCGCTGCCGCTGGCCAACCGCTGGGGCATCATGCCCGAGGTGAGCGCCGCCTTCAGCGAAATCCCGACGCCGCCCGACATTGCCGAGCGCGGCATCAAGGCGCGCGGACCCTGGCTGCAGCAGATCGCGGGCCAGAAATTCACCGGGCAGCCACCGATCATCCGCGCCTGGCGCGAGGGCCTGGTCGGCATGCTGCGCTCGGCGCGCTATGACGCGGTGATCTTCACGCATTTCATGGTCATCAACGCCGCCGTCGGCGCCGCGCTGAACGACGACCGCGTGGTGCTGATGCAGCCGGATTACTGCTCGGTGACGATTTTCGATATCGACCGGCGCGGCATGACGCTGGTGACGCGGGGGCAGGAAGCCGCGACCAAGGTGCTGTGATTGCCAGCCGTTTATTGTGAATAGGCGCAATCCCCGCCGCCGTTTGCGCGAATAACTTGGCCGCCAGCAGGCGAAGCGTTAAGCTGCGCCCAGAAGCGGTCCAAAGGTTCTGCACCGATGAACGTCAAGCCGGAGATCAAAGCTGCGCCATCCGAGTTGCCGGACGGCTATGTCCTGGAGGACCAGGTCGGCCATATGATCCGGCGGGCGCATCAGCGCCATACGGCGCTGTTCCTGGCGATGATCGGCGATTCCCAGGTCACGACCACGCAATATGCGGCGCTGGTGAAGCTGCATGAAATGGGCGAACTGTCGCAGAACCATCTCGGCCGCCTGACTGCGATGGACCCCGCCACCATCCAGGGCGTGATCCGGCGGCTGACCGGCCGCAAGCTGATTTCCCACCGGCCCGACAAGAACGACAAGCGCCGCCGCTGCCTCAGCCTGACGCCAGCGGGCCGCGACCTCGTGGCACGCCTGATGGCGAACGGGCCGAAGGTCAGCCAGGCGACACTCGAGCCGCTGAGCGCCGCGGAGCAGCGCCAGTTCCTGGAACTGCTCAAGCGCCTGACCTGATTTTTCCCGGCTGAACCATTTGCGAATTGCGCCGCCGCGGCTCCGCGCGGCGACGGCTGTATTTTGCCGTTGACTCTTGCGAGCGGCCGACGCAGCATTGTTTGCGTACAAACGATGCATCCGCGGAACAGCGGAGCGAAGGCTGACCAGGGAGGCCCTGTACCGATGGCGTCGTACCAGCGTCCGACCAGCCTCGATGAGGCGCTCGCAAGTCTAGGCGAGGCTGCGCTGCCGCCGCCGATCGTGCTGGCGGGTGGCACGGATTTCTATCCCGCCCGGGTCGGCCGCGCCCTCGACGACAACATCCTCGACATCACGGCGATCCCCGATCTGCGCGGCATCAGCGAAACCGCGGATGGCTGGCGCGTCGGCGCCACCACGACCTGGACCGATGTGGTCGCGGCCGACCTGCCGCCGCTCTTCGATGGCCTGAAGCAGGCGGCGCGCGAGATCGGCGGGCGGCAGATCCAGAATGCCGGCACCATCGCGGGCAACCTGTGCAACGCCTCGCCGGCGGCCGACAGCGTGCCGCCTTTGCTGGCGATGGGCGCCACGGTGGAGATCCGCGGCCATCAGGGCCGCCGCGAGCTGGCTTTACGCGACTTCATCGCCGGTAACCGGCGCACCGCGCTGAAGCCGGGCGAGCTGGTGACGGCAGTCTTGGTGCCGCGCCCGGAGAAGCCGGCGCGCAGCGTGTTTCTCAAGCTCGGCGCCCGCGAATATCTGGTGATCTCGATTGCCATGGTGGCCGTGGTCATCGAGGCCGAGGCCGATCTCGTCACCCGCGCCAGCATCGCCGTCGGCGCCTGCTCGGAGGTCGCGCAGCGCCTGCCGGCGCTCGAGGCCGCGCTCTCCGGCTGCCGGCTGGATGCCGGCCTGGCCGGCCGGGTGACGCCGCAGCATCTGGAATCCCTGGCGCCGATCACCGACGTGCGGGCCGATGCCGGTTATCGGCGGGCCGCGGCGCTGGTGCTGGTGCGGCGCGCGCTGGCGGCTGTCGCCGGCCCGATGGGGAGTTGAAGAATGCGTCTGATCGTCAACGGAAAACCGCATACCTATCACGACTCGCCGCTGAAGCGCCTGAGCGACGTGCTGCGCGACGATCTCGGCTTCACCGGCACCAAGGTCGGCTGCAATGCCGGCGATTGCGGCGCCTGTACGGTCATGATCGAAGGGCGGCAGGTCTGCGCCTGCCTGACCCCGGTGGCGCAGGCGGCCGGCAAGCCGGTCGCCACGGTGGAGGGCCTGAAGGCGCATGACACGCTGTCGCGGCTGCAGCGCGCCTTCCTCAAGCATGGCGCCGCGCAATGCGGCATCTGCACGCCGGGCATGCTGATGGCGGCCACCGACCTGCTGGCCGAGAAGGCCGCCCCCGACGAGCAGGACGTGATGGATGCGATCGGCGGCGTGCTCTGCCGCTGCACCGGCTATCGCAAGATCGTCGCTGCCGTGCTCGATGCATCCGAGACCCATGCGCTGCCCGTGCCGCCGGAAACCGGCGCTGCCGTCGGCGCGCGCACCGCGAAGGTGGACGGGCTGGCCAAGGTGGAGGGCCAGGAAAAATACGGCGCCGATTACATTCCGGCCGAAGCCCTGTGGGTGCGGATCATCCGCTCGACGCAGGCGCGCGCCACGGTGACGCTGGGGGATTTCTCCGGCATCGTGCAGAAATACGGGCTGGAGCGCGTCTTCACCGCTGCCGATGTGCCGCGCAACGGCTATGGCATCTATCCCGACATCAAGGACCAGCCGGTGCTGGCCGATGGCCTCGTGCGCTACAAGGGCGAGGCGGTGGTCGCGCTCTGCGGCACGCGCGAGGCGGTCGAAGCCGTGCGCGTCGAGGAGTTGCCGATCACCTATACGCCGGAACCGGCGGTGGTCGGTGTCATTGCCGCTGCCGCGCCCGACGCGAAACTGGTGCAGGCCGACAAGCCGGGCAACCTGCTGATCGAAGGCGGCGTGAAGAAGGGCGACGTGGCCGCGGGCTTTGCGCAGGCCGCCGCGACGGCCGAAGGCCTGTTCCAGACCAGCTTCGTCGAGCATGCCTATATCGAGCCGGAAGCCGGCTGGGCCGTGCGGGTCGGCGACCGCATCGAGATCCATGCCACGACCCAGACGCCCTATATGGATCGCGACGAGATTGCCGGCGTCATGCAACTGCCGCCCGATCGCGTGCGCATCGTGCCGACCGCCTGCGGCGGCGGCTTCGGCGGCAAGCTCGATCTGTCCGTGCAGCCGCTGATCGCGCTGGCGGCCTGGACTTTGCGCAGGCCGGTCGCCTGCGTCTACACGCGGCCGGAAAGCATGGCGGCCAGCACCAAGCGCCATCCTGCGCGCATCACGGCGAAATTCGCGGCCGACAAATCGGGCAAGCTGCTGGCGGTCGAGACCTGGGCCGATTTCGATACCGGCGCCTATGCCAGCTGGGGGCCCACGGTCGCCAACCGCGTGCCGGTCCATGCGACCGGGCCTTACGCCGTGCCGCATGTGAAGAACTGGGGGCGCGCGCTGTTCACCAATGCGCCGCCGGCGGGCGCTTTCCGCGGCTTCGGCGTGCCGCAGGCGGCCATCGCGCATGAGACGCTGATGGACGACCTGGCGCTGAAGCTGGGCATCGACCGGCTGGAGATGCGCCGTATCAACGCGATCCGGGCCGGCGACCTGACGGCGACCAGCCAGAAGCTGGAACATTCGGCCGGGCTGGGGCAGTGCCTCGACGCGCTGAAGCCGCATTGGCAGGCGCTCGGCGCCGATGTCGAGCGCTTCAATGCGCGCAGCCGGAATCTGAAACGCGGCATCGGCATCGGCTGCATGTGGTACGGCATCGGCAACACCTCGATGTCGAATCCATCGCAGATGCGGATCGCGCTGCGCGCCGACGGGCGGATCATGTTCTATAACGGCGCGGTCGATATCGGACAGGGCTCGAACACCATCTTCGCGCAGATCGCCGCCGACGCGCTCGGGCTGCCGATGACGCTGATCGATTATGTGATGGGCGATACCGACCGCACGGCGGATGCCGGCAAGACCTCGGCCTCGCGGCAGACCTTCGTTTCGGGCAAGGCGACCGAACTTGCCGCGCGCGACCTGCGGCGGCAGATGCTGCGGCTCGGCAATGCCGGCGACGATGCGATCCTGAAGCTCGACGGCCCGGTGCTGACGATCGAAGACGGCGGTACCGTGCGCCGCATCGATCTGGCCGGCCTGCCGCGGCTGAACGACCAGGCCGATGTGCTGCTGGGCGAGGGGCGCTTCGATCCGCCGACCACGATGCTGGATGCCGATGGCCAGGGCGTACCCTATGCGACCTACGGCTTCGCGGCGCAGCTCGCGCTGGTCGAGGTCGATACCGAGCTCGGGACGGTGAAGGTGAAGAAGATCGTCGCCGCCCATGACGTCGGCAAGGCGATCAATCCCACACAGGTGGAGGGCCAGATCGAGGGTGGCATCGCCCAGGGCCTTGGCCTGGCGCTGATGGAAGAATACCTGCCGGGCCGCACCGAGAACCTGCATGACTACCTGATCCCGACCGTCGGAGACGTGCCCGAGATCGAGTGCATCCTGATCGAGGATGCCGAGCCGCTGGGCCCCTATGGCGCCAAGGGCGTGGGCGAGCCGGGCCTGGTGCCGACGGCGCCGGCCATCCTGGGCGCCATCCGCCACGCCACCGGCGTGCGCGTCACCGAAGTGCCGGTGCTGCCGCACCGCCTGTACGCGGCGCTGCAGCGGCCGCTGGCGGCGGAGTAGGAGATGCGCGCATGAGCCATGCCATCGCCAGCACCGAACCGCCGAAGGACGATGTCGTCCGCTGCGATGCCTGCCCGGTGCTCTGCCGCATACGGCCGGGCAAGGCGGGTGCCTGCGACCGTTATGCCAATGTCGACGGCGTGCTGACCCGCGTCGATCCGCTGGTCGTCACCGAACGTGCGGCGCAGGGTGCGGGTGTGGTTCCATTCTTAAGCGGCGCGGAAGGCTGGGACGGCAATGTCGCCGCGCCGCCGCCGGCGGCTTTCGTCACCGGCATCGGCGCCGGCACAACCTATCCCGATTACAAGCCGGCGCCGTTCATCGTGTCGTCCGAGCATGATGGCGTCGACATGGTCACCGTCGTCACCGAAGGCATCTTCAGCTATTGCGGCGTGAAGGTGAAGATCGACACCGACCGCCATCTCGGGCCGGAACAGGCGCTGGTGCGGGTGAAGGCAGCAAGAAGGAGGGCACCGTCACCTGTGACGCCCTGCTGACGCTGTGCAACAAGGGCGCGGTGACGATGCAGATCGACGGCGGCGCCGAAGTGGTGATCCAGGCCGGCGCGGCGCCGATCGTCAACGGCACGCCGGAGCAGCGCATGCGGGTCGGCTGCGGCTCGGCCACCATCGGCATCTTCGCCAAGCAATGGCTCGGGCATGCCGATGAGGTGATCGTGGTCGACGACCACATCACCGGCGTGCTGACCGAGCACCAGGCCGGCCGCTTCCTCGACATGCCGCTCTCCGGCATCCGGGTGCGCGGCCGCAAGTCGACACCGGGTCGCTATTTCCAGGTCGCCGATCCGGGCCTCGGCTGGGGCGGCACCAATATTTCCGACCCGCTCGAGATCATCGAAAGCATCGATCCGAAGACCGCCTGGCCCGGCATGAAGCTGCTGATGGTCTCGACCACCGGCGAGCATAGCGGCTGGTATGTTCTGGATGACCAGCTCAAGCCGCAGCCGGCCGAGATGCCCTCGCCGATCAGGGTGGTAGTCGATCGCATCGCCGAGAATTGCGAGCCGTCGCTCTGCACGGTGATGTTCATGGCCGGTGCTGGCGGCTCGCTCCGCGCCGGAGTGACGGAAAATCCGGTGCGGCTGACGCTCTCGGTGAAGGACCGGCTGACGCGGGTGACGTCGGGCGGCGCGCCGGTCTATGTCTGGCCGGGCGGCGGCATCACCTACATGGTCGACATCACCCGCATGCCGGACAATTCCTTCGGCTATGTTCCGACTCCGGCGCTGGTGGCGCCGATCGAATTCACCATGCGCCGCGAGGATTACGCCATGCTCGGCGGCCACATGGATTACGTCGTGCAGCTGAACGACGTGCTGCAGGGCGGCCGCCTCAGCCGCCAGTCCTGGCGCAGCGACAATCCCTGGCCGATCGCCAAAGCGCCGGAAGGGGAGACGCCGTGACCGGACCGCAGGCGGCATGGCTGGTTGCCACGGATGGCGCGCCGCGCCGCCTGCATCTGCAGCATGGGCCGATCGATCTGGTCATCGGCGCCTTCGGCACGGCATCGGCAATGTCGCGCGCCTATGACCAGGCGGTCAGCCGCTTCCAGGATATCCTTGCCGTGCTGGTCGGCGAGCTGGACGATCTCCGCCGGCCGCTGGGCGCCGCGCACCCGCTGTTCCGCGGGCCGGTGGCGCGTCGCATGGCGGCGGCCTGCTGGCCCTACCGGAATGTCTATATCACGCCGATGGCGGCGGTTGCCGGCGCGGTTGCCGATGAGATCCTTGCCGCGATGCTGGCGGGCAACGCTCTCGCCAAGGCCTATGTCAACAATGGCGGCGACATCGCCCTGCATCTTTCCGGAGGCGAGACATTGCGCAGCGCCATCGTCTGCAACCCGCATCACCCGCATCTCGACGCGATTGCTACCCTGAATGCGGCCCAGCCTGCGCGCGGTATCGCCACCTCGGGCCGGCACGGACGTTCTTTTTCGCTCGGCATTGCCGATGCGGTGACCGTTCTGGCGGAAAATGCGGCAATGGCCGATGCGGCTGCCACCATGATTGCCAATGCGGTGAACTGCGACCACCCGGCGATCGCGCGCGCGCCGGCGAATAGCCTGCGCGACGACACCGATCTCGGCGAATTGCCGGTCACCGTCAATGTTGGTGCACTGCCGAATTTCGCCGTCGAGGAAGCCTTGTCAGCGGGGGCGCAAGTCGCGGAAGATTTGCGCTGCCGCGGACTGGTTCATGCGGCCTTCCTTTCGCTGCAGGATCACAGCCGGGTTGTCGGTAGTGGCATGATGCTTGAAGACGGATATACGGCAGTAACGAGGGCAGGAGCATGAGTCTGGTGGAAGTGCGCAAGATCGTCTGCGTCGCGGAGGAGATTTTCCACGATGGCGGGCCGCAGCCAGCCAGGATGCCGCGCAAGGGCGTCATCGGCGCCTTCGTGAAGAATCCCTATGCGGGCCGCTATGTGCAGGACATCACGCCGATGATGGAAGCGCTCAAGCCGCTCGGGCTGGACCTGACCAGGCGCCTTGTCGCGGCCCTGGGCGGCGATCCCAAGGCGATCGAGGCTTATGGCAAGGGGGCCATTGTCGGCGCAGGCGGCGAGCTCGAGCATGGCGCCCTGTGGCATGTGCCGGGCGGCTACTCGATGCGCGAGATCCTCGGCAATGCCAAGGCCATCGTGCCCTCGGCGACGAAGGTCGGCGGCGTGGGCGCGCGGATCGACATCCCGCTGCACCACATCAACGCGGCCTATGTGCGCAGCCATTTCGATGCCATCGAATTCGGCGCGCCCGACGGGCCACGCGGCGACGAGATCGTTTTCATTCTGGCGATGAGCACCGGCGGGCGGGTCCATGCCCGCGTCGGCGGCCTGCAGGCCAGCGAGGTGAAAGGCGAAGACGGACTTCGGTAACAGGCGTGCGTAAAAGAGATTCCGGGATACTCATACAAGGGAGGCAGTCATGAATCGCAGGACCTGGTTGAAGTGGAGTGCAGTTTTCGGGGTGGCCATGTTCGGTCTGGCATCCAATGCCCAGGCGCAGGACACCATCCGGCTCGGCGAGATGAACTCGTACAAGAATTTCGCCGCCTTCCTCGAGCCCTACAAGAAGGGCTGGGAACTGGCGGTCGAAGAGGTGAATGCCAGCGGCGGCCTGCTCGGCAAGAAGCTGGAGATCGTCAGCCGCGACGATAACGGCAATCCGGGCGACGCGGTGCGCGTGGCCGAGGAGCTGGTCTCGCGCGAGAAGGTCGCCTTCCTGATCGGCACCTTTCCTTCCCATGTCGGCCTGGCGGTCTCCAGCTTCGCCAAGGAGAAGAAGGTCCTGTTCATCGCGGCCGAGCCGCTGACCGACAAGATCGTCTGGGACCAGGGCAACAAATACACCTTCCGCCTGCGCGCATCGACCTACATGCAGACCGCCATGCTGGTCCCCGATGCGGTCAAGCTGAAGAAGAAGCGCTGGGCGATCGTCTATCCCAATTACGAATACGGACAGTCGGCGACCGCGGCCTTCAAGAAGCTGATGAAGGAGAAGCAGCCGGATATCGAATTCGTGGTCGAGCAGGCGCCGCCGCTGGGCAAGATCGAGGCCGGCGCGGTGGCCGATGCGATCGCCGGCGCCAAGCCGGATGCGATCTTCTCGTCGCTGTTCGGTCCGGATCTGGCCAAGTTCGTCCGCGAGGGCAATACGCGCGGCCTGTTCAAGGGCGTGGAGGTTTTCAACCTGCTGGCCGGCGAGCCGGAATACCTCGATCCGCTGAAGGATGAGGCGCCGGAAGGCTGGTATGTCACCGGCTATCCCTGGGAGCAGATCGACACGCCGGAGCACAAGAAGTTCCGCGACGCCTACAAGAAGAAGTACAACGATTATCCGCGTCTCGGCTCGATCGTCGGCTATGCCACCGTCCAGAGCGCTGCGGCGGTGATCAAGAAGGCCGGGTCGCTGGACATGGAGAAGCTGGTGGCGGCGATGAGCGGGCTGACCCACAGCACGCCGCTGGGCAACATCACCTACCGGCCGCAGGACCATCAGTCCACCATGGGCGCCTATGTCGGCAAGATCACGCTGAAGAACGGCAAGGGCACCATGAAGGACTGGCATTATGCCGATGGCGCGAAATATCTGCCGTCGGATGCCGAGGTCGCCAAGCTGCGCCCGGCCGACTGACCTGTACTGACTGCAACCTGCATCTCCCGCCGGCCTGCCCGGCGGGAGATTTCCGGCAGCCGGGGGCTCCGTGTCTTTTTCCGCCATCGTCATCCAATTCCTCAACGGCCTGGCCGGCGCCTCGTCGCTGTTCCTCGTCGCGGCCGGCCTGTCGATCATCTTCGGCGTCAGCCGGATCGTGAATTTCGCCCATGGCTCGCTCTACATGGTCGGCATCTATGTCGCCTACAGCCTGATCGAATGGTTCGGGCGCGGCTCCATCCTCGGCTTCTGGGGCGGCGTGCTGCTGGCGGCGCTGATCGTCGGGCTGATCGGCATCATCGTCGAGATTCTTGTATTGCGGCGCATTTACAGGGCGCCGGAACTCTTCCAGCTGCTGGCGACCTTTGCACTGGTGCTGGTGATCAAGGATGCCGTGCTCTACATCTGGGGCGCGGAAGACCTGCTCGGCCCGCGCGCGCCGGGCCTGCGCGGCGCCATCGAGATCGCCGGGCGCCGCCTGCCGGAATACGACCTGCTGCTGATCATCGTCGGCCCGCTGGTGCTGGGCCTGCTCTGGCTGCTGATGAACCGGACCCGCTGGGGCACGCTGATCCGCGCTGCCACCCAGGACCGCGAGATGGTCGGCGCGCTGGGCGTCAACCAGACCTGGCTGTTCACCAGCGTCTTCTTCCTCGGCGCCTTCCTCGCCGGCCTTGGCGGGGCGATCCAGATTCCGCGCGAGCCGGCGCAGCTGATGCTCGACCTCACCGTGATCTCGGATGCCTTCGTCGTCGTGGTGGTCGGCGGCATGGGCTCGATCGGCGGCGCCTTCCTGGCGGCGCTGCTGATCGCCCAGGCCAAGGCTTTCTGCATCGGCATCGGCGATGTCGCCGTCTTCGGTACCGTCTTCTCCTTCAGCAAGTTCACCCTGGTGGTGGAATTCGTCATCATGGCCATCGTCCTGGTGGTGCGGCCCTGGGGCCTGCTGGGCAAGCCGCATGCCGTGCAGCGCGGCGCGGGGATGATACAGCCGCCGCTGCATCCGCTGACGCGGCGCTTCTGGCTCGTTGCCTTCGGGCTGCTGGTCGTGCTGCTCCTGATGCCGCTGGCGGCCGACGACTACCTGCTGGTGCTGCTGGTCGACATTGCGGTCTTCACCGTCTTCGCCGCCACGCTGCATTTCCTGATGGGACCGTCCGGCATGGTGTCGTTCGGCCATGCCGCCTATTTCGGGCTGGGCTGCTACGGCGCCTCGCTCGCCTTCCTGAAGCTGAGCCTGCCGATGGAACTCTCGCTGCTGGCCGGGCCGCTGGCGGCAGGGCTCGGCGCGCTGGTCTTCGGCTGGTTCTGCGTACGCCTGAGCGGCGTCTACCTCGCCATGCTGACGCTCGCCTTCGCGCAGATCGCCTGGTCGGTGGTGTTCCAGTGGGATGATTTCACCGGCGGCTCGAACGGCCTGATCGGCCTGTGGCCGAGCGAATGGCTGAAGAACCGCACGGTCTTCTACCTGATCACGCTGGCGCTCTGCGCGGGCGCCACCATGTTCCTGTGGCGCGTGGTCCATGCGCCCTTCGGCTATGTGCTGCGCGCCGGGCGCGATTCCGTGCTGCGCGCGGACGCGATCGGAATCGATGTGCGTCGCTTCCAGTGGTACGGCTTCGCGCTGGCCGGCGCATTGGCCGGCCTGTCGGGCGCCCTGTTCGCTTTCTCGAAGGGCAGCATCTCGCCCGAGACGCTGGCGGTATCGCGTTCGGTCGACGGTCTCGTCATGGTGCTGCTCGGCGGCGTGCAGACGCTGACCGGGCCGGTGGCCGGCGCGGCGATCTTCACCTGGCTGCAGGATGCCATCGCGCGCAACACCGAATACTGGCGCGCCATTCTCGGCTTCACCATCCTGGCGATCGTGCTGGCCTTCCCGCAGGGCATCGCCGGATCGATCAAGCTGGGGGCGGCGAGGCTCGGCCTGCTGCGGGAGGCCGCGGCATGACGGTTCTTTCGGTCAGCGGCCTGCAGAAGGCCTTCGGCGGCGTCAGGGCCGTGCAGGATGTGAGCTTCACCCTCGCGGCCGGCGAGCTGCTGGCGATGATCGGCCCCAATGGCGCCGGCAAGAGCACCTGCTT
>CAYSCA010000028.1:0-21856 GCA_964429465.1 uncultured Rhodospirillaceae bacterium
ACGGCGTCGCGCACCACGCTGCCGCCCTTCTCCGCCGTGCCGCGCGCCGTCATCGCCAGCTGGTTGGCCGCCTCGGCATTGTCGGCATTCTGCTTCACCGTGGCGGTGATCTCGTGCATCGAGGCCGCCGTCTCCTCCAGGCTGGCCGCCTGCTGCTCGGTGCGCTGCGCCAGGTCGTTGCTGCCGGCCGATATCTCGGCGGCCGCATCGCGCACCGTCGCGGCGGCGCCCGTGACCTGCCCGACGGTTTCCGCCAGCTGCTGGGCCGTGCGGTTGGCATCCTGCTTCAGGCGCTCGAACAGGCCGGAATATTCGGCGTTGATGCGGTGGGTGAAATCGCCCTGCGCCATCGCACCCAGCGCCAGGCCGAGGCTGTTGAACACGTCTTCCACCGTGCCGAGCAGCGCATTCATGCGCTCGCCCAGCCGCGCCATCATGCCGTCCAGCCGCTCGGTATCGATGCGGGCCGACAGGTCGCCGCCGGCGGCTGCGCCGACCACGTCGCCGACCGCCTGGTCGAGCAGGTCTTCCTGGGCGCGGCGCGCCTCCTCGGTGCTCTGCCGGCTGCTCTCGACATCATGCTGCAGCCGCTCGTTCTCCAGGCCGTTCTCCTTGAACACCTGGACCGCGCGCGCCATGTCGCCGATCTCGTCGACGCGGTTGCGGTCGGGAACCTCGGTATCCCATTCGCGGTTCGCCAGCCTGCCCATCGCGCCGGTCAGCGAGGTCAGCGGATCGGCGACGCGCCGCCCGATATAGAGCCAGCCGACCAGCACGGCCGCGAGAATGCTGGCCAGCGCCACGATGGCGAGGATCGTCTTGCTGCCGGTCGAAGTCATCTTGGCATCGGCGGCGGCGTCGGTGACGCCCTGGTTGGCGGCGCCGACCACCTGTTCGGTTGCCGCGCCGAGCCGCTTGGCGGCATCGCGGCTGAATTGCAGCGCGCGCTGCGCCTGGCTGACGGCCGATAATTCCTGTTCGCGCAGGCTGGTGACGCCGATGCCGGGGCTGCCGAAATCGAGGACGGCCAGCGCCGCCTTGTGCAGGTCCTGGTTCGGCCGGATCTTCTCGACATAGGCAAGATTGCGTTCGACCTTCGCGGCCGACAATTCGTAGCTGCGGGCGAGTTTCTCCAGTTCCTCCATATTGCCCGCCTGGGCGCCGACGGCGAGCAGGCCGACGGTATTGTTCACTTCCGAGATCAGGCTGGACAATCCCTGCAGATAAAGCAGTTCGGTATTCGCCAGCTTGCTCAGCGCCTGCTCGATCTTGATGAGGTCGCCTTCGGAGGTCACCGAAGTCATGCTCGAGGTCAGCTCGAAAACCGCGTCGTCGACCATCGGGCTGGCGATCTGCAGGAAAGCCGCGTGGACCGTGGCCAGCTTGGTGGTCTCGTCGATGCGGAATTGCGAGGTGCGCACCCGCGCATCGACCACCTGCCGCAGCTGCGCGATGCTGTTGAGGAGGATGCCGGTTTCCTTCTCGATCGCCTCGACCTGCTCGCCGCTCATCGAGGCTTTGATCAGTTCAAGGACGGCCTTGATGCTCTCCTCTTTCTCCTTGATGCCGGCCGCGAGTTCCTGGATGTCCTTCTCGCTCCGCGCCGTGACGAGGTCGGGAGCGGCCCCGGCAAGATCGGCGACCCGCTCCGCCAGGTTGAGCGCAGCGATGACGGTAGTGACGCCTTCATCGGTGACGACGGTGATCGCGCGATCCAGACGGGACAGGGCAAACCAGCCTGCCGCGGCGGAAATCAATGCGAAGGACGCGATGGCGCCGACGGCCAGGAACAGGCGCTGGCGGATACCCGTCCGCTGCGCCCGGGCAGGCTTCTTGAATCCCATGAAACGATCCCCCCAACCCCACAACTTTGAATAATTGTTCTGCCTTTTAACCCTTACCGCAATACCATGATTTTTCGGCGAAATCGGGTTAACAAACGGATACGGTGCTGCTATCCGCATAAGGATAATTAGCCTTGTGTTCTTTTTTTGTTTGATTTTTGCCCGCGGTGATTTATTATCGAATTCCGCAATCCAATCAGGGGCTAACGATGTCCGTTGCAGATGGCCCGAAGCCCCGGCGATCGCACGACTGGCGCCGGGCAGCGCGGCTTATGGCCACCGGAATGCCGGCCGAGACCATCGCCGCTGATATGGGAATCGACGAGGAGCATATCTGGCGCCATCTCCGCCGCAGCGCCCGCTTCCGGTATTTCGTGCTGAGCGCCGTCTATGGCAAACCGAGGCCGGCGGGTGAATTGGTTAATTTAGTCACGGATAAGCATCGAATAGAATCCAAATAAGACTCGCCTGCGCGCGCCGGAACGCGAAATCCGAAAGCCGACCCGGTCGCCCGCGCCTGTCGCCGCCCGAGCCGGATATGCTAGGCTGCCCGGCGAGGTAGGCTAACATGCTCGTGCTCATCGACAATTACGACAGTTTCACCTGGAACCTGGTCCATTACTTCGGCCAGCTCGGCCAGCCGGTGCAGGTCTTCCGCAACGACGAGACGACGCCCGAGGCGATCCTCGATCTCGCGCCGGCCGGGGTGATCCTCTCCCCCGGCCCCTGCGACCCCGACCGCGCCGGCATCTGCCTGGCCATGATCGCCAGGGCCGCCGAGGCGCGGCTGCCCCTGATGGGGGTCTGCCTCGGCCATCAGGCCATCGGCCAGGCCTTCGGCGGCAAGGTGGTCCGCGCGCCGCAGCCGCTGCACGGCAAGCTGAGCCGCATCCGCCACAACGGCGAGAGCCTGTTCGCCGGCCTGCCGCAGGATTTCCAGGCGACGCGCTATCATTCGCTCACCGTCGATCCCGCCACGATGCCGAACGCGCTCACCGTCACCGCCCGGTCCGAGGACGGCGTCATCATGGGCGTGGCGCATCGCGAGCTGCCGATCCATGGCGTGCAGTTCCACCCGGAAAGCATCGCCTCCGAGCACGGCCTTGCGATGCTGGCGAATTTTGTGCGCTATTGCGGCCTTCCGGTGAACGAAACTGCGGTGGGCGAGCGGGCGGCATGAGTGCGGATGTAACGGAATTCAAGCGCCTGCTGGCGCTGGTCGCCGGCGGCGCGCGGCTCGGCATCGAGGATGCCCGCACCGCCTTCGACGTGATGATGTCGGGCAATGCAACACCCTCGCAGATGGGCGGCTTCCTGATGGCGTTGCGCGTGCGCGGCGAAACCGTGGACGAGATCACCGGCGGCGCCATGACCCTGCGCGCCAAGGTGCTTGGCGTGACCGCGCCGGCCAATGCCATCGACATCGTCGGCACCGGCGGCGACGTGAAGGGCACCTGGAATGTCTCGACCTGCTCCGCCTTCGTGCTGGCCGGCTGCGGCGTGCCGGTCGCCAAGCATGGCAACCGGGCGGTCTCGTCCAAGACCGGCGCGGCCGACGTGCTCACGGCTCTCGGCGTCAATATCGACTGCGATTTCCGGCTGATCGAGAAGGCGATCGCCGAAGCCGGCGTCGGCTTCCTGATGGCGCCGCGGCATCACGGCGCGATGCGCCATGTCGGCCCTACCCGCGTGGAGCTTGGCACGCGGACGATCTTCAACCTGCTCGGCCCCTTGAGCAATCCGGCCGGCGTGAAGCGCCAGCTGCTCGGCGTCTTCGACCGGCAATGGGTGCAGCCGCTGGCCGAGGTGATGGGCAAGCTGGGCAGCGAAAAGGTCTGGGTCGCGCACGGCTCCGACGGCCTGGATGAGATCACCACCACCGGGCCGACCTATGTGTCCGAAACCTCAGGCGGCAAGCTGCGGCATTTCGAGATCACGCCCGAAGATGCCGGCCTTTCGCGGGCGAAACTGGAAGACCTGAAGGGCGACGAGCCGACCACCAATGCCGTGGCATTGCGCGCCGTCCTCAATGGCGCGCCGGGGGCGTTCCGCGATATCGTGCTGATGAACGCTGCCGCCGCGCTGGTCGTCGCCGACAGGGCTGCCGACCTGCGCGAAGGCGCGAAGATGGCCGCCGAGGCGATCGACAGCGGCAAGGCGCGGGCGGCACTGGCCCGCCTGATCGAGATCACCCATGAACCGCCGCCGCCCGAGCCGGAGGCGGACAGCAAGACCGAGAAGAAATGAGCGACGTCCTGACGCGGATCTGCGATGACAAGCGCGAGCATATCGCCCGCCAGAAGGCCGCCATCCCGGTCGCCGCGCTGGAGCGCCAGGCGCGCGCCACGCCGCAGCCGCGCGGCTTCATCCGCGCATTGCAGGCGACGACGGCGGCCGGCGGTTACGGCCTGATCGCCGAGATCAAGAAGGCTTCGCCGTCCAAAGGCCTGATCCGCGCCGATTTCGATCCGCCCTCCCTGGCCCGCGCCTATCTGAGGGGCGGCGCGACCTGCCTCTCGGTGCTGACCGACGAACCCTATTTCCAGGGCCGGGACGAATTTCTGCGCCAGGTGCGCGCCACGGTGGATCTGCCGATCATCCGCAAGGATTTCATGCTCGATCCCTACCAGGTGATCGAGGCCCGCGCGCTCGGCGCCGACTGCATCCTGCTGATCATGGCGGCCCTGAGCGATTCAGACGCCGCCGAACTGGAGGCCGCCGCCGGCGAATACGGCCTCGATGTGCTGGTCGAAGTGCATGACGCGGAGGAACTCGACCGCGCGCTGAAACTGAAATCGCCGCTGATCGGCGTGAACAACCGTAATCTCAAGACGCTCTCAGTCGATCTCGCGACGACGGAAGCGCTGGCCGCCCGGGTGCCGGCCGGCCGCATGCTGGTGGCGGAATCCGGATTGAACAGCAAGGCCGATCTCGATCGCATGGCGCAATGCGGGGCGCGCTGCTTCCTGGTCGGCGAGAGCCTGATGCGGCAGCCGGATGTCGAGGCGGCGACGCGCCTGCTGCTGACCGGCAAGGACCTCGCCGCATGAGCGACAAGCCGGCGCTGACCCATCTGAATGCCGCCGGCGAAGCGCATATGGTCGATGTCTCGGCCAAGGCCGAGACGGCGCGCATGGCCACCGCCGGCGCCCGCGTGCTGATGCAGAGAGAAACGCTGAAGCTGATCGTCTCGGGCCAGGCGAAGAAGGGCGACGTGCTGGCCACGGCCCGCATCGCCGGGATCATGGCGGCCAAGCGCACCCATGAACTGATCCCGCTCTGCCATCCGCTGGCGCTGAGCCAGGTCACCGTGGAGCTGACGCCGAACGATGCCGAAAGCGCCATCGACATCGTCGCCACCTGCAGGCTGACCGGCAAAACCGGCGTCGAGATGGAAGCGCTGACCGCCGCCAGCGTCGCCGCCCTCACCGTCTACGACATGGCGAAGGCCGTCGATCGCGGCATGCAGATCACCGATGTCCGGCTGCTGCACAAGTCCGGCGGCAAGTCCGGCTCCTACGACGCGACCTAACATGCTGTCGGTCGCCGAGGCACGCGAGCGGATCGTCAGGGCATTGCCGCTGATGCCGGCCGAGAGCGTGGCCCTCACGGCAGCGGCAGGCCGCGTTCTGGCTGAGGACATTAGCTCCCGCCGCACGCAGCCGCCCTTCGATGTCAGCGCCATGGACGGCTGGGCCTGCCGGCAGGCCGATCTCGCGACCATTCCGGCCGTGCTGAAACCGGTTGGCGAAGCCGCAGCCGGCGGCCGCCATGAGGGCGTGGTCGGCCCCGGCGAATGCGTGCGCATCTTCACCGGCGCGCCCCTGCCGCAAGGGGCGGATGCCCTCGTGATCCAGGAAGATGCCGATCTGCAGGGCGACGGCCGGCTGAAGGTCCGCGAGGCGCCGAGGCCCGGCCAGTGGATCCGCCGCGCCGGTCTCGACTTCGCCGAGGGACAGGTACTGCTGCGGGCCGGCCGGCAGCTTGCGCCGGCTGATGTCGCGCTTGCCGCCGCAATGAACCTGCCCTGGCTCGCCGTCCGCCGGAAACCGCGGATCGCCGTGCTGGCCACGGGCGACGAACTGGTCCGTCCGGGCGAGCCGATCGGCCCGAACCAGATCGTCAGCTCGAACAATATCGGTCTTGCCGCCCTGATCGAGGCCAATGGCGGCATCGCGCTCGATCTCGGCATTGCCCGCGACACGGAAAGCGACCTGCGCGCCAAGGCCAATGCGGCGGCCGGCTGCGACCTGCTGCTGACGCTGGGTGGCGCCAGCGTCGGCGAACATGACCTGATCCATAAAATCCTGGGCGGCGGCGGAGCCGGGATCGATTTCTGGCGCATCGCCATGCGGCCGGGCAAGCCGCTGATGTTCGGGCGCGCCGCGCTGGATGGCGGGACGGTGCCCCTGCTCGGCCTGCCCGGCAATCCGGTCTCCGCCCTGGTCTGCGGCCACAATTTCCTCATCCCGGCGCTGCGGGCGATGCGCGGGCTCGACTGGCAGGTGCGGTTCGACTCTGCCGTGACGAACAGCGACCTTGCCGGGAATGACAGGCGGGAGGATTACCTGCGCGCCACCCTGCGGCAGGATTCCGACGGCCGGCTGCTGGCCAGCGCCTTCGACCGGCAGGACAGTTCCATGCTGCGCCTGCTCAGCGACGCCGATTGCCTGATCGTGCGGCCGCCGCTGGCGCCGGCGCTGAAGGCCGGCGAGGCCGTTCCCATCCTTCGCCTGCGGTAATTCGATGCACGTCACCCTGCTCGGTACCGGCTGCCCCCAGGTTTCCACCGAACGCTACGGACCCGCCAGCCTGCTGCGCTGGGACGACCGGCATTTCCTGATCGATTGCGGCTCGGGCGCGACCCAGCGCCTTCTGGGCGCCGGCAGCGCCGGCAAGCTGATCGACGCCGTGCTGCTGACGCATCTGCATTCCGATCACATCATGGATCTGTTCCAGCTGATCATCTCGAGCTGGCACCAGGGCCGCGACCGGCCGCAGCGCATCTACGGTCCGGCCGGCACGAAGCGCTACATGGACGGCCTGATGGCGCTCTGGAAGCCGGAACTGGAGCAGCGCATCGCCCACGAGAAGCGTCCCTCGACCACGGCCCTGGAACTGGACGTCACCGAGATCGAGGCAGGCGCGATCCTGCGCGACGGCGAGCTGACCATCACCGCCGTGCCGGTGCGGCACCAGCCGGTGAAGGCCGCCTTCGGCTTCGTCTTCGCCGACGGCCGCCACAAGGTCGCCTTCAGCGGCGACACCGCCTTCTGCCCCGAGCTGATCGCGGCGGCCGGCGAGGCCGATGCCCTGGTGCATGAATGCTTCATTCATCGCGAGATGCTGCTGCTGCCCGGGGTGCGGACGCCGGAGACGCTGGCCAATGTCGCGGCCTATCACACCCTGTCTACGGAAGTCGGCAAGGTGGCGGCGCAGGCCGGGGCGCGCTGCCTGATCCTCAACCATTTCGTGCCCGTGGCCTTCGACCGCGCCGCCCTGCTGGCCGATATCCGCGCCGATTACCGCGGTCCGGTGCTGATCGGGGAGGACCTGATGCAGTTCGACGCCGCCACCCGCACGGCCAGCCACGGCGCGGCGATGCTCGGCCTGCCCTGTCCCTGATGGCGGCCGCCCCCGTCATCCGCCGGGCCGGTCCGGACGACCTCGATGCGCTGGTCGCGCTGGAAAACCGCTGCTTCGACGGCGACCGCATGTCGCGACGCAGCTATGCGGCGGCCCTGCGCAATCCGCGCGCCAGCGTGCTGGCGGCGATGGACGGGCGGAAGCTGGTCGGGGCCGCCGTGGTGCTCCGGCGCGCGAATTCCCCGGCGGCACGGCTCTATTCGGTGGCCGTCGACCCCGCCCTGCGCGGCCGGGGCCTCGGCGCGCGGCTGCTGGGCGCCGCCGAGCAGGCGGCCCGCGAGGGCGGCGCAGCATCCCTGCGCCTGGAGGTGAAGGAGCGGAACAAAACCGCCCTCGCGCTCTATGCCAAAAGCGGCTATGGAATCATCGGCCGCATCGCGCAATACTACGATGACGGTTCAGATGCCCGGCGGCTCGAGAAGGCGTTGTAGCATCGGATCTGCACAGTCAGCCGAGTAACCGGGAGAACCGTTTCCCGCCGCCATGCATATCATCATCGTCGAACGCAAAACCCATTTCCGTTACCGCAATCCGGGCTGCCTGGTGCTGAACAACCGCGAGTTCATCACCCGTCCCGACCTGGTGCAGGACAAGCGCGCCAAGATCATCAACCTGAGCAAGGACTACTCCTACCTCGGCTACGGCTATTACTGCTCGCTGCTGGCCGAGGCGCGCAGCCAGAAGGTGATCCCCTCGGTCAAGACGATCCTGGAGCTGCGCGAGCGCAGCATCTACAGCTATGCCCTTCCCGAACTGGACGAGCTGCTGCGGCAGCAGGTGAAGAAGCTGGTGATGCTGCCGACAGCGGCCTTCACGGTGCATGTCTTCTTCGGCCGCACCGACGACCTGCGCTTCCCCGATCTGGCGCGCCGCGTCTTCGACGAGTTCCGCGCGCCGATGCTGAAACTCAGCATCTCGCCCGAGGATGGCTGGCATATCGCCTCGATCCGGCCGATGTCGCTCAGCGACCTCAAGCCCGAGCAGGAGGAATTCTTCGAGCACGCGCTGGAATCCTATACGCGCTCCAGCTGGCGCACGCCGAAGGCCAAGCCGGCGGCGAAATACAGCCTGGCGATCCTGCATAACCCGGCCGAGGCGCTGCCGCCGTCGGACCGCCGCACCCTGCAGAAATTCGTCCGCATCGGCGAGCAGATGGGCGTCGAGGTCGAGCTGGTCGAGAAGAAGGATTATTCCGAACTGGCGGAATACGACGCCCTGTTCATCCGCGAGACCACGGCGCTGGATCACCATACCTACCGCTTCGCCAAGAAGGCGGAGAACGAAGGCATGGCGGTGATCGACGATCCCACCTCGATCCTGCGCTGCACCAACAAGGTCTATCTGGCCGAGCTGCTGAAGGCGAACAAGATTCCGACGCCCAAGACCGTGGTGCTGGACAATCGCGGCATCGAGGCGATCGAGCAGGAGATCCCCTATCCGATCATCCTGAAGATCCCCGACGGCTCCTTCTCCCGCGGCATCGTGAAGGCGGAGAACCGTCAGCAGCTTGCCGATGCCGCGGCGCGGCTGTTGCGCGAGTCCGACGTCATCCTGGCCCAGGAATATCTCTATACCGAGTTCGACTGGCGCATCGGCATCCTGCGCGGGCAGCCCATCTACGCCTGCCAGTATTTCATGTCGCGCGGCCACTGGCAGGTGGTGAAGCATGGCGATGGCGGCCGCTTCACGGAAGGCGGCTTCCGCACCCTGCCCATCGAGGATGCGCCTCCCGCCATCGTCGAACTGGCGCTCAAGGCGGCGAACCTGATCGGCAACGGCTTCTACGGCGTCGACCTCAAGCAGACCCCCAACAAGGGCGTGGTGGTGATCGAGGTGAACGACAATCCCTCGATCAACCAGGGCGAAGAGGATGCGGTGCTCAAGGACGAGCTCTATCGCCGCATCATCCAGGAATTCATCCGCCGGCTGGAGGAACGGCCCGGCGCTCCGGATGGAGCGGCGGCATCGGCCCCCGGTCTGTCGGTCGGCCCGGCCCAATCAGCCGGCAACGCGGCCAGCGCGCCCTCTCCCGCCCAGATCGCGGCCCAGGTGGCCGCGAAAGTCTCGGCGGAGATAGCCGCGAAGATCGCGGCCGAAGTGTCCAGCCAGGTGGCGCAGGCGGTTCTCGGCGCCACCCGTCCGCAGCTGGTCCCGCCGACCGAGCCGGGCGAAGAGCCGCCCCTGAGCCTGCCATTCACCCAAAAGTAAACGGAGTCGTCACGTAGCGGCCGGGATTTTGGCGCCCGGGTTATTCTTGTTCGCAATTATCCAATAATTTAGTATGACGACGAACAACATAAGACGAGGAGGAAACGTCAATGCAGAATCACATTCGGGCCGGTCTTGCGGCGATCATGGCCCTTGGGCTTGCCGGCGCCGCGCAGGCTGCCGATGTCACTCTGAAAGCATCGCACCAGTTCCCCGGCGGCAAGGGCGACGTCCGCGATGAAATGGTGCAGATGATCGCCCGCGAGGCCAAGAAGGCCAATGTCGGGCTCGACATCAAGGTCTATCCCGGCGCGAGCCTGGTGAAGGCTACCGAGCAGTGGAATGCGATGATCAAGGGTCAGATCGACCTCACGTCCTTCCCGCTCGACTATGCCTCCGGCCAGCACGGGGAGTTCGGCGCCACCCTGATGCCGGGCCTGGTCAAGAACCATGATCATGCCAAGCGCATCAATGCCTCGCCGTTCATGCAGGACATCAAGAAGATCATCAACGATGCCGGCGTCGTCGTGCTTGCCGATGCCTGGCTGGCCGGTGCCTTCGGTTCCAAGGATAAGTGCATCCTGGTTCCGGACGACGCCAAGGGCCTGAAGGTCCGTTCGGCGGGCGCGACCTTCGCCGAAATGTGGGCTGGCGCCGGGGCCTCGATCCTGTCGATCCCCTCGAACGAGGTCTACAACGCGCTGCAGACCGGCGTTGCCGATGCCACCGATACCTCGTCGGGCAGCTTCGTGTCGTTCCGTCTGTATGAGCAGCTGAAATGCCTGACCGCGCCGGGCAATAACGCCCTGTGGTTCATGTACGAACCGGTCCTGATGTCGAAGCGCAGCTTCGACAAGCTGAACGATGCGCAGAAGAAGGCCATCATGGCCGCCTCGAAGAAGGCGGAAGACTTCTTCGCGGCCGAGTCGAAGAAGCTCGACGAGAAGCTGGTCGAGACCTACAAGAAGGCCGGCGTCAAGGTCGTCGAAATGACCGACGAGCAGGCCAACAAGTGGCGCGAGGTGGCCAACAAGACCTCGTACCGCACCTTTGCCAACAAGGTTCCGGGCGGCAAGGAGCTGATCGTCAAGGCGCTGCAGGTCCGCTAAAGCGACCTGATTCTGACTATGGAGCGTTTTGCATCCGCTGTGCGGCTGCTGTCGCGGATCAGCGGGGTGTTTTCCACCCTGCTGATCCTGCTCAGCATTATCATCGTCTGCCAGATGATCTTCCAGCGCGTGCTGCTGGGCCAGTCGACCATCTGGCAGACCGAGTTCGTCACCTTTTCGCTGATCGCGGCCACCTTCGTCGGGGCGCCGTATGTGCTGCTGACGCGGGGGCATGTGAATGTCGACCTGGTGCCGCTGATGCTGGGTCATCGCACCCGCGTCATCGTGGCCCTGGTGGCCTCGGTGCTGGCCCTCGTCTTCTGCGCCCTGGTATTCTGGCAATCGCTGTTCTGGTGGCATGAGGCCTATACCATCGACCGCCTCACCAGCTCCATGTGGCGGGCGCGGGTCTGGATTCCCTATCTCGCCATACCGGTGGGCATGGGACTGATCTGCCTGCAGTACATCGTCGATATCTGGGCATTGCTCACCGGACGCGACATGCCGTTCGGCCTCAAGCCGGAGGACGGCCTGTGAACGAACTTCAGCTTGGATTGGTGATCGCCGGCGTCACCATTGCGGTGCTCGCCACCGGCATCCCGATCGCTTTCGGCCTTGGCGTCGTCTCCATCATCTTCCTGGTCGCGATGGAAGGCTGGGGCAGCCTTGACTTCCTGTCCGAAACCCTCTTCGCCGGGCTCGAGGATTTCACCCTGGTCTCGATCCCGATGTTCATCATCATGGGGGCCGCAGTCGCCTCCTCGCGCGCCGGCAGCGACCTCTATGAGGCGCTGAACCGCTGGCTCAACCGCGTGCCGGGCTCGCTGGTGATCTCCAATCTCGGCGCCTGCGCGCTGTTTGCCGCACTGACCGGCTCCTCGCCGGCCACCTGCGCGGCGATCGGCAAGATGGGCATCCCGGAGATGCGCAAGCGCGGCTATTCGGCCGAACTCGCCACCGGCGCCATCGCCGCCGGCGGTACGCTGGGCATCCTGATCCCGCCCAGCGTCACGATGATCCTGTATGGCATCGCTTCCGAGAGCTCGATCGGCAAACTGTTCCTTGCCGGGGTGTTTCCCGGTCTGCTGCTGACCGGCCTGTTCATGGCGTGGGCCTTGTTCAACAGCTGGAGAAGCGGCGAAAAGCCCGCCGACTTCGCCCGGCGCTACTCCATGAAAGAAAAGTTCGAGCTGCTGCCCAAGATCCTGCCCTTCCTGGTGGTCATCGCCGGCGTGGTCTACGCCCTCTATGGCGGCATCGCGACGCCTTCCGAGGCCGCCGGCGTCGGCGCCCTGCTCTGCCTCGTCATGGTCGTCCTGATCTACGGCGTGTGGCGGCCGAAAGACCTCTGGGTGATCCTGCGCGACGGCATGCGGGAATCGGGCATGATCCTGATGATCATCGCCACCTCGATCCTGTTCGGCTACATGATGGCGAGCCTGTACATCACCCAGTCGATCGCCGAATGGATCGCCGCCCTGGAGATCAACCGCTGGGTGCTGATGCTGCTCATCAACATCCTGCTGCTGGTCGCCGGCTGCTTCCTGCCGCCGGCCGCGATCATCCTGATGACCACGCCGATCCTGGCGCCGATCATCGCCAATGCCGGGTTCGACCCGATCTGGTTCGGCGTCATCCTCACCATCAACATGGAACTCGGGCTGATCACGCCGCCGGTCGGACTCAACCTGTTCGTCATCAACGGCATTGCGCCCGATGTGAAGCTGCCCGCCATCCTCAGGGGGGCATTACCATTCATGCTGTGCATGGTGCTGGCGATCCTGCTGATCTGCGTCTTCCCGGGCATCGCCACCTGGCTGCCCGAAGCCCTGATGGGTCCGTAGCGGAGTCAACATGCCCGTTGCCTGGCGCATCCTTACCTGCGCCTGCCTGACCTATGTCATCAGCCAGTTCTACCGGTCGGCCAATGCGGTGATCGGGCCTGACCTGATGACCGAACTGCAGTTGACGCCGGATGATCTCGGCATCCTGACCGGCGGCTTCTTCCTGACCTTCGCGATCAGCCAGCTGCCGGTCGGGATCGCGCTCGACCGCTGGGGGCCGCGCAAGACCATCCTGGTGACGCTGAGCGTCGCGCTGGTCGGCGCGCTGGCATTCGCCGTCGGCCGCAACCTGTTCGAGCTGACCATCGCCCGCGTGATCCTCGGCTTTGGCTGCGGCGCACTGCTGATCGGGCCGCTGGTGCTGTTCTCGCGCTGGTTCCCGCCCGAGAAATTCGCCCAGATGTCAGGAATCATGATCGCGGTCGGCAACCTGGGTGTGATCGCCTCCACGGCGCCGCTGGCCTGGTTTTCGGCAGCCTTCGGCTGGCGCGGCGCCTTCTACGTCACCGCGGCGATCACCGTGCTGCTGATCGCCATGACCTACCTCATCATTCGCGACCATCCCGATCCGGAAAAGGCCCGCAGCGGCAGCGGCGAAAGCCTGCGCGAGGCGCTGCGCGGTGTCGGCGTCGTGATCCGGCACCCGGCCTTTCCCTATCTGCTCGCCATCATTTTCACGGCCTATGCCACCTTCATCACCATTCTCGGCCTCTGGGGCGGACCCTTCCTGCATGACGTGCACGGGCTGGACGCGGCGGCGCGCGGCAATGTGATGATCTTCATGGCTGTCGGCGCGGCCGCCGGATATTTCATCTGGGGGCCGCTGGATCGCGTGTTCAACACGCGCAAATGGCTGCTGGCGGCCGGCATTGGCTCGCAACTGGTCTGTCTCGGCATCATCGTGGCGATCCCCGGCCTGAGCCTGCTGGCGATCACCATCCTGTTCACCATCCTCGGCGTGATGAATGGCAGCACGGTGATGATCTTCGCCCATGCCCGATCGGTCTTTCCGCCGGAACTGGTCGGCCGCGGCATGACCACGCTCAATATCGGCACGATGGGCGGCGCCGCTTTCCAGCAGATTCTCACCGGCTACCTGATGACATGGCTGACACCCGCTGGCGGCATACCGGACGAGCTTGCCTATCGCGTCATGTTCGGCCTACAAGCGGTAGGCCTTCTCACCGCTCTGCTGTTTTATCTGCGGACTCCTGACGCCAAACCGAACCAGACCGCATGACCGACCCCGTTCCGGCCCGTTTCAATATCGCCCGCTATTGCCTTGCCGAGAATGCGCGGCTGCGTCCCAGCAAGACCGCGATGATTCTGGTGGGCGACGACACCGAGTTCCGCATGACCTTCGGCGAAGTCGACCTCGCCGTGCGCCGCCTCGCCGCCGGGCTGCAGAGCCTCGGATTGCCGGTAGGCAGCCGGATCATGATCCGCATGGCCAATGATGCCGATTATGCGCTGACCTATTTCGCCACGATGGCCGCAGGCTATGTCGCGCTGCCGTCCAGCGCACAACTCACGGCTGCCGAAGCCGCCTATCTGCTGGAGAATTCCGGCGCGGCCGCCGTCGCCGCCTCGGCCGAATTGTCGCGCGACCTGAAACTGCCGGACGGCGTAAGCCTGATCGACCCGCAGCGCCTGCGAGCGCTGAAGCAATCCGCGCCGCTGTCCGATTATGCCGATACCGCTGCCGACGACCCGGCCTATCTGGTCTATACCTCCGGCACTACGGGCAAGCCGAAAGGCGTTCTGCATGCCCAGCGCGCCGCCTGGGGCCGCCGTCCGATGCATCGCGGCTGGCTCGGCCTGCAGGAAAGCGACGTGGTGCTGCATGCCGGCGCCTTCAACTGGACCTATACGTTGGGCGTCGGCCTCGTCGATCCCTGGGCTGTCGGGGCCACCACCGTGCTCTATAACGGGCCCCGCGACGTGCAGGTCTGGCCGCGGCTGCTGGAGACGTATCGCGCAACGATGTTTGCCGCGGTGCCGACGCTCTATCGCCAGATTCTCAAATATTGCGATTTCGCCAGCCACGATCTCTCCGCCTTCCGGCATGGCGCAACCGCCGGCGAGGCGCTGCCGCCGGCCCTGCTCGCCGAATGGGAGGAGCGGACCGGCAAACCGCTTTATGAAGCGCTCGGGATGTCGGAAATCTCGACCTATATCTCCACCGGCCCGGGCATGACGATCAAGCCGGGCAGCCCGGGCAAGCCGCAGCCCGGCCGTCGCGTCGCCATCCTGCCCGTCGACGGCGACAGCACAGAGCCATTGCCGGCGGGCGAAGTCGGCCTGCTGGCCGTGCATCGCTCAGACCCGTCGCTGATGCTCGGCTACTGGCACCGGCCGGAGGAAGAGGCGCTGGTCTATCGCGGCGAATGGTTCTATGGCGGCGACCTCGCCAGCATCGATGCCGATGGCTATGTCTGGCATCATGGCCGCAATGACGATGTGATGAACGCGATGGGCTATCGGGTCTCGCCCGTCGAGGTGGAGACCGCGATCGCGGAACATCCCGCGGTCGCCGAGGTCGCCGTCACCGAATTGCGGGTCCGCGCCGATGTGTCGGTCGTGGCCGCCTTCATCGTCCTGCGCGAAGGCCAGGGCGCCGACCGGGTCGAGCTGGCCCGCTTCGCCGAAGCCCGGCTGGCGGCATATAAATGCCCGCGCGAATGGCGTTTCGTCGCCGCCCTGCCGCGCACCGCCAACGGCAAGGTGCAGCGCAAGAAGCTGGCCGAACTGCCCGCCTCCTGACTGGCACCTGCCTTGCAATGCCTCGTGCAAGCAAATGCATGAGGCCCGAGATGAGCATCGCCACCACTGCCAGCGCCAAGGCGCTGTTCGGCGACATGATGTCGCCCCAGCAAAAGATCGCGGCCAATACGCCTGCTACCGCTGCAGCCGCTAAATTCGCGGAATACCTGGCAGAAGAGCGGCCCGCAAAGGCCGCGAATGACGCGCGGTCGGCGGCGCCAAGTCCCGATCAGCTTGCCCGCAGCCTGTTCGGCGATGCCTATGATCCGCTCACCCGGAGCGTCCGGGTGGATAAAGTTGCCGCCGCGGCCGGAAAGCACACGGCAGAATTTGCCCAGTTGCTGCGGCAGAATCTGGCCGGCATCAATGTCGACCCGAACCAGCCTGTCGCGTTGAGCGTCGGCGCCGATGGCCGCGTGATCGTCGACGGCAACCATCCCCATGCCGCCGAAATCGCCAAGCTGTTCGAGGACAAACCCGCGCTGGCCCAAGCTTATCGCAATGTCGCCGCCCGAAACGACCAGCTTGCGATCCTGCAGGCCGGCGCCGCCTATGTGAAAGAGTGGCATGCCGCCACCACCGACGGCGAGCGCCAGGCGGCATGGCAGCGATCGACGGCATTGATGGATCGCCTGAGCACCCTGTTCGCCGGCCGGATGACCTTCGCCGGCGGAACCGCCATCGCCGAGAGCCAGCAGATCCTGCGCCGGATGGGCTTTGCCTAGGCCCTGCTCCTAATCCCAGCCTAGGCCGCGCTGCTCGGCAATCGCCTGTTCGTCGGCCTCGAGATTCTGCTGCAGCCGGGCGCGCGCATGCTGCTGCAGGGTAATGCGCTTCTCGATATTCTCGCTCCAATGCGCATGGATCTCCCGCAGCAGCGCCTCGTTATGCCGCCGGAAGGTCAGCGTCTTCTTGCGTGCGGCATAGGCGGGCTGGCCCAGCGCCTTGAGCGTCTCCTCGCCCAGCCGAAGCGCGGAATGGAAGGTCTCGCGCTCGATCACCGGCAATTCGCGGTTCATCAGCTCGACGGCATGCGGCAGGTCACGGGCGCGCGCCACGATCTTCAACTGCGGAAAATGCTGACGCGCGACGTCCACCAGCGCCAGTGAACGTTGCGGGTCGTCGATGGCGACGACGAGAACCCTGGCCTTCGCGGCGCCTGCCGCTTCCAGCAGATCGAGGCGGGTGGCATCGCCGTAAAAGACCTTGAAGCCGAATTGCCGCAAAGTGTCGACCACCTCCGGATCATGGTCGAGCACGGTGGCACCGATCCGGTTGGCATAGAGCAGGCGGACCACGATCTGGCCGAAGCGGCCGAAGCCGGCGACGATCACCGGATTGCCCTCGTCATCCGGCATGTCTTGCGGCCGGTCGCTGATCCGGGTGAAACGCGGTTCGATCAACCTGTCATTCGCCACCACCAGCAGCGGTGCCGTCATCATCGACAGGGCCACGGCGACGACCAGCAGGGCGGCCGTTTCGCTGTCCAGCACACCCACCCCGGAAGCATTCCCGAACAGCACAAAGGCGAATTCACCGCCCTGCGCCAGCAGGAAGATGAACAGGCTGGTCTGGCTCGCCGGCAACCGGGCCGCCCGCGCCAGCACGAACAGGACGGCCGCCTTGATCAGCAGCAGCGCCGCGACCAGACCGATGACCGTCCCCGGCCGGGTGACCAGAAGGCCGAAATTGACCGACATGCCCACGGCGATGAAGAACAGCCCGAGCAGCAGCCCCTTGAAGGGTTCGATATCGCTTTCCAGCTCGTGGCGATACTCCGATTCCGCCAGCAGCACGCCGGCCAGGAAAGCACCCAGCGCCATGGAAAGGCCGACCAGTTGCATCAGGGCCGCGATGCCGATCACCAGCAGCAGGGCGACCGCAGTAAAGATCTCGCGCAGGCCGGTGCCGGCAACCAGGCGGAAGATCGGGCGTGTCAGATAGCGCCCGCCGAAGATCACGACGGCGATCGCGGCGATCCCCTTGACCGTGCTCAGCCATCCCTCGCCCTCGCTGGCGATTGCGGGATGCGCGGCCAGCAGCGGCAGCAGCGCCAGCATGGGAATGACGGCGATATCCTGGAACAGCAGGATCGAAAAGGCGGACCGGCCGCCCGGCGTCTGCAGCAGATGGCGCTCGGTCAGGGGTTGCAGCGCAATGGCGGTGGAGGACAGCGAGAGCCCCAGCCCCGCCGCCAGCGCCGTCGGCCAGGGCCAGCCGATCGCCAGGCAAAATCCGGCCAGCGCCGCGGCCGAACCGAGCACCTGCCCGGCGCCAAGCCACAGGATCGGCATCCGCATCTGCCAGAGCCGCCGCGGATTGAGCTCCAGCCCGATGATGAAGAGCAGCAGCACCACGCCGAACTCGGCGAAATGCAGGATGGCCTCCACATCGATGATCAGCCGCAGCCCCCAGGGACCGATCGCCACGCCGGCAATCAGGTAGCCAAGTACCGAGCCCAGCCCGAGCCGCTTGGCGATCGGCACCGCGATGACGGCGGCCGCCAGATAGATCACTGCGTTGACCAGCAGATTATCCATTGGCGCCTACCGGTCCGAAGCCGGGACGGCCGGCTGTTCGCAGGCCGGACGGCTTGCCGGATGCGGATAGGTTTCCAGCCAGTGGCGGTAGGCGGCCGCATGCGTCGCGACCTCCTCTGCCGCCCTCAGCCGCACGCCCTGGAACAGGAACGGCTGACGGTATGTCATGCCGCATAACGCGGCAGAGCGCTCGAACGGCCGCAGCAGATCGGTGATGCTGTAACGGTTGTAGCCTTCCTCGCGATAGGCATGATCGGGGCCGCCGGTGGACACGGCCTGAACCAGTTCCTTGCCCTGCAGCGCCGTTCCGCCGGTGCCATAGGCCCAGCCATATTCCAGCACTGCATCCATCCACTCCTTCAGCAGAGCGGGACAGGAATACCAGTAAAGCGGATGCTGCATGACCACGACGTCATGGGACAGCAGCAGTGCCTGTTCGCGCTGCACATCGATATGGAAATCGGGATAGAGCTCGTAGAGGTCATGCAGGGTGACATGCGGCAGATCGCGCACCGCATCGGCCATCGCCCGGTTGATCTTCGAAACATGCGGATAGGGATGCGCGAACAGCACCAGGATTTTCGGCCTGCCCTCGGTGCTGCCTGCCATCTGTCAGGTCACCGCAAGCCCGTCATCGGCGGCGATGATCGCGCCATTGATGAAGGCGGCCTCTGTCGAGGCGAGCAGCAGCAGCAAGCCGTCCAGATCCTGTGGCGCGCCCACACGGCGCCGCGGCAGCATCTCGACCAGCTTCTTCCCGCCCGGCGTATTCCAGTATTCGCGATTGATCTCGGTCTCGATATAGCCGGGGCAGATCGCATTGGTATTGATCCCGTAGCGGGCCCATTCCAGCGCCATCGCCTTGGTCATCTGCACGACAGCGGCTTTCGACATGCAGTAGACCGAGAGCTGGCTCAGCACCCGCAGGCCGGCGACCGAGGCGATGTTGACGATCCGCCCGGGAACCTTGCGGGCGATCATGTCCTTTGCCGCGGCCTGGGCGACGAAGAAGGCGCCTTTGACATTCGTGTCCATGACGAAATCGAAATCATCCGGTGTGGTGTCGGTGATCCTGGCCTGCCTGCTGACGCCCGAATTGTTGACCAGGATATCGACGCCGCCGAGCTCCTTCGAAATCTCCGCGAAGGCCGACTGGATATTGGCCTGATCGTTCACGTCCAGACGGACGGTGAGCGCCGTGCCGCCGGCGGCCCGGATGGTGCCGGCCAATGCCTCCAGCCGGTCGGTCCGCCGGGCGGTCAGCGCCACGGTGGCGCCGGCATTGCTCAGGATGGTGGCGAATCGCTCACCCAGACCACTCGATGCGCCGGTCACCACGGCCACCTTACCCTTCAGACTGACTCCCTGAGACATCGATTCCTCCTCGCAGTTGAACGGGATCGTCAGGGTTCCGGCAAAATCGGTCAAGGGGCTGGCCGGCGGGTCGGCGCTGCGCTACCGTAAGGGCATGCGCATCGAAATCGTCTCCGACGTTATCTGCCCCTGGTGCTTCATCGGCAAGCGCCGCCTCGAGCAGGCGCTGGCCCGGCGCCCCGACATGGACTTCGAGATCGGCTGGCGTCCGTTCCAGCTCAATCCGGACATGCCCCGGGAAGGTGTCGACCGGAAAAGCTACCTGGAAGCCAAGTTCGGTGGCCCGGCGCGGGCAAAGGAAATCTATGCCCGTGTCACCGCGGAAGGCGCCAAGGAAGGCATTGCCTTCGATTTCGACGGCATCAGGCGCACGCCCAACACGCTGGCGGCCCACAGCGTGCTGCGCTGGGCGCTCGGCGCCGGCGTGCAGAACGAATTGAAGGAGCGGCTGTTCCGCCTCTATTTCCTCGAAGGGAAGGATATCGGCGACCATCAGGTGCTGGCAGATGCCGCCGAGGCGGAAGGCATGGATGGCGCGCTGATCAAGTCCCTGCTGGATGAAGGCCAGGATGCCGACGTGATCCAGTCGGAAGACCAGATGGCGCGTGAACTCGGCATCACCGGCGTGCCCTTCTTCATCTTCGAGCGAAGATACGGCGTGCCCGGAGCCCAGGACCCCGAAGCCCTGCTGCAGGTCATCGACAAGATCGCCGCCGAGACATCCGAAAACGGTGGCTGAGGTGGAGGCGACCGAGCCGACCATTCGCGGATCGGGCGCCCCTCGGCTTGAACTCATTTTCGATCCGGCACGGATCAGCGATCCCAATGTCCGGCAGTTCCTGGAACTCTGGTTCGCGGCCCATCGCGACGGGCGCCCGCCGGGCAAGGAATTCCTCGACCCGCTGCGACTGCGCTTTCTGCTGGGTTCGATCTCCCTGCTCGAAATCCAGAAGCAGCCGCTGCGCTTCCGCTACAGGCTGGTCGGCACCGATATCGTGCAGCGGCTGGGCATGGAACTGACGGGCCGGTGGCTCGACGAGCATCCGGACAAAGCCCTGCTTCCATTCCTGCTCGAGGGCGCGACGGTGGTGTTCCGGGAGGGCAAGCCGGGTTACTGCCGCGCCCAGACCCGGACGCTGGGCGAGGACTGGCTGCTGGAACTGGTCGCGGTTTCCGCTGCTCGGGCCGGATGGCGAAATCGGCTATATCGGGGCCGGACAGACCTTCCCGCCCGGAAAACCGGAATACCTGCCGGCGCGCAACTAGGCGGCCTTCCGGGCCTTCCCGGCGATTTCGCCCAGCCGGGCCGCGATATGCAGCACGCCCTTCAGGCGATCATCCGGCTCCGGCCAGTCGTGGATGAAGACGACCTTGTGGTCGGGCCGCAGTTTGGCCTTGCCGCGCTCCGACTGGATGAACAGCACCAGCCCGGCCGGATCGGCAAAGGTATTGTCGCGAAAGCTGAGTGTGGCCCCCTTCGGGCCCGCCTCGATCTTCACGATATTGGCATCGCGGCAATGCTTCTTGATCGCCACGATATCGAGCAGATGCTGCACTTCGACCGGCAGGGGGCCGAAGCGATCGATCAGCTCGGCGGCAAAGGCGTCGATATCGGCGCGCCCCTCCAGGTCGGCCAGGCGCCGGTATAGCTGCATGCGCAGATTCAGGTCGGCCACATAGCTCTCCGGGATCAGCACCGCCGTGCCGATCTGGATCTGCGGCGACCATTTCTCGGCACCGAGGCCGGTCTCGCCGCGCGCGCTGGCCCGGGCCTCCATGATCGCTTCCTGCAGCATCTCCTGATACAGTTCGAACCCGACCTCGCGGATATGGCCGGACTGCTCTTCGCCGAGCAGGTTTCCGGCGCCGCGCAGATCGAGGTCGTGCGAGGCCAGGCTGAAACCGGCACCCAGCGTATCGAGGCTCTGCAGCACATGCAGGCGCTGCTCCGCGCCCGGATTCAGCATGCGGCCCGGCTGGTAGGTGAAATAGGAATAGGCGCGCAGCTTGGAGCGCCCGACGCGACCGCGCAGCTGGTACATCTGCGCCAGGCCGAACAGGTCGGCGCGGTAGACGACCAGGGTATTGGCGGACGGGATATCCAGCCCGCTTTCGACAATGTTGGTCGCCACCAGCACGTCGTAGCGCCGGTCATAAAAGGCGTTCATCACATCGTCGAGTTCCGTGGGCGCCAGCTGGCCATGGGCGACGACGGCCTTCAGTTCCGGCACATGGTCACGAATGAAGGCCATGGCGGTGTCGAGAAATTCGATGCGCGGGCAGACGAAGAAGCTCTGGCCGCCGCGGAAATGCTCGCGCAGCAGGGCCTCGCGGATCACCACCGGATCGAATGGCGTGACGTAAGTACGCACAGCCAGCCGATCGACCGGCGGTGTGGCGATCAGGCTGAGCTCGCGCACGCCGGACAGCGCCAGCTGCAGGGTGCGCGGAATCGGGGTGGCAGACATGGTCAGCACATGGACTTCGGCCTTGAGCTGCTTCAGGCGCTCCTTGTGCTTGACGCCGAA
>CAYSCA010000029.1:0-16226 GCA_964429465.1 uncultured Rhodospirillaceae bacterium
GCCGCGCATGGTGCGAATCTGCACCGGCGAGGTATGGGTGCGCAGCACGATCTGCTCGCCGTCCTCGCCGCGCTTCGGCAGGTAGAAGGTGTCCTGCATCTGCCGCGCCGGATGCTCGGCCGGCATGTTCAAAGCCGTGAAATTGTGGAAGTCGTCTTCGATATCCGGCCCTTCCGCGATCGAGAAGCCCATCGCGGCGAAGATCTCGGTGATCTCGTCGATCACCTGACTGACCGGATGGATGCGGCCCTGCGCTTCCGCGCTCTCCTGCAGCGGCAGCGTCATGTCGAGCTTTTCCGCCGTCAGCCGCGCCGCGATGGCGGCATCGGCCAGCGCGCCCTTGCGCGTCTCCAGCGCGGCGGTAACGCGCTCCTTCACCTCGTTGAGCTGCTGGGCGCGCGCCTTGCGCTCGTCGGGCGACAGCGCGCCGAGTTCCTTCAGCGCACCGGACAGCCAGCCCTTCTTGCCCAGCACCGAAAGCCGCGCCTCTTCCAGCGCCTCGAGGCTGGAGGCATCGGCAATCGCGCGTTCGGCGTCTTCTGCCAGTTTGACGATCTCGGTCATCGTTCCTCTATCGCGTGCTGTCCCCCACCCCCCCCTGCCCCCCCCCCCCCTGGGATTGGTTGGGGCCCGCGGCTACAGCTGGGGTTGGGTGCGGGAAGCCAATAGCCGTTGGCAAAAAAAGCGAAAGGGGCCGTAAGACACGGCCCCTCCGCAACTGGTCGCTAGTGATGGTGGCGAATGCGGGCCGGTCAGGCCGCCTTGGCGGGCAGGGCGGCTTTCGCCTGCGCCACCAGGGCGTTGAAGGCCTCGGGCTCGCTCACTGCCAGATCGGCCAGAACCTTGCGGTCGATCTCGATGCCGGCGAGCGCGAGGCCGTTGATAAATCGGCCATAGGTCAGGCCCTGCTCGCGGGCGGCGGCGTTGATGCGCTGGATCCAGAGCGCGCGGAAATTGCGCTTCTTGGCGCGGCGGTCGCGGAACGCATACTGAAGGCCCTTCTCGACCTTCTCGATCGCGACGCGGAAGACGGTGGAATTGCGGCCCCGGTAGCCCTTGGCGAGCTTGAGGACCTTCTTGTGGCGGGCGCGGGCGGTGACGCCCCGTTTGACGCGTGACATGGCGGTGTATCCTTACGCTTCAGCCGTTCGGCAGGTAGTTCTTGATGATCTTGCGGGCGTCGCCCTCGAACACCAGCGTCGTGCCGCGCAGGTTGCGGATCTGCTTGTTGGTGCGCTTGATCATGCCGTGACGCTTGCCCTGGTGGGCCCGCTTGACCTTGCCGGTCGCGGTCAGCTTGAAGCGCTTCTTCGCCGCGCTTTTGGTCTTCAACTTGGGCATTTCATAACCTCCGACAGGTATGGAGTGATCTTCTAGGCGAACTCGGCAGCCCTATAAGCCGGAACACCCGATACGAGGCCGGGGTTGTAGCGGGCCGGTCCGGCCTTTGCAACCGGATTCCCGGAAAAATCCCCATCCGCCCAAGGGGAAGCCGGGAGTGCCCGCGCGGGGTGCCGGCAGGCTGGTTTCGGCTGTAATCCGCCTACGGATTATATACTCCCCGAGTCGCCTGCCCGCCTGGGGTGCAGGGGGCCTGGGGCGGCGGGTTGCAGGGACGGTCAGTGAAGGCCGGGCGGAATCGGCGCGGAATCGGATTTAATGAAAAACTTCTTGCAAAACAGGAAATTAAATCCATATCAACAAACGAAGGCAGGGTATGAAATGTGGGCTTTTCCCGCTAGGCGGCGCGATTGTCGCAGAGCAACTTTCGCACTTGCAAACGCAGGAACCGTCGCTAGTATCACGCGGGTTCGCGGTCCCCATCCGGACGCCGCTGTACGAATGCTCCGGTCACCCTGGCTGACGTGATAAGCCCTTGTTCGCCGCCGCGCTTTGGCGCTGCCGGGCGGGGTGGAATAGTCATCTGGCGGACCTGCCGCCTGAACCATGATTGAAGACTGATGTTGAACGCCATCCAATTCTCGCAGTTAGACCTTGTAGAACCCATTCAGCGCGCGCTGACGGCCGAAAAGCATATCGCGCCCACCCCGATCCAGGCGAAAGCCATCCCGCATCTTCTGCAGGGTCGCGACCTGCTGGGCCAGGCGGAAGCCGGCGCCGGCAAGACCGTCGCCTTCACCCTGCCGATCCTGCAGCATCTGTCGATCGACCGGCACCCGGCCGGCGCCCGCAAGGCGCGCGCCCTGATCCTCACCACCTCGCGCGAGCGGGTTCAGCATATCCAGGAAAGCTTCCGCGCCTATGGCCGTTTTGTGCGGCTTTCGCAGGCGACCGTCTATGAAGGTCCCGGCAAGGCCGCGCAGGCGCAGGCGCTGGGCCGCGGCATCGACATCCTGATCGGCACGCCGGGCCGCGTGGTCGAACTGATCAATGCCGGCCTGCTGGAGCTCAACAAGCTCGAGATCATGGTGCTGGACGAGACCGACCGGATGCTGGAACTCGGCGTCACCAACGAGCTGCGCGCGATTTTCGAGGCCGCGCCGACCGAGCGCCAGACCATCGTGTTCGCCACCACCCTGCCGGCCGAGATCAAGCAGCTGGCCGACAGCCTGCTGACCGATCCGGTCACCGTGCTGGCCAATCCGCCGGCGCCGCGACTGATCACCACCGCGCAGTCGGCCCGCATCCGCGATTCGGAAGCCCGCCGCCGGGTGCGCGACCTGCTGCCGGAGCGGGTTTCCAGCCGGCGCTGACCCCCTGCCCGACCGGGCTTAACCCAAACGCCCGCCCTTCCGGCGGGCGTTTGCGTGTCCGGACTGCTTGCACGGCGGACCCGGCGACCCAATCTGAGATAAGAGGGGGCCTTGCCCGGGACGGGGGAGGCAACGGAAAATCAACCATGCTCCGGTTACAGGAGCATGACCGAACCTGCGGATTTGCCTGTGGTGGTAAAGGAAAATCCTGAAGCGTCCCAAGATCCTACCTGGCGCGACAAGCTGCGCGCCTGGTGGCATGGCGACGATTACGCGATGCGCCACATGGTGCAGGATTTCACCACCAAGCCGGCCGCGCCCGAACCCGAGCCGGAGCCGCCGCAGGAACTGCCGACCCTGGAACGCTGGACGCCGCGCCGGCTGCAGATCGCCCAGAAGCTGTTCGGCGAGGGCTTCAACCAGCCCGGCGGCGAGGAGCTGATGCGGCCGCTGATCTCGCCGCTCGGCCTCAATCCCAACATGTCGATCGCCGAGCTCGGCTGCGGCATGGGCGGCATGAGCCGGATGATGGCGCGCGAGAATCTGTGGATCGACGCCTATGAGCAGGATACCGATCTCGCCGAAGCGGCGATCGCCGTCGCCAAGAGCCAGGGCGTCAAGCAGCGCATCAACATCAAGACGCAGCCGCTCGACCAGCTGCAGTTCAAGCGCAAGAGCATCGACGCGATCATCTCCAAGGACGGGCTGATCGCCGCCCAGGACAAGCGCCTGCTGCTGGCCAAGATCCGCGCCGCGATGAAGCCCGGCGGACAGCTGATGTTCACCGATTTCCTGCTCACCGGATCGACCGAGAGCCGCGTCTACGAGGTCTGGCACGAGCGCGAGCCGGTCAAGCCGCATCTGCTCACCCCCGAGGGCCTGCAGGCCGAGCTCGAAAGCCTGAATTTCGTCATCTGCTACATGGAAGACGTCACCGCCGAGCTGAAGAGCGCGACGCTGAGCTCCTTCGGCCGCTATGCCGAGGAAGTGAAGCTGCGCGGCAAGGCGGTCAGCGCCAACGAGCGCGACTGGGCGATCAACGAAGGCGAACACTGGGCGATCCGCCTCAGCGCCTTCGACGCCAATGTCATCCGGCAATACCGCGTCTATTGCCGCGTGACGGATTGATCCCTCTACCCTCACCCTCCATCGCTGAAGCATCGGGCTCCCGCTGACGCGGGCGAGGGCTTCGTCGCAACGAAAAAGGGCCGCATCGCTGCGGCCCTTTTCATGTCGGAATGACGGAAGCGGTCAGTGCAGCCGGGCTTTGACGTCGCCGATGGCGCGGTCGATCTGGGCCGCGGCAGCCGCGCCCTGCAGATTGTCGGCAAGCACCTGGCCGGCAGCGGCGATCGCCACTTCCACGGCAGTGTCCCGCACTTCCTGCAAAGCCTGCTTCTCGGCCTGGGCGATCTTGTCCTCAGCCTGCTTGCGGCGGCGCTCCAGACTGGCGGCCAGATCGGCCTCGGTCTGCTTCACCAGAGTCTTCGCCTCGGCCTGCGCCGCGGCGATGATCTCTTCCGCCTCCTTGAGGGCGTTGCGCTGCTTGCGCTGATACTCGGCAAACAGATGCTGCGCTTCCTGGTGCAGCTTCTCGGCCTCGTCGAGTTCCTTCTTGATGCGCGCGGCACGCTCGTCGAGCTGCGCCGTCACCTTGCCCGGCACCTTCAGCCAGAAGACCAGGGCAAAGAAGACGACGAAGGCGACGAGAGTCCAGAAGGTGGGATCGTGGAGCATGGCTTCCCCTTACCCGCGCTTGGCCATGACCTGGGCGACGGCGGTGTTGACCGCGTCGCCGGCCGGGGCCGTGCCGCTCAGGCGCGCCACCACGTCGGCTGCCGCACCGGCTGCGACCGAGGTCAGCTGGCTGAGCGCCTGCTGCTTGGCCGCATTGATGCTGGCTTCCGCCGCCTTGGTCTTCTCGGCGATCTCGGCTTCCACCCTGGACCGCTGGGCCGCCGATTCGGCGGTGATCTGGGTCCGGGCTTCGCCCGCTATCGCCTGCGCCTTGCTGCGCGCCGTGGCCAATGCCTGCTCGTATTCGGCAATGGCCTTCTCGGTCTCGCGCTTCAGCCTTGCCGCCTCCGCCAGATCCTGATCGAGCCGACGCTTGCGCTCGTCGATCACGGCAGCAACCCGCGGCAGCGCCACCTTTGACATCAGCACATACAGCAGGCCAAAGGTGATCAGCAGCCAGACGAGCTGCGGCAGGAAGGTGGCTGTGTCGAGCTGAGGCATCTAGCTCAGACGAACAGGATCAGCAGCGCGATCAGCAGCGCGAAGATGCCGAGCGCTTCGGTCACCGCGAAGCCCAGCATCAGGTTGCCGAACAGCTTCGGAGCAGCGCCCGGATTGCGCAGCGCGCCGTTGAGGAAATTCGCGAAGATCAGGCCCACGCCGATCGCCGCGCCGCCCATGCCGATCGCCGCGATGCCGGCACCGATCATCTTTGCAGAAGCAAGATCCATAATACTCGTCCTTTCTAGGTTAAACTCGGTCGAAACTGTTACGCGGCTGAAGCCTTGCGACCTCAGTGATGCTCCATGTTCACCGCTTCCGACAGATAGAGGCAGGTGAGGATGGCGAAGACATAGGCCTGCAGGAAGGCGATCAGGAATTCCAGCGCGGTCAGCGCGGTCACCATGATCAGCGGCAGGATGCCGGTGGCTGCCGCGGCGCCGCCCAGGCCGATCAGCGAACCGACGAAGCCGGCGAAGACCTTCATCGTGGTATGGCCCGCCAGCATGTTGGCGCCGAGACGCAGCGACAGGCTGATCGGCCGGGTCAGGTAGGAGATGATCTCGATCGGCACGATCAGCGGCGCCAGCCACATCGGCACGCCGGCCGGCATGAAATGGGTGAAGAAATGGATGCCGTTGCGCGCGATCGCGATGATCGTGACGCCGATGAAGACGACGATCGCCAGCGCGAAAGTGACGATGATATGGCTCGTCACCGTGAAGCTGTAGGGCACCATGCCGAGCATGTTCGCGAACAGGATGAACATGAACAGCGAGAAGATGAACGGGAAATACTGGCGGCCGTTGGAGCCGACATTCTCGCGCACCATGTTGGCGACGAATTCATAGGACAGCTCGGCCACCGATTGCAGCCGGCCCGGCACCAGGCTGCGCTGGCGCATGCCATAGACCATCAGCAGGGTGACGCCGATCAGCGCCAGCACCATGAACAGCGAGGCATTGGTGAAGGAAAACGCCTGCAGCTCGCCGCCCTCGCCGCAGAATGCGATGCACTTGACCTTGAACTGCTCGAGCGGGCTGTGATGCGCTTCGGCCAATGTCAAATCCCTTCCTTCTTCTCGCCGGCTTCGGCGGCCGTATCGGCCTGCTGCGTCGCCTGCATCACCATCGCCGTCCGGATCGCTGTCCACATCGCGGTGGCGATCCCCAGCAGAATGAAACCCAACAGCCCCCAGGGCGCCGTGCCCAGCCAGCGGTCCACCCACCAGCCGATGAACAGCGACACGCAGACCGCGGCGACCATCTCGATCGCCAGCGACCAGGCCTTGCCAATCGACCGCGTCTGGCGCGGATCGGCGTCGACCTGCTGCCGCCCCTCTTCCGCCTGCCGCACGCGCACGGCGTCGAGCCGGGCGTTGAGGCGGTCGAGCGCGGCATGTTCGCCGGCAACCTTTCCGGGCACTCCCTGTTCAGGTGTTCCCTGCTGATCGGCGGCCATCGGCATGCCCCTCCGGGTGCCCTCCGGGCGGGCCCGGAAAAGCGCCGGCACCATAGGAACAGCCCCCGGGAGCGTCAAGCAGGGGCCTGGGTCACCCTGATTTGCGAATCACTCGCATCTGCCAAGTTAACCCCTTTGTAAATTCATGCATTTCTTGGACGATCCGGAAACGGGGGCAACGCGCGTTATCAACCCGGCACCGCACCGCGGCGACCGGCCGTGAACTGCGACAATCGGCCGCAGCCGGCCCGGTGCGGCGCCTCAGGGCAGCGCGGCCGGCAGGCTGTCGCAGGCATGGAAGACGATGTCCTGCACGGCCGAGGGCTCGGGTTTGGCGGTGTGGATATCGTAATGATAGACCGACATGCCGAAGACGAGGCCGGGCCGGCCGCTTCTGTCCAGGAGCGGCACCGCCACGCGGTCGACCTGTTTGGGAACGGCGGCGACCGGATCGATGGGAGAGCGGCTGACGGCGATCGCCGGCACCGCAAGCATCGTCCGCCAGCGGCGGCGCAGGATGGCGGCGCGATCGGGCGGCGCCCATTGGCCCAGCGACCGGCTGGCCATCGTCTCGCCCCAGGCATCGCGGACCGCCTCGCCGGCGAGAATGCAGACGAAATCGCCACGCGCCTCATCCCATTGCTGCAGCCAGACCTGGGACAGGCAGTCGCCCAGTTGGATCGGATCGACCGCGTTGCGCGGCGGCACCGGCCGGCCGGCGCGCCATTGCGCCCAGCAGCGCAGGAACCGCCGGAGCCGCGGATCGGCCAGTTCGGGCCAGACGCCGGTGCGCAGGACCGGCAGATCGTCGTCGGTCGCCGTCATTGCGGCGGCCGATTCGCATTCGTCATGCCCGGACCGTAGCAGGCCGCGCCTGCCGGAATATTAATGCGCCGGCGCGGGCAGGTCGGCCGGCAGGGTGGCGCAGGGATAGATCACGGCATCCTGGTTGACCAGGACAGGCCTCTCGGCGGCGGCGACGGGATCGAAGCGGTACAGGCTGATGCCGAACACCCCGTAGGGCCGGCCTTCGGCATCGCTCAGCGGCACGATCAGGCGCTCGGCCGAGCGCTCGGTCTGTCCCGGCGGCGTGACGCGGCGCCAGCTATACTGGATGCCGGGCATTTCCAGCACGTCGCGGTAGCGTGCCTCGATCACCGACGCGTCGTCGGGCCTGGCGAAATCCTGCAGCCGCTTGCCGATCAGGTTGTGGCCCCAGGCATCGCGCACCGCCTCGCCGGCAAGCGTGCAGACGAAGGCGTTGCCCTCGGCATTCCAGCGGTAGATCCAGACATGCGGCAGCAATTCCCGCAGGATGGTGGGATCGATCCGCTCACGCGGCGCATACAGGCCCTCGCGCCGCTCCGCCCAGTGGCGCAGGAAGCCGAACAGCCACGCATCCTCAAGCGGCGGCCAGCAGCCGGGCTCGCCCAGCCGCGTCTGCGCCTCAGCGCGCATCCGGCAGGCCCTCCGGCAGCGCCGCGCAGGGATAGCGCCAGGATTTCAGCAGCACGGTCGGCGAAGAATTCTCTGCCGCCAGGCGATCGTAGCGGTACAGCGTCATGCCGATCACGCCGAACGGGCGGCCATCGTCGCCGGCCAGCGGCAGGATCAGGCGCTCGGCGGATTTCCCCGTATCCAGCGGCGCGCCGCCGGCCGAAACCGGCGTGATGGTGGTGCGGCCATGCACCAGCGCGGGAATCAGCGCCACGCGCTTCAGCCGCTCGCGCACGACCAGGCCCGCCTGCGGTCCCCAGAGGGTGAGCGGGTCGTTGCCGATGATGCTGCGGCCCCAGGCGGCCTGCACCTCCTCGCCGGCCAGCGTGCAGGTCAGCGTCGATCGATCGTCGCTCAGGCGCCAGATCCAGATGGTCGGCAGGCCGGCCTTCAGCGCCGCAGGATCGACGCGGCTGCGCGGCGGCGGATTCAGGCCGTCGCGCCATCCGGCCCAGCGGCGCAGCAGCAGCCGCATGTTCGGATCGCCCGGCTCGGGCCAGCGGCCGAGCACCTCTTCCTCGTCGGCCGGCGGCTGCCTAGGCTCTGCCATCGCCGCCGGTCTTGCCCGAGAAAGCCGCTTTTGTGCCGCAGGTGCGGCACAGCGGATCGCGCCGCAGCCGCACGGTGCGGAAATCGCCGCGCAGCGCGTCATAGAGCATCAGACGGCCCGAGAGGCTGTCGCCCAGCTCGAGGATTTCCTTCACCACTTCGAGCGCCTGCAGGCTGCCCATCACGCCGCCCAGCGCGCCCAGCACGCCGGCTTCCGAGCAGGCCGGCACGCTGCCCGGCGGCGGCGGCTCGGGGAAGACGCAGCGATAGCAGGGATGCGGCGCGCCCAGATGCGCCTTGAAGGTCGAGAGCTGGCCGTCGAAGCGCAGGATGGCGGCCGTCACCAGCGTCTTCCGCAGGCGATAGCAGGTATCGTTGACCAGGAAGCGCGTATCGAAATTGTCGCTGCCGTCGGCGACGATGTCGTAGCCGGCCATGATCGCCTCGACATTGCCGGCATCGAGGCGCACGCCATGCTCGATGACGCGCACATGCGGATTCAGCGCCGCAAGGGCGGCCGCCGCGCTCTCGGTCTTGGCGCGGCCGAGGTCGCCGCTGCCATGCAGCACCTGGCGCTGCAGGTTGGACAGCGAGACCGTATCATCGTCTACGATGCCCAGGGTGCCGATGCCGGCCGCCGCCAGATAGAGCAGCAGCGGCGAGCCCAGGCCGCCCGCGCCGATCACCAGCACGCGCGCCGCCTTCAGCTTCTGCTGCCCGGCGCCGCCGATCTCCGGCAGGATCACATGCCGGGCGTAGCGTTCCAGCTCGTCCTGCGAGAACACCTCAATATCCGTCGAAGAGAGCCGTCGAGAGATAGCGTTCGGCAAAGGACGGAATCACCACCACCACGGTCTTGCCCGCCATGCCCGGCCGGGCGGCGACTTCCAGCGCAGCGGCAATGGCCGCACCCGACGAAATGCCGGCGGGAATGCCTTCCAGCTTCGCCAGCCGGCGCGAGGTCTCGAACGCGGTCTCGTTGCCGATCGTGATGGTCTCGTCGATCAGGCTGGTTTCGAGATTGCCCGGGATGAAGCCGGCGCCGAGGCCCTGGATCTTGTGCGGACCGGGCTTGCCGCCGGAAATGACCGGGCTGTCCTCGGGCTCGACCGCGATCATGCGCAGCGACGGCTTGCGCTTCTTCAGCACCGAGCCGACGCCGGTCAGCGTGCCGCCGGTGCCGACCCCGGAGATCACGACATCCACCTTGCCGTCGGTATCGGCCCAGATCTCCTCCGCCGTGGTGTTGCGGTGGATTTCCGGATTGGCCGGATTCTCGAATTGCTGCGGCATCACCGAGCCGGGAATTTCCTTCAGCAGCTCGTCGGCGCGAGCCAGCGAGCCCTTCATGCCCATCGGCGCCGGCGTCAGCTCCAGCTCGGCGCCGAGGAACTTGAGCATCTTGCGCCGCTCGATCGACATGCTTTCCGGCATCACCAGGATCAGGCGATAGCCTTTCGCCGCGGCGACGAAGGCAAGCGCAATGCCGGTATTGCCCGAGGTCGGCTCGATGATGGTGGCGCCTGGCTTCAGCCTGCCGTCGCGCTCCATCGCCTCGATCATCGCGATCCCGATGCGATCCTTCACCGATGCCAGCGGGTTGAAGAATTCCAGCTTGGCCAGCAGCTCGGCCTTGGCGCCGGCTTCGGCCGCCAGCCGGTTGATGCGCACCAGCGGCGTGGCGCCGATCGTCTCGACGATGGAATCGTAGATGCGGCCGCGCGGCGGATTGACGGCCGAGGATTTGGGGCGAGGCTGGGTCATGCTTCCTCTTTCTTGTTTTTGTCGCGCCGTTCCCCGGCAGGCGGAAACGGCAATCTCGAATTCAGATCGCGAAATTGTCCGCGCCTTCGAGTTCGGCGGCAAAGCCGGCGCTTTCGGCGCGGTTGCAGAGGTCGTCGAGCGTGATCTGGTCGATCTTGGCCATGATGGTGGCCTGACATTCCTCCCAGATCGGCTGCACGGTGCGGCGGCCGAGATCGGAGCCGGCGGCGAAATCCTCCTCTCCCTCGGCATCGAGCTCCGAGACGATGCGCACCACCTCGCCCACCGTGATGCGGCGGCGTTCGCGCGCCAGGGTGTAGCCGCCGCGCGGCCCGCGTACGCCTTTCAGCACGCCGTTGCGCACCAGATGCTGCATCACCTGTTCGAGATAGCGCTGCGGCACGCCCTGGCGAGCGGCAATGTCTTTCGACTGCACCGGTTCGGGCCGGGCATGGAAGGCGATGTCGACCACCGCCTCCAGCGCATGCATGGTGCGTCTTGTGCATTTCAACATGGCTGTCACTCTCCCTGTGCTGTCTTGAGCGCCGGCGCGTGGACTCCCGTGGAGCCGAAACCGCCGGCGCCGCGCTGGGTCTGCGGCAGCTCGGCCATCTCGGCCCAGGCCACCCGGCTGTAGGCGGCGACGATCATCTGCGCGATGCGTTCGCCGCGGTTGATCACGAAAGGCTTGTCGCCGTGGTTGATCAGCACCACGCCGACCTCGCCGCGGTAATCGGCATCCACCGTGCCGGGCGCATTGAGCACGGTGACGCCGTGCTTGAGCGCCAGGCCGGAGCGTGGCCGCACCTGCGCCTCGTATCCCGGCGGCACGGCGATCGCCAGGCCGGTCGGCACCAGGCGCCGCTCGCCCGGCTGCAGGGTGATCGGCTCGGCAATCGCGGCCTGCAGATCGAGGCCGGCGGAATCCGCCGTGGCATAGGCCGGCAGGGCCAGGCCTTCGGCATGCGGCAGCCGGGTGACCGCAACCTGCAGGACGTCGTTCATCGCATTCACTTCCTTGCTGCCTTCTTTTTCACGCCGGCGGCATCGGGCCGGCTGAAGAAATCGCCGATCCGTCCGGCGAGTCTGGCCGCCACTTCGGCCTTGCTCATGCGCGGCCAGTCCTCGACGCCGTCGGGGCGCACCAGATGCACGGTGTTGGCGTCGCCGCCGAAGGTGCCGCTGCCCGCGCCGACATGGTTGGCGATGATCCAGTCGCAGCCCTTGGCGGCCAGCTTCCGGCGCGCGAAGGCCACCACATTCTCGGTCTCGGCGGCGAAGCCGACCACCAGCGCCGGGCGGCGCCGGGCATCGGTGGTGGCAATGGCGCGCAGGATGTCGGGATTCTCGGCCAGCTTCAGCGCGGGCGGCTGGTCGCCGTCCTTTTTCATCTTCTGCGGCGCCTCGACGGCGACGCGCCAGTCGGCCACCGCGGCGGCGCAGATCACCGCATCCACCGGCAGCTTGAGGAAGCAGGCGGAAAACATGTCGCGCGCCGATTCCACATGGATGGTGGTGACACCGGGCGGATCGGGCAGATTGACCGGGCCGCTGACCAGGGTGACCTCGGCGCCGCGCGCCGCCAGCGCCGCGGCAATCGCATGGCCCTGCTTGCCCGAAGAGCGGTTGGCGATATAGCGCACCGGATCGATCGCCTCATGCGTCGGGCCCGAGGTGACGATCATCCTGCGGCCCTTGAGATCCTGGGCCACGGATGCGCCGGCCGGCTGCACCAGCGTCAGGTGTTTCGGCAGCGGCCGGCCGAACTGCGCCGCTATGGCAGCGACGATCTCCAGCGGCTCGGCCATGCGGCCGGGGCCGAATTCACCGCAGGCCATCTCGCCGTCATTCGGTCCGACAAAGGCGACGCCGTCCCGCTTCAGCATCTCGACATTGCGCTGGGTGGCGGGATGGACCCACATGCGCACATTCATCGCCGGCGCGACCAGAATCGGCTTGTCGGTGGCGAGCAGCAGCGTGGTGGCCATGTCGTCGGCGAGGCCGGCGGCCATGCGCGCGAGGATATTCGCGCTGGCCGGCGCCACCACCAGCAGGTCGGCATCGCGCGACAGCTCGATATGGCCCATCTCGGCCTCGTCGGTGAGCGAGAAGAGGTCGCTGGCGACCTTCTCGCCGCTGAGCGCAGCGACGCTGAGCGGGGTGACGAACTGCTCGGCCGATCTGGTCATCGCGCAGCGCACGCTGGCGCCGCGCTCGCGCAGCCGGCGGATCAGCTCGAGCGACTTGTAGGCGGCAATACCGCCGGAAATCACCAGCAGGATGCGTTTGCCCTTCAGCATGTCCTGGGTCGGCACATCCATGGCCATCTCGCCTGCAATCCTCCGTGCACGAATTTACGTGGCCGGACTGTGCTAAAGGCTAAACCACTTAAGCGAAAACCACAAGGCTTGAGGGGAAATCCTAAACGTGCTGGCCGCCGTTGATGTGGATTTCGGCGCCGTTCACGTAGGAGGAGGTCGGCGTGCAGAGATAATAGATCGTCGCCGCCACTTCCTCGGGCTTGCCCAGGCGGTGCATCGGGATGTCGCGATGCACGATCTCCTCGGTGCCCGGCGACAGGATCGCGGTGTCGATCTCGCCCGGCGCGATGGCGTTGACGCGCACGCCATGGGGGCCGAATTCGCTGGCCATCTCGCGGGTCAGCGCCGCCAGCGCCGCCTTCGAGGTGGCATAGGCCATGCCGGCGAAGGGATGCACGCGGCTGCCGGCGATCGAGGTCACGTTGACGATCGAGCCGCCCGCCGCCTTCAGCTCGCCGAACAGGCCCTGGGCCAGCAGGGCCACCGAGAAGAGGTTGACGTTGTAGACATGCAGCAGGGTCTGGAAATCGGTGCCCAGCACGCCGAGCCGGGCGCCGCCGGCCCCCTTGGGCGAGATGCCGGCATTGTTGACCAGCGCATCCAGCTTGCCGTCGGGCAGCCGCTTGCGCAGATCCTCGATCGCCGCCGGCAGGGTCTCGATGTCGTTGAGATCCATCTGCACATGGCTTTCCGCGCCGCCATCCCAGGGACAGTGTTCGGAGAAGGCCTGGCGCGATACGGTGAAGACCCGCCAGCCGGCCGCCGAGAAGCGCTTCACGGTGGCATGGCCGATGCCGCGGCTGGCGCCGGTCAGGATGAGCGTACGTTGGCGGTCTGGCATGCTGCAAATCTATCGCAGCGCAGAAGCCCGCGCCAGCGGCCCGGCAGGCGGGACGATACCGGGCGGCAAGGTCACCGCGCGGTCATGGCCCGAAGGCGCGGATTTGTCCCTGCCCGGCCGGCGGCCATGCCATATTGCCGCCCTATTCGGTCGGCAGTGCTGCCATTCGCCCCTGTTCAGCGTGTCCGGGCCTCTGCCAGCAGTTCGCAACGAAGCAAACGCGAAAGGACCGCGATGACCGAGGCCTACCCGATCGGCATCGAAGAAGAGTATTTCCTCGCCGACGCCGCGACGCATAACGCGGTGCCGCGCATGCCGCAGGCGCTGATCCGGCGCTGCCGCGCGGCATTGGGCGACCAGGTGCAGACGGAACTGCTGCAGTCGCAGATCGAGGTCGCCACCCCGGTCTGCACCTCGCTGGACGAGGCGCGCACCTCGCTGCGCCACTGCCGCTCGGCGCTGAGCGAGGCGACGGCGGAATTCGGCATGTCGCTGTTCGCCGCCGGCACGCATCCGCTGGCCGAATGGACCGAGCAGGAGCCGACCGACAAGCCGCGCTACCACAAGATCGCCGACGACCTGAAATTCCTCGCCCGCCGCAACATGCTGTGCGGCATGCATGTCCATGTCGAACTGGGCGACCCGCATGTGCGGCTGGACGTGATGAACCGCATCCTGCCCTTCCTGCCGGTATTGCTGGGCCTCAGCACGTCGTCGCCCTTCTGGCGCAAGCACACCACCGGCCTGATGGGCTATCGCCTGGCGGCCTATGACGAGCTGCCGCGCACCGGCATCCCGGAATTCTTCGTCAACCTCGCCGATTACAACAATTACGTCGACACGCTGGTCTCGGCCGGGGTGATCGAGGATGCCACCCATATCTGGTGGTCGATCCGGCCGAGCCTGCGCTTCCCGACGCTGGAACTGCGCATCGCCGATTCCTGCACGCATCTGGAAGACACGCTGTGCATCGCGGCGCTCTATCGCTGCCTGGCGCGCATGCTGCGGCGGCGCCCGAATCTCAACGGCAGCTGGCGCAACCATACGCGGCTGCTGCTGGAGGAGAATCGCTGGCGCGCCCAGCGCAATGGCACCACCGAAGGCCTGATCGACATCGACGCGCGCTGCATCGTACCGTTCGACGTGGTGGTCGAAGGCATGATCGACCTGATCGCCGAGGATGCGGCGGCGCTGGGCTGCACGCGCGAGGTGGCGCATGTCCGCACCATCCTGGCGCGCGGCACCTCGGCGGTGCAGCAGATCGCGGTCTACCGCCGCGAGCGCGCCGCCGGCGCGACCCGCATCGAGGCCCTGCGCAGCGTGATCGGCTGGCTGATCCAGACCACGGCGCAGTGATCCGGGCGCTTCGTCCCGCTTCCGCGGGAACGGGGAAATGGGATACCTACTTTTCTGAAGATGACCGAAGCCTCCTCTGACGGCGCGCTGCGTCTGGACAAATGGCTGTGGATGGCGCGCGTCTGCAAGACGCGGGCGCTGGCCCAGACTTTTGCCGGCAAGGGCCGCATCCGCATCAACGGCCGGGTGGTGGAAAAGCCCCATGCCCTGGTCCGGGTCGGCGATGTGCTGACCTTGCCGCTGCCCGGCGGGGTACGGGTGGTCCGGGTGCTTGCCCTGCCGGTCCGCCGCGGGCCGGCCCCGGAGGCGCAGGCCGGCTATGAAGTCATCCCGTGAGGCGGATTTTGGTTGACCGTTATCATATGTGTACGAATAATTGACCGGAAGCACGCCCCTGTGCTACCCGACGGGCCGCTGCCGCCCCATATGTCGGCGGCAGAGCAGCCGAAGCCGAAGGTTTTTTCGCCGATGACCTATGTCGTGACCGAGAATTGCATCAAGTGCAAATACATGGACTGCGTCGAGGTCTGTCCGGTCGACTGCTTCTATGTCGGCGAGAACATGCTGGTGATCCACCCCGACGAATGCATCGATTGCGGCGTCTGCGAGCCGGAATGCCCGGCCGAGGCGATCCTGCCCGACACTGACAACCGCGCCGAATCCTGGGTCGAGATGAACCGCGAATACGCGGCGAAATGGCCGAACATCACGCGCAAGGGCGAGCCGCCCGCCGATGCCGATGCGTGGAAGGACGTGCCGAACAAATTCGAGCAGCATTTCAGCCCGAATCCCGGGGACGGAAACGCCAAATAGGCGCTTTTCCCGCTGCGCGTGCGCATCGCCGCGCGCAATCGGCCGCATAGCGGCTGTGAATCAGCGCAGCATTGTGGTATATTTGTAACCGAACAATAACCTCGTCCGCGGCATTATTCGCGCGGAAGAGCAGGATGGCTCCCGGATAGAACTCCAGGTTGCATCCACATCATTGGTTTCGACCAGCGCCCAACCGACCTCAGGTTGTCCACAGCCTGATGCCGGATGTGCAGTTGGTGCGGGACCATGGATCAGTAGACGCTGACGACCAGCAGACGAAGACCAGCGTAAGAAGCGAGGGTGGCCCGTGAAGAAAGCCAAGAGCAAAAGCCCGGCAAAAGCCAAGGCACCGGCCGGCAAGGCGGCCAGGTCGACCGTGAAGGCCCGGCCGCCGGCCGCGCGTGCCGCTGCCGCCAAGAAGCCGGCCACCGTCAAGCAGAAGACACCCGCGAAGCCGGCCGCCAAGGCCGCGCCGGCGAAGAAAACGCCCGCTGCCAAGCCGGCCGCGAAAGCCGCGCCGGCCCCGGCCAAGACCGCAGCCGCCAAGACGGCAGCCGCCAAGACCGCGCCGGCGAAAAAGGCCGATGCCAAGCCGGCCGCCAAGGCCGCCGCGAAACCGGCCGCCCCGCCCAAGCTGACCAAGGCCCAGGCCGCCGCCGCGGCGAAGGCCGC
>CAYSCA010000029.1:16326-21818 GCA_964429465.1 uncultured Rhodospirillaceae bacterium
GGCAAGCCGATCGCCGTCTCCGCCCCGCCGTCGCGGCCGCTGCCGCAGCCGGTGCGCCCGGCCGCGGTGGAGAGCCGGCAGAACCAGCAGCCGGTGAAGATGGTCCAGCTCAAGCCGGTGCCGGCCAAGATCAAGATGGATTTCGCCGCCGGCGACCATGTCGTCTATCCGACCCATGGCGTGGGCAAGATCCTGCGCATCGAACGCCAGATGATCGCCGGCTTCGAGCTCGACCTCATGGTGGTCGAATTCGAGCGCGACAAGATGACGGTTCGGGTCCCGCTGACCAAGGTGAGCTCGGTCGGCATCCGCAAGCTCAGCTCGCCGCAGAAGATGAAGTCGGCGCTGGACACGCTGAAGGGCCGCGCCCGCGTCAAGCGGGCGATGTGGAGCCGTCGTGCCCAGGAATATGAAGCCAAGATCAATTCCGGCGATCCGGTGTCGATCGCCGAAGTGGTGCGCGACCTGCATCGCAATGCCGGGCAGCCGGACCAGAGCTATTCCGAGCGGCAGATCTACGAATCCGCGCTGGACCGGCTGATGCGCGAGCTGGCCGCGGTGGAGCGCATCGACGAAGAGGCCGCCACCAAGAAGCTCGAGAAGATCCTCAAAGTCGCCTGAGCCCAATGCGCGAAAAGGTCACACGGCTTTTCGCTTCGCAATCCCTGAAGGGTCCGGTAGCATCTGTTGCCGGACCCTTCATCGTTCTGCCGATTCGATAAAGCCTTGCTGGCGCTCCATCCCGAACCAAAAGCCGTGTCCGGTGCCGCCCCGGCGAAGCGCCAGCCCGCGCCGGTTCCCGTTTCCGAGGCCTTTGCCGTCCTGCGCCATGCGCGGCGCATCTGGGGCGTCGCGGCCATCCATGCCGAAGTCGCGCGCCTGCGCGAAGCCCATCAGGAACTGGCGGCGCGGCTGCTTCCCGGCGATCGCCTGGTCTATCTCGGCAACGTGATCGGCCATGGCGTCGCCACCATCGAAACGCTCGACGAGCTGCTCGCCTTCCGGCGCGATTTCCTCTGCCTGCCCGGCGTCGAGGCCGAGGACATCGTGTATCTGCGCGGCGCGCAGGAGGAGATGTGGCGCAAGCTGCTGCAGATCCAGTTCGCGCCGGGCCCGCGCGAGGTGTTCGACTGGATGCTGCGTCACGGGCTGGAGCCGACGCTGCGCGGCTACGGCATCGATCCGGTGCAGGCGCAGAATGTGCTGCGCGACGGCGCCGCCAGCATCAGCCGCTGGACCAACACGGTGCGCGCCGCGATCCGCCAGCACCCCGGCCATGACGAGCTGTTCGCCAGCTTCCGCCGCGCCGCCTACAGCGAAGGCGGCGAGCTGCTTTTCGTGCATGCCGGGATCGATCCGGGCGTGCCGCTGACGGCGCAGTCCGATCACCTCTGGTGGGGCTCGCCCGCCTTCCGCGGCCTGGCGCAGCCCTATGCCGGATTCCGCCGGGTGATCAGCGGCTGCAACCCGCGCGGCGAAGGCGCGCATCTCGACGCCTTCACCTGCTGCCTCGATGGCGGCGCCGGCTTTGGCGGCGCCCTGAACATCGCCTGCTTCGCGCTGGATGGCGCCATCGTCGAGAATTTCGCCATCTGACCCCGCATTTTTGCGGGAAAACCGCGCTTGCATCTTGCGCAGTCGACGGCAGGCCGTAGCATGGCGCGATGTCCGACATGGAACGGCTGGCCGGACTGATCGGGGCCAACCGGTTATCTGATCTGCAGTCCTATTTCGCCGCGCGCGGCGCCGTCCTCGAAACGCTGCTCTGGTCCCCAACCGCAGCGACAGTAACCAACGAGACGATGCGCTTCCTGATCGAATACTGGCATCGGCTGCGCGGCAGCGACGCCCTGCCCCAGGCCGCGGCGGTATCGCCCTTCGACCTCAAGCCCGCGCTCGGCCATATCGTGCTGATCGACGTGCTGGATGACGGCTGGAACGGCCGCTTCCGGCTCTACGGCACCAAGGTGGCCGAGACCTACGGGCGCGACATGACCGGCCGCTGCGTCTCCGATATCGATGGCGGCAATTACGTTTCCGCCTTTTTCCGGGCGCTCTACCGCTCGGCCTGGCTGCGCCGCGAGGGATTCTACACCCATCATTTCCCGCCCGCCCATGTGGCGATCGAATCCTGGCAGCGGCTGGCGCTGCCGCTCGCCGGCCCCGACGGCCAGGTGACCCGCTTCCTGGCCTGCAATTTCGCCGGCCCCTGGCGCGCGCCGCGGCCCGGCAAGACCCAGCCGGCCGCAACCGAGGAATGATTTCCGGCGCTCGCCGGGCACAAAATCGTGAAGTGATCCGTTGCCCTATTTCGGTCGTAAATCTGACTGAACAATAGGGCTGCCATGAAAGCCGACCGGACTTCCGCCCGTTCCTCCGGTGCTTCCTCCGACGCCAGCGACCGTGCTTTCGTCCGCCGCGCCATGCGGCTGCCGTTGCTCTCGCCCGAGGAGGAAGCCGCGCTGGCCAACCGCTGGCGCAAGACCCAGGACCAGACGGCGATGCACAAGCTGGTCGCCCCGCATATGAGGCTGGTGATCTCCACCGCCGTGCGCTTCCGCCATTACGGCCTGCCGCTGAACGACCTGATCCAGGAAGGCAATCTTGGCCTGATGCAGGCGGCTGCCCGCTTCGAGCCCGAGCGCGAGGTGCGGTTCGCCACCTATGCCGCCTGGTGGATCCGGGCGGCGATCCAGGATTTCGTGCTGCGCAACTGGTCGATCGTGCGCACCGGCACGACGGCGGCGCATAAATCGCTGTTCTTCAACCTGCGCCGCCTGCGCGCCAAGATCGAGCGCGGCGGCCGCGACGCGCTCACGTCGGAAGGCCGCAGCAAGCTGGCGAAGCAGCTCAATGTCAGCGAAGGCGACGTCATCCACATGGAAAGCCGGCTGGCCGCCGTCGACCGCTCGCTGAATGCGGTGGTCGGCGAGGATGGTGAGGCCGCCTGGCAGGACCTGCTGGTCGATGACCGTCCCGATCCGGAAGAGATCACCATGGCGCGGCGCGACACGCGGCTGCGCGCCCGCTGGGTCGACGAGGCGATGGCGACCCTGCCCGAGCGCGAGCGTGTCATCGTGCGCGCCCGCTTCTTCACCGAGGAGACGGTGACCCTGGAACGGCTCGGCGTGACGCTGGGGATTTCCAAGGAGCGCGTGCGCCAGCTCGAGCATCAGGCGCTGAAGCGGCTGCGGCGGCGGCTGGGCGATATTCCCGACCTGCAGGGCGCGGCGGGGTAATCCCTGATCGGCACCTGAATGTGCGGGCGACACCCGCGCGGAAGACCTACTCCACGATCTTTATCCGCTGCCCCGGCTTGATCTCCTCGCCCTCGCGCAGGCCGTTGAGCACGCGGAACTGCTCCAGCTTGTAGCGCGCGAAGGGCAGCTTGGCGGCGACGCTTTCCGAGGTATCGCCTGCCTTCACCGGCACGACCTTGAGCCGCAGCGGCTTGATCGCGGCCGCCTCCTGCTCGCTCAGGTATTTCAGCGTGTTCACGCTGCGGATCATCTGCTGCTCGATCCGCTGCAGCCCGCCGGCCGGGGCGATGATGCTGAAGCGCACCATATCGCCACTGGGAAACTGCACGGCGACGAAGCGCGCATCGACATTGCTGCCGCTCTTGGTCTGCACGCGCGCCGATCCGGTCGCCGCCGGCATGCCGTTGACCTTGATCGCCTCGGCATTGCCGAAGCGCAGATTTGGCAGCCACACCCGGGTGAGATATTGCAGCGGCTGGCCGCCGACGCTCTGCACCTTGCGCTTGTCGCGCTCCATGTCGAATTGCAGCTGGCCCGAAGCATGGCTGGCGATCACGGCCGACGGCGTGTTGGAAATGCGCCAGTCGTCCGGCACCGAAAAGCTCAGGCGCAGGTCGGGATGCGTGAAGGTCGTGCCGCGCACCACGCCTTCCTTTGGGTCGTCGCCGTAGAGCAGGCCATTGATGCGGTCGAGATAATCGTCGCGGCGATAGATCGGGTCCTGCGGATGGGCTTTCGCCTCATCGATCGCGGCCTTGACGCGATCGGGCCCGCGCGGATGGGTGGAGAACATGTCCGCCATGCGATCCTTGCCGGACTGGCCCGCCATCTGGGTGGCGAGGTCGCTGTAGTCGCTCAGGGATTGCAAAAAGGCGGCCTGCGCATCGGGGGCATAGCCGACCTCGGCCAGCAGGCGCACGCCGATCAGGTCGGCCTCGAATTCATTCTCGCGGCTGAAGCCGGCCAGATAGGCGCCGCCGCCGAGGCTGCCGATCTGGCCGATCGCCTGGCCGGCGCCGGAGCCGAGGAAGATCGAGCCGAGGATCGAGCCGAGGCCCACGGCGCCCTGGGTGATCAGCGAGCGGTCGTAACGCTGTTCGGAATGCTGCGCGATGACATGGCCGATCTCATGGCCGAGCACGCCGGCGGCTTCGGCTTCATTGTTGGCCAGCGCCAGCGTGCCGCGGGTGATGTAGACATAGCCGCCGGGCAGCGCGAAGGCATTGACGATCGGCGAATTCAGCACCGTGAAGGTGAAGCTGGTCGCCGGCTTGCCCGAGGCGCCGGCCAGCCGGCCGGCGATGCCGGCGACATAGGCGCCGATATCCGGGTCCTGATAGACGCCGCCGAATTCCTGGATGACTTTCGGATGCTCCTTCTGCCCGAGCTCCTTCGCCTCCTCCGGCGACATGAAGATCTGCGCCGGCGCCGGCAGCGCGGTGCCGGCCGCCAGGAGCGCCGCAAGGAATCCGGCTCGCAGGAATTTCAGCATCAGCATCCCTTGAATTTGGCGGCGCGCTTTTCCACGAAACTGGCGACGCCTTCCTTCACATCCTCGCTGGCCATCAGCTTTGCCTGCGTCGGATGGAAATCGGCCACCGCGGAGGCCGGGCCTTCCTCAAGCGCCAGCCGCGCATTGCGCAGGGTGGCCGCCACCGCCAGCGGCGCCTGGGCGGCGATGCTGCGCGCCAGCGTCATCGCGGCCTCGAACTGTCCGCCGGGCTCTGTCACCTCCTGGACGAAGCCCAGCCGCAGCGCGGTGGCGACATCGAATTCATCGCCGGTCAGCAGATAGCGCATGGCATGGCCCCAGCCGGCGCGCTCGACCATGCGGATGGTGGCGCCGCCGGTCGCCATGATGCCGCGCTTGACCTCCAGCTGGCTGAAGCGGCAATCGCTGGACGCGACCACGATATCGGCCGCCAGCATCAGTTCGATGCCGATCGTGTAGGTGATGCCCTGCACGGCGGCGATTACCGGCTTGGTGCGGAAGGGCGGCACGTTGTTGCAGGGATCGATCTGCCCCGGCGCGGCCAGCAGGCTCTTCTTCCCGCCCATCAGCGGCGCCACCTTGGGCAGGTCTAGGCCGGCGGTGAAATGCTGACCCTCGGCATAGAGCACGGCGACGCGTGCCGCGGCATCCTGCTCGAAAGCGGTATAGGCAGCCGTCAGCTCGGTCAGCATCTTCGGCGTGAAGCCGTTCAGCTTCTGCGGCCGGTTGATGCCGATCAG
>CAYSCA010000030.1:0-21771 GCA_964429465.1 uncultured Rhodospirillaceae bacterium
CGCAGGCAAGCCAGCCCGCGTTGCAATGGGTGAGCACGTTCACTGTCCGCTTGCGGCCCGCCTTCTCGTAAGCTTCCTCGATCAGCTTCAGGCCGTGGTCGCCGATGGCCGAACAGGTGGCGACGTCGTCGTCGCAGATCTCGGCGGCGATCCGGTAGGCGATGGCGGCGCGTTCGGCAGGTGGCCGGTTATGCAGGGCGTTGCGCACGCGATCCAATGCCCATTTCAGGTTGATCGCGGTCGGCCGGGTCTCCAGCAGCACCGCATAGGCCTTGTCCAGCATGGCGTCGGACGGATCGGCGCGCATCGCCAGCGCCAGGCCATAGGCGCCAGTGGCACCGATCAGCGGGGCGCCGCGCACGATCATTGCCTTGATCGCGTGCGCCGCCTCTTCCCAGGTCTTCAGGTCGGTGGTGACGAAGGCATGCGGCAGCTTCGTCTGGTCGATGATCCCGACCGACCAGCCGTCGTCGTTGACCCAGATGGTGCGGTAAGGTACGCCCTTGACCTTCATGTCCGATCCCGTGTCCTGCAGCCTGAAAAACGCGCGGAAAGTAGCGGAGCCAGCCCGCTCCGGCAATGCCGGAACCGGCCAAAATCCCGCTTGTCACGGCCATTTGCCACCGGCGGGATAGGCCATGCTGGCGGCCATATTCCTGACCGTGGTGGTCGACCTGATCGGGTTCGGCCTGATCCTGCCCCTGCTGCCGTTCTACGCCATCCATTTCGGCGCCTCACCCTTCGTGGTCGCCCTGCTGGCGGCGGTGTTTTCCATCGCCCAGTTCCTGGCCGCGCCCGTGGTCGGCGGATTGTCCGACCGCTGGGGCCGCAAGCCGGTCTTCCTCGCCTGCACGACGCTGACCGCCATCGGCTACATCTGGCTGGCCTTTGCCGACAGCCTGATCATGATCTTCCTTGCCCGCATCGTCGCCGGGATCGGCAGCGGCAAGATCAGCATTGCCCAGGCGATCATCGCCGATGCGACGGCGCCGGAGCAGCGGGCGAAAGGCATGGGCCTGATCGGCGCCGCCTTCGGCATCGGCATGATCCTCGGGCCGCTGCTGGGCGGCCTGCTGGTCGGCGCCGATCCGCACAGTCCCAATTACCGCGATCCGGCCTTCGCCGCGGCCGCCGCCTCGGGGCTGGCGCTGCTGCTGGCGGCACTGACCATCCGCGAGACGCTGACGCCCGGCATCTCCGCCGTCCCGCCCTCGCGCAATCCGCTGAAGACACTGCCGCTCCTCAACCGCACGGCGCTGGCCTTCATCCTGATCAACTTCGCGATCAACTTCGTCTTCGCCCAGATCGAGACCCTGTTCCCGCTGTTCACCGCGGCGCGGCTGGGCTGGCACGCCTATGAGGTCGGGATCGCCTTTACCTTCATCGGCATGATCGTGCTGACCATGCAGGGCGGCCTGATCGGCCCGCTGAGCCGGCGCTTCGGCGAAGCGCGGCTGCTGACCATCGGGCTGGTCGTGCTCGCCATCGGCACGGCGATGGCATACTGGATCTTCAGCCTGCCGCCGATGGCGGTTTCGATCCTGTTCACCGCCGGCGGCTTCGCGCTGGTCAATCCCAGCATCAACAGCCTGATCTCGCGCAGCGCCGATGACGGCCAGCAGGGGCTGACGATGGGCGCCAATCAGGCGATGGCGGCTTTGGGGCGCGTGCTCGGGCCGATCTGGGGCGGCCTGCTGTTCGACGAGATCGGCATCACCGTACCGTATCTGGTCGGCGGCCTCCTGCTGCTGCTCACGCTGGGTTTCGGCTGGCGGCAGATTGCGGGCATGCGGTGACCGGCAGCTATCGCGCCATCCTCTGCGAGACCCTCGGGCCGCCCGAGCAGCTGACACTCGCCGCCCTGCCCCGCCCTGCGCTGCGGCCGCATGAGCTGCGCGTGAGGCTGCGCGCCGCCGGGGTGAATTACCCCGACCTGCTGCAGGTGGCCGGGCAGTACCAGCACAAACCGGTGCTGCCCTTCGTGCCGGGCTTCGAGGCAGCAGGCGAGATCGTCGAGACCGGCGCCGCGGTCAACGGCTGGATGCGTGGCGATGCCGTGCTGCTGCGCGCCCGCGGCGGCGGCTATGCCGAAGAGATCGTCGCCACGCCCGACATGCTGCTGCCCAAGCCGGCGGAATGGTCGTGGGAAGAGGCTGCCGCTTTCCCGGTCGCGGCGGCGACTGCCTGGGTGGCGCTGGTGCCGCGGGGACGGCTGGCCGCCGGCGAAACCCTGCTGGTGCTGGGCGCCGGCGGCGGCACCGGGCTGGCGGCGGTCAGCCTCGGCGCCCGGCTCGGCGCCCAGGTCGTCGCGGTCGCCTCCTCCGCCGCCAAGCGTGCGGCTGCCCGTGCCGCCGGCGCCGCGCTTTGCATCGATCCGGCCGATGCCGGCTGGCCGGAAAATATCCGGGCCGATGTGGTGTTCGACCCGGTCGGTGGCGCGCTGTTCGATACCGCCTGGAAGGCGCTGGCGCCGGGCGGGCGCTGGCTGGTGGTCGGCTTTGCCGGCGGCGCGGCGCCGAAGCCGCGCGCCAACCGCCTGCTGCTGCGCGAAGCGGAACTGATCGGCGTGCGCGCCGGCGAACAGGGCCGGCGCGATCCCGCGGCAGCGCGCCGGCTGGATGCGGCCCTGAAGGACTGGCTAGTCGGCGGCGGCGGAGCTGCGCGGCCGCAGATCGGCGGCATCTACCGGCTGGAAGACGCCGCCAAGGCCCTGCGCTGCCTGGCCGACCGCCAGGCGGTCGGCAAACTGGTGCTGCAGACCGGCTAGCGGGCCGGGCCGGCAGCGTTCCGGCGGAAAGCTCACCGTCACCGTGGTGCCGACATCCACTTGGCTGTCGATATGCAGCCGCGCGCCATGCAGGTCGAGCAGGCTGCGCGACAGCGGCAGGCCCAGCCCGGTACCCTCGTGGCTGCGCGACAGCGCGTTGGCGACCTGGCTGAAGGGCTGCTGCACCCGTTCGATATCCTCGTCGGCGATGCCGATGCCGGTATCGCTGACCACCACTTCCAGCCGTCCGTCCGGCGTGAACTCGGCGCGGATATCGACGCTGCCGCCCTCGGGCGTGAACTTCACCGCATTGCTGAACAGGTTGATCCAGATCTGGCGCAGCCGCCGGGCATCGCCCCACAGCGACGGCGCCGGCGTGACGATCTCCTTGCGGATGCTGATATGGTTCGTCGTCGCGCGCTCGCGCACCAGCAGCAGGGCCGCGTCGAGGCTTTCGTTCAGGTCGATCCATTCCTCGTCGAGGCTGACCTTGCCGGATTCGACCTTCGCCATGTCGAGGATATCATTGATCAGCGCCAGCAGATGCTCGCCGCTCTGCACGATGTCGCGGGTGTATTCGCGATATTTGTCGTTGCCGAGCGGCCCCATCATCTCGTCCTGCAGCACTTGGCTGAAGCCGAGGATGGCGTTGAGCGGCGTACGCAGCTCGTGACTCATATTGGCCAGGAAGTCCGATTTCGCCCGGTTGGCATCTTCGGCCTGCTCCTTGGCCAGCATCAGCTGCTGCTCGGCGCGGCGCTGGACGCTGATGTCGCGGAACATGCCCTCGATCATCACCAGGTTGCCGCGGTCGTCCGCCACGCGGCGCAGCGTCTTCGACACCCAGATCGTGCTGCCGTCGCGGCGCCGCATTTCGGAGCGGAAGTCGCGCACCAGGCCATGGCGCTCGAGATGCTTGATCAGCTCGTTGCGGCGCTCGGGATGCACATAAAGCTGCTCGCCGGCATTGGTGACGGTGGCCAGCATCTCTTCCGGCGAATGGAAGCCGAAGATCGAGGCCCCGGCGCGGTTCACCGCCAGCACGCGGCCCTCCGGCGTCACCTGGATGATGCCTTCATGCACATTGTCGAAGATCTGGCGGTATTTCGCCTCCGCCTGGCGCAGCCGGATCTGCGCGCGCTTGCGCAGGGTGATGTCGGTGAACATCGACACGTAACCGCCAGTCGGCAGCCGCCGCCAGTCGAAATTCAGCCAGGTGCCATCGGTCAGGCGGACTTCCTGCTTGCGGTCGGCCTTGGTCGAAGCATCGATATAGGCGTCGATCCAGGCCGTCGCCTCCTCGGCGCGGATGGTCAGCAAACCCTGGTCGATCAGCAGCCGCAGGAAATCCTTGGCCGAGAGGCCGGGCTTCAGATCGATGGCCGTGAGGCCGAACAGTTCCGGCAGGCGGCGATTGTAGTGCACCAGGTTCGGCACGCTGTCCCAGACCGCCAGACCTTCGCCGATGGTGTCCAGCGCGCCGGCCAGCAGATCCTGACCCGAAGCTTCGGGGGCAATTGCCTCGGGCAGGCCATCCCGGTGACGGCCCAGTGCGGCCATGAAGCGGTCTTCCCCCGTCATCGTCGTCACGAGGCGGGGCCGTGCTGGATTGGGGACGGCTTGTTCAAGCTTTCTCCCTGGATCGCAATGCCTGACGCATACGCCGGAGCGCTATACTGATGGGACGCATACGGATAAACGTGAGGGGCTTCCCTGGGACCCGCCCGAGTCTTCTCGTTTTACGCGCGTTATTCGGGCGCGAAATTTGTCACACAGGCGGCCGCCGGCTGCAACAGAAAAGCAGCCGATTATACTTTTGAGGAAAGCGCTTGGACAAACGCAGGTTGGGTCGCCGCCGCGGCCCACCCTCACGCAGGTAGCATATCGGGGGTAGTAAAAAGGCCGGCAGCTTGCGCCGCCGGCCTTTTATGACCCGCTCGGTGTTCGCCGGCCTATCTAGATGCAGTAGCTCTTCAGCGGCGGGAAGCCGTTGAAGCCTACCGACGAATAGGTCGTCGTGTACGCACCGGCGGACAGGATCTGGATCTTGTCGCCCACGTTTAATGCCAGCGGCATCTGGTAATCCGCCTTCTCGTACAGCGTATCGACGCTGTCGCAGGTCGGGCCCGCGATGGAGACCGGCCCGGTCGGCCCGCCGTCATGCGGCGTGACGATGCGGTACTTGATCGCCTCGTCCATGGTCTCGGCCAGGCCGGAGAACTTGCCGATATCGAGATAGACCCAGCGACGGTCGTCGTCGTAGTCCTTCTTCGAGATCAGCACCACCTCGGCCTGGATCACCCCGGCATCGCCGACCAGACCGCGGCCCGGCTCGATGATCATTTCCGGCAGATGATTGCCGAAATGCTTCGTCATCGCCTGGCTGATCGCCGCGGCATAGGCTTCCAGCGCCGGCACGTCCGAGCGATAGCGCGCCGGAAAACCGCCGCCGAGATTGACCATGCGCAGGTCGACATCGGCGTCCTGCAGGATGGTGAACATCTGCGCCACCTGGGCGACCGCCTTGTCCCACTGGTTCAGGTCGGTCTGCTGCGAGCCGACATGGAACGAGATGCCGTACGGGTCGAGGCCGAATTCGCGCGCCTTGACCAGCAGGTCGGCCGCCATGCGGGGCGAGCAGCCGAACTTCTTCGACAGCGGCCATTCGGCGCCTTCGCATTCCATCAGGACGCGGCAGAAGACCCGCGCGCCCGGCGCAGCCGCGGCCAGCTTCTCCAGCTCGCACAGCGAGTCGAAGGCATAAAGCCGCACGCCCCGCTCATAGGCCCAGGCGATGTCGGCCTTCTTCTTGATGGTCGAGCCATACGAGATGCGGTCCGGGGTCACGCCCTGGCCGAGGCAAAGCTCGATCTCGCCCGGCGAGGCGACATCGAAGCTGGAGCCCAGCTTCTCCAGCCGCTGCACGATCTCGACTGCCGGATTGGCCTTGGTGGCATAGAACACGCTGGCCAGCGGCAGCAGGCGCCGCAGCTCGCGGTAGTTATGCTCCACCACGTCGACGTCGACGACCAGGAACGGCTCGCGGTCCTTGGCCTCGGCGAGGAACTTCTGCATTTTGGGCGTGATCTGCCCCATTTCGACACGCTTTTGCGAGTTACGTCGCAGACGGGTCTCCGTGCGGCCACCATGGGCTGCTGCAAGCATCGAAACCTCCCTCTCGGACCGGCTCTGAACCGGCACGGCTGTTCAAGCCGTACCACCAAAAGAGACGCGTTCGTCGTTGCATAACCTGCCAGGGGCCATCGGCACGTGCGGGTGCGTCAATGAGGCCGTATTTACAGCATCTTCCCCCCAATGCAAGGGGAAATGCCCCCGGTGACCATTTTTTTCGCCGCCGTCGTCTTTTTGCCGCGACGGCCCGACTCGGGCGTCATGGCCGGACAAGAAAAAAGCCGCATTCCATGCGGCTTTTCGTGCATTCCAGGCCGAATGCGGCAGCAATGAGGCCGGATGCGCGCAGCCGCCGCCGCCGGCCTGGATTTCCGCCGCCTGCGGCGACTCGGCGGCTCAGCGAAGCTGCGCCAGCTGGGCGGTGAGGCCGGTGAAATCCTGCAGGCGCTGCGGCGAGAGCGTCGTCGGCCGGCTCGGGTTGCCCAGGCCGACGATGCGGGTCGCCTCGCCGATCTTTTCCAGGCGCACCGCCTGCCCGCCGAAGCCGGTCACCTCGGCGCGGCCGACGCTCAGCAGCGCGATCTCGGTGGCATCGGGACCGATGCGGCCGGCGACAGTGGCGGCGCGCACCGCCACGCTGCCCGACGGCAGGATGACGTAGACCGTGCCGGGATTGGCGGAATCGAGGTGGAAACTGCCGCGCTGCAGCCGCAACACCACCCGGTCGGCGGCGAATTCGTCGACGCTGATGGTGCTGTTGGGGCCGATGATGACGCGGGTGTTGTCGTCGAGGGTGAACTTCACGCCCGAGCCGGGACCGCTGGCGATCCGGTGGCCGAGCGTCACCGGGCGGCCGCTGCGGGTCTCGGCGCCGACCACCTTCGGCGCCACGGTGGCGGCAACCGGCGTCACATCGCCCGCCAGATCGAGCCGGTCGGAGGCCGCCCGGCTATCGGCGACAAAGCCGGCAATAGCGGCGGCGGCGAGAGTGAGCGAGACGCGCAGAACGCGACGGAAGGCGAAGGCCATGACACGGCTCCACGGAGGCTGATCGGAATTGCAGCCAATGTAAGCCGGATCGCGTCGCCGCGCTGTGACGGCGAATACTATTTGGTGCCGTAGATGCGGTCGCCGGCGTCGCCCAGGCCGGGCCGGATATAGCCGTGATCGTCGAGCTGGCGGTCGACCGAGCAGGTGAAGACGGTTACGTCGGGATGGTTCTCCTGCATGACGCGCAGGCCCTCCGGCACGGTGAGCAGGCAGACGAACTTGATCTGGGTGGCGCCGGCCTCCTTCAGCCGTGTCACGGCGGCGGCCGCCGAATGGCCCGTCGCCAGCATCGGATCGACCACGATCACCAGGCGCTGCGCCACGTCTTCGGGCAGCTTCAGGTAATATTCGACCGGCACCAGGGTTTCCGGGTCGCGATACAGCCCGACATGGCCGACGCGGGCCGAGGGCACGAGATCCAGCATGCCGTCCAGGATGCCGTTGCCGGCGCGCAGGATCGACACGAAGCAGAGCTTCTTGCCCGAGAGGATCGGCGCCTGCATGGGTTCCAGCGGCGTCTCGATGCCGATCTTCTCCAGCGGCAGGTCGCGGGTCACCTCATAGGCCAGCAGCAGCGCGACCTCGCGCACCAGCTTGCGGAACTCGGCGGTCGAAACCTCCTTGCGGCGCAGCAGCGTCATCTTGTGCTGCACCAGCGGGTGGTTCACCACCTGCACATTCGGAAAAGCATTCATGTGTGTTCCCCCAGAATTCAGAAAACCGTACCGTCGCTGATCACCTTCAGCGGCGGACCGCCATCGGGACGCAGCGACCGGGCGATCTTGCGGCCGGCCGCCCAGGTGCCGCCTTCCAGGATGCGCGCCAGCGGCATCTCGGCTCTGGTCTTGCCCAGGCGCTCGCGCACCGGATCGGCGATCGCGTCCAGCAGCGCGAGCGTCAGCGCCCGCCATTCCACCACCGCCTCATCCTCGACCGGCAGGGCGAATTTCGCCAGCGCCTCGTGGCGCAGGCTCAGCACGCCGAGATCGAGGAACAGGCCGCCATTGCGGTATTCCGGCAGGCCGGTGAGATCGTCCAGCCCGGTCACCGTGATGCCGGCATCCTCGAAGATCTCGACCAGCGAATAGGTCAGCCATTGCGACAGCTTGTGGAACGGGATCAGGCCAGAAGTGAGATCGCCACTGACGATGCCGCGGTGACGCCAGACATCGCCCAGATTGGCGTGATCCAGCGTGATGCGCGACGGCCAGATCGGGCCGAAGCCATCCAGCAGCGCCGCCAGGATGACGCGCGCCGGCAGCTTGCGGTCCTGCGCCTGCGCCTTGAGGTGATCGTACAGCCCGCCGATGCGGGCATCGGCGCCGAACAGGTCGGGCCGGCTTTTCAGCGCCGCGCCGAGGTTGCGCATCAGCGCGGCGCGGCCCTCGACGCCGACCAGCGGATTGGCCGCCGTCACCTGGAACGCCTTCTCGATCGCATTGGGCGGCAACGGGGAAAGGCCGGCCGCATCGGCACGCAACGGATGCTTCCGGTCGCCGGAGAACAGGCCGGCGCGGAAGGCATGCAGGCTCGCCACCGCCAGGCCTTCCGAGCGCGCGACGGTCTGGCCGCTATCGGCTTCATTGTACTTCCAGTCCGGCCCGGCCCCCGCATCGAGCAGCACGCTGGTGACGCAGAGGTCGAAGCGGATGCGCGCGATCTCGTCGGCACCGACGCCCTTCAGGCCGGCCGCGAGCTGCCCCCAGCGATCCAGCCCGCCGGCGGAGAAATGCCGCCAGCGCGCGTGATAGGGAATCTCCAGCGTCGGGTAGTTTTCCCGGATCACCTGCGCGACATACTCGGCCGCCGCCGGCAGCCGGTCGAAATGCACGAAGAAATTCGGCAAGGCATCGCGTTCGCCCAGACGCAGCAGATCGTGGCAGCGCGAGCGGACTGCCTCGGGCGTGCGCAGCCAGGCGACCGCCTGCGCCGGATCGTTCAGATTCGCCACCCGCCCTACTCCTCGAGGCCGCGGCCCTTGGCCTTCTTCAGTTCGTCCGGATCCGGCACCTTCTCGGTGTAGTAGCCGGCCGCCTTCTTGGCGTCCATCTCGACCTTGGCATCGGCCGGAATCAGCTCGTCGGGGATCGGCACGCGCTCGACCACCTGGATGCCGCTGTCGACGATCGGCTGGAACTTCATGTTGCTCATCGAGACCAGCCGGTCGATGCGCGAGATGCCGAGCCAGTGCAGCACGTCGGGCATCAGCTCCTGGAACCGCATGTCCTGCACCCCGGCAACGCATTCGGTGCGCTGGAAATAGGCTTCGGCCCGGTCACCGCCTTCCTGGCGCTTGCGCGCGTTGTATACGAGGAATTTGGTGACCTCGCCCAGCGCGCGGCCTTCCTTGCGGTTATAGACGATCACGCCCACGCCGCCCTTCTGCGCTTCGTCGATGCAGACCTCGATGCCATGGGCCAGGTACGGCCGGCAGGTGCAGATATCGGAGCCGAACACGTCCGAGCCATTGCATTCGTCATGCACCCGGCAGGCGATCTTCGTCTCGCGCTTGCCCAGCTTGGCGACATCGCCGAACACGTAGATCGTCATGCCGCCGATCGGCGGCAGGAAGACCTTGAGGTCGCCGCGGGTGACCAGTTCCGGGAACATGCCGCCGGTCTGCTCGAACAGGCCGCGGCGCAGTTCGGTCTCGGTGATCTTGAACCGCTTGGCAACGCCCGGCAGCCACCAGACCGGCTCGACCGCCATCTTGGTGACCTTCACATCGCCGTTCCTGGCCAGAATGTCGCCGTCGGGCGTCAGGCGCCCGGCCCGCACCGCGTCGTGCAACTCCGGCATGTTGATATGCGCCTTAGTCACGGCAATGGTCGGGCGAATGTCCCAGCCGACGGCGATCTGGGCGGCATAGACCTCGCTGGTCATATGCCCCCAGGGGTCGAGCGAGACGATCTTCTCGGGATCGGCCCATTGCGGGAAAGGCCCGATGGGTTCGGCCGGGGTGGTGTTGGTAAGGTCAGGCTTGTGCTCGGCCTTCAGCTGACCGGCCGCAACCGCCAGCGCGCGATAGAGCGAATAGGCGCCGGAATGGGTGCCGATGGCGTTCTTGCCGCCGGGATTCTTCAGGGTCGCGACGATCGGCCCGCGCTGCACCGGATCGGCAGCACCCCATTCCACCGGCAGCGGCTTCGAGCCTTCGCTCTTGCTCGGATGCGAGGTGAGGATGATCGGCTTCGGCAGCGGCTTCTTGTCGTTGGGAAGATTCGGAATGTCTATGCTCATGGCCTGTATCCGATTTTCGAAGGACCCGCCTGACGCAGCGGGGCGGCAAGATTGGCAAATTCGCAAAGCAGCGGGCGGGTGTCGCGCGGATCGATGATCTCTTCCACCAGGAAGGCTTCCGCCGTCCGGAACGGCGATCGCACCTTGTTCAGCCGCTCCTCGATCTGCTTCAGATGTGCGGCGGGATCATCCGCCTTTTCCAGCTCGGCGCGGTAAGCCGCCTCGATGCCGCCTTCCAGCGGCAGGCTGCCCCAGTCGCCCGACGGCCATGCATAACGATAGCGCAGCCGCGTGTGATTGGAATGGGCGGCGCCGGCGACGCCGAAAGCCTTGCGGATGATGATCGAGCACCAGGGTACGGTCGCCTGATACACGGCGGCCAGGGCCCGCGCGCCATGGCGGATGGTGCCGCTCTGCTCGGCTTCCGGCCCGATCAGGAAGCCGGGGATATCGACGAAATTCACCACCGGCAGATGGAAGGTTTCGGCCAGATCGATGAAGCGCGTGATCTTGTGGCTGGCATCGGCGGTCCAGCCGCCGCCGTAATGATAGGGATCGCTGGCCAGGATCGCGACGGGCCAGCCATCCAGCCGCGCCAAGCCGGTGACGACCGAACGGCCATAGAGCCGGCCCATTTCGAAGAAGCTGCCTTCATCGACGCAGGCTTCGACGATATCCCGCATCTTGTAGACGCGGCGGCGATCGCGCGGAACGATGGAGATCAGCTTCTCCTCGCGCCGGCCGGGATCGTCCTGCGGCGCCAGGCGCGGCGGCAGCTCGTAAACCGATTGCGGCAGGTAGGACAGGAAGCGCTTCGCTGCGGCGAAAGCCTCCTGCTCGCTAGCCACGGCGAGATCGACGGCGCCGGCGCGCATATGGATCTCCGTGCCGCCGAGTTCCTCCTTGGTCATCTCCACGCCGGTGCGCGCCACGACCGGCGGGCCGGCGATGAACATCTGGGAGATGCCTTCCACCATCACCGAGAAATGGCTGGTGACGGCGCGGGCAGCGCCCAGACCTGCGACGGAGCCCAGCGCCAGCGCGATCACCGGCACGGTGGAGAGATTGGCCACCGCATGCTCGAAACCCGGCAGCAGCGGCACGTAGGTGCGGCCTTCCATCTCCAGCGACTTGACCGAGCCGCCGCCGCCGGTGCCATCCACCAGCCGGATCATCGGGATGCGCAGCTCGAGGGCCATCTGCTCGGCATGCACCTGCTTCTGCCAGATCGCCGCATCGGCGGCGCCGCCGCGCACGGTGAAGTCGTCGCCGCCGACCACCACCGGGCGGCCATCGACGCGGCCACGGCCGAAGACGAAATTGGTCGGGCTGAAATCCAGCAATTCGCCGTTCGCGTCATACTGCGCGCGGCCGGCGATGGCGCCGATCTCGTGGAAGGAACCGGCATCGAGCAACTGGTCGATGCGCTCGCGCACCGTCAGCTTGCCGCCATCATGCTGGCGCTTGACCTTGTCGGGTCCACCCATGCGGCGGGCGAATTCCTCGCGCCGCCGAAGTTCGGCGATTTCCGCTTCCCAGCTCATCAAATGCCTGCCTCTGTGGCACTGGAAAGCGATGGAGTCTAACCGGCCCGCCGGGCCGGGACAATGGGGATAAGCTGCTGTTTTAAAAACTTAACCCGCCAGGCGGCATCCGGCTCAGACCCGCGCGATCGTGGCCAGCGCCGTGGCCACGATCTTCTCGGCACCATCCTTCACGGCATAGACATCGGCGCGGGTCACCACCTGCCGCGCGCCGGCCTTCACGACAGTTCCGGTCGCCCGCAGCTTTTCGCCGACCGCCGGCGCCAGCAGATTGAGCTTGTATTCCGACGTCACCACGTCGCCGACGGCGGACGCGGCTGCCCAGGCACAGGCCGTATCGGCCATGTAGCCGACCAGGGCGCCATGGGCGAAACCATGATGCTGCATCATCTCCGGCCTGACATCGATCTCGACGCCAACCTGGCCGTTGGAGAAATCAGTGACCCGCGTTCCGACCCATTTCGTGAATGGGCTGATCTCGATCACCTTCTCCAGCTGCTCGCGGGTAAGCTGAACCTTCGGCACGGCGGCGGTATTCATTGCAGGCTCCTTTGCAGCAGGCGTCCGATCCGCCGCAGCGGTTCGGCGGAATGCTGGGTGCGCGACAGGATGATCGCGCCTTCCAGCGAGGCGACGGCCCAGAGCGCCAGATCGGCTGCCTCCTGCGGCTTCCTGCCCTCTGCCTGCAGCCCCCGGGCGATCAGGTCGGTCCAGGCGTCGTAGCCGGCGGAACAGGCGAGCCGCAGCTTTTCCACGAAGGCGCCGGTTTCGACGGCGACGATGGTGATGGGCGAGCCATCCCTGAAGCCCGAGCGCTCCATCCAGCCGGCAATCGTCTCGGCCACATTGCCGATGGCATCGGCCATCGAGCGGGCGCGCTCGATCTCCTGCTCCAGCGTGGCGGCGAACAGCCCGGCCGACCAGGCGACGGCCTCGGCGGCGAGCTGCTCCTTGCCCTCGGGGAAATGATGATAGAGTGAGCCCTTGGGCGCGCCGCTTTTCGCCACGATCTCGTTCAGCCCGACGGCGGCGTAGCCGCGCCGCGACATCAGCCGCGCCGTCATGTCGACAAACCGCTCCTTCGTGGTCTGCGGCTTGCGGGCGGGGCGGGGCAGGGTCTTGGCCATGTCGGAATTATACAGACTGGTCTAATTAGAGCAAAGGCAAAAAAGGGAGGCTTCCGCCTCCCTCTTTCCGCAGGGTCAGAAGGTGCCCGGGTAGCTGCCGCCGTCGAGCAGGATATTCTGGGCGGTGAGATAGCTGGCGGGCACCGAGCAGAGAAAGGCACAGACCTGGCCGAATTCCTCCGCCGTGCCGAAGCGGCCGGCCGGGATGCTGGCGGCCTGCTTCGCGAACTCGGCTTCCAGCTCGGCGCCAGTCTTCTTCGTCTGATGCCCGATGGTGCCCTTGAGGCGATCGGTCAGGAATCGGCCCGGCAGCAGATTGTTGATGGTGACGCCGTTTCTGGCCACCTGTCGCGCCACGCCGCTGATGAAGCCGGTCAGGCCGGCACGGGCGCCGTTCGACAGTCCGAGATGCGGGATCGGCGCCTTCACCGAACTCGAGGTGATGTTGACGATGCGGCCGAACTTGCGCGCCGCCATCCCGTCCACCACCGCTCTGGTCAGCAGGATCGGCGTGATCATGTTGGCATCCACCGCCTTGATCCAGGCATCGCGGTCCCAGTCGTGGAAATCGCCGGGCGGCGGCCCGCCGGCATTGTTCACCAGGATGTCGATCTCGCCGGCGGCGGACAGCGCCTGCTGCCGCCCCTCCTCCGTGGTGATGTCGCCGGCAACGGTCTTCACCGTGACGCCGGGCGCGGCAGCGCGGATTTTCCCGGCGGCCTCCTCCAGCGTCTCCTTGCCCCGCGCGGTGATGGTCAGGTTGACGCCTTCCTTCGCCAGGGCCAGCGCGGAGCCGAAGCCGAGGCCCTTGCTGGCCGCGCAGACCAGCGCGTTGCGTCCCTTGATGCCGAGATCCATTCTTCTCTCTCCTGATTGCTACATGGCCCGATCGAGCATGGCGCGCAGCAGCACGTTGCAGCCGGCGGCCAAATCCTCGGGCGTGGCGGATTCCACTTCGTTATGGCTGATTCCGTCGGCACAGGGAACGAAGATCATCGCCGCTGGCGCCACGCGGCAGATATGGCCCGCATCATGGCCGGCGCCCGAAACGATGTCGCGATGCGCATAGCCGCATTCCTCTGCTGCCTTGCGCACGGCCCCGATGCAGCCCGGATCGTAATGCAGGGCTGGCGAATGCCAGATCTCGCTGCATTCATGACTTAGCCCGAGCGCGCCGCAGATCTCGCTGCAGGCTGTCTCGAACGCCGCCTTCATCTTCCCCAGTCCCTCGTCGGAGGGATGCCGGAGATCGACGCTGAAGAAGACCGAGCCGGGAATGGTGTTGCGCGAATTGGGCGAGACCTGCAGCAGGCCGACGGTGCCCACGCCCGGCGCGTGATCCAGCGCGATGCGGTTCACCGCCTCGACCAGCCTGGCCGCGCCCAGCATGGCATCCCTGCGACGGTTCATCGGCGTCGTCCCGGCATGGCTTTCGCTGCCGGTGATAGTCACCTCGAACCAGCGGATGCCCTGGATGCCCTGCACCACGCCGATGGTCTTCCGCTCGGCCTCGAGGATCGGGCCCTGCTCGATATGCGCCTCGAAGAAGGCGCGGAACGGCCGGCCGCCGACCGGCCGGTCACCGAAATAGCCGATGCGCTTCAGCTCCTCGCCGATGGTCTTGCCGTCCAGATCGGCGCGGCTGAGGCCGTATTCTTCCGTGAACAATCCGGCGAAGACGCCGGACGCCACCATGGCCGGCGCGAAACGCGAGCCTTCCTCGTTGGTCCAGACCGCCACCTCGATCGGCGCCTCGGTCTCGATCTTCATGTCATTGAGGCTGCGGATCACCTCCAGCCCGGCCAGTACGCCATAGACCCCGTCGAACTTGCCGCCGGTCGGCTGGGTGTCGAGATGGCTGCCGGTCACCACCGGCGGCAGGTCGTTGTTGCGGCCGGGCCGGCGCGCGAAGATATTGCCCATGCGGTCGATGCTGATCCTGCAGCCCGCCTCGCGGCACCAGCGGACGAAGAGATCGCGGCCTTCGCGGTCGAGATCGGTGAGCGCCAGCCGGGCGCAGCCGCCTTTCGGCGTGGCGCCGATCTTTGCCATCTCCATCAGGCTGTCCCACAGCCGGTTGCCGTCGACCTGCAGGTTGGACTGCGCCATGCGTATGCCTATTCGCCGGCCATCCGCTGGGGCGCGGCCGCGATGCCCCAATCCGCCAGCGCCTCCTCGCCGCCCTCGCCGCGAAGCGGCGGCTTGCGCCGGATGGCCGACGGCGTGCGCGAGAACCGCGGCGCCGCTGCGGGCTGCGTCACGCCATCCGGCGCCAGGAAGGTCTGGCGCGCCGCCATGTGGCTGTGGTTCGGCGCTTCCTCGAGCGAGAGCACCGGCGCGAAGCAGATATCGCTGCCTTCCATGATCGCGCACCATTCGTCGCGCGTCTTCGTGCGGAAGGTGGCCGCAATCGCCGCCCGCAGGCTGGGCCAGCGCTTGCGGTCATGCTGTTTCGGCAGCGTCTTCGGATCCAGCCCGAGTTTCTCGATCAGCTCGGCATAGAACTTGCCCTCGATCGATCCGATGGCGACATAGCCGCCGTCTTTGCATTCATAGGTGTCGTACCACGGCGCGCCGCTGTCGAGCATGTTGGTGCCGCGCTGGTCCGACCACAGCCCGGCCCCTTTCAGGCCGTAGAACAGCGTCATCAGCGAGGCGGCGCCGTCCACCATGGCGGCGTCGACCACCTGGCCCTTGCCGGATTGCTGGCGCTCATAGAGTGCCGCCAGAACCCCCATGGCAAGATAGAGCGAGCCGCCGCCGAAATCGCCGACGAGGTTGAGCGGCGGGACCGGCTTGTCCGCGGCGCCGCCGATGGCATGCAGCGCCCCGGTCAGCGCAATGTAGTTGATGTCATGGCCGGCCGCCTTGGCCAGCGGCCCCTCCTGGCCCCAGCCGGTCATGCGGCCATAGACCAGCTTCGGGTTGCGCTGCTGCGCCACGTCGGGCCCGAGCCCGAGCCGCTCCATCACGCCGGGACGGAAACCTTCCAGCATGACATCGGCCTTGGCGAAGAGATCGAGCACCAGCGCTATCCCCTTCGGATCCTTCAGGTCGAGCGCCAGCGAGCGCTTGCCGCGGCCGAGCAGCTCGTATTTCGGCTCCACCGGCACGCCGAGATCGACCTCGCCGGTGCGGTCGATGCGCAGCACATCGGCGCCGAGATCGGCCAGCAGCATGCCGCAGAACGGCACCGGGCCGATCGCCGGCATTTCAATGACCTTCAGTCCCGCAAGGGGCCCACCGCTCATTTCTTCTCGCCTTCCGGCTTCGGCGTTCTGGGCTTCCATTCGGCGACGGGCAGACCGGCCTTCTTCCATTCGCCCAGGCCGCCCTCGATATGGGCGAGCCGCTTCAGGCCCATATCCTTGGCCGTCTTGGTCGCCAGCGCCGAGCGCAGGCCGCCGGCGCAGTAGAAGATGAACTGCTTGTCCTCGGCAAAGACCGGCTTGTGATAGGGGCTTTCCGGATCGATCCAGAATTCCAGCATGCCGCGGGTGGCGTGGAAGGCATTCGGGATCATGCCCTCGCGCTCGAGCTCGCGCGGGTCGCGCAGGTCGACAAACACGGTATCCGGCTTGCCGAGCTGTTCCGCCGCCTGCGCCGGCGTCAATGTGACGATCTCTGCCATCGCTTCATCCAACATGGCCTTGTAGCCCTTCGGCATCCGTTCCTCCGTTTTTCTGTACCGTGACTATAGGTCCAAATATCGATCCTGCTCCAGAGCTCCGCAAACCGCGGTTTTCCCCATTTTCAGATCAAATGAACCCGGACGCGATTCTCGTGTTGGTATCGGGTGTCGCCGGCAAACATAAAATTGCGAGAGAAAGAGAATGGCCCGGATACTCGTCGTCGAAGATGATCCCGATATACGCGAAATCCTGCGCGACCAGCTTGAAAGTGCCGGCCATGACGTGGTCGAGGCCTCGAACGGCAAGGCCGGCCTGCTGGAAATCCGGCGGCGCGGCTGCGATCTGGTCATCACCGACATCTACATGCCGGAGAAGGATGGCCTGGAGCTGATCAACGAGATGCATGCCGCCGACCACCCGCCGCCGGTGATCGCCATGTCCGGCGGCGGCGACCGCGACCTTGCCCTGCGCATGCTGACCCTGTCGCCCGTGCTGGGCGCCAAGGCCGTGCTGGCCAAGCCCTTCACCGCGGGCGAATTGCTCAAGACGGTCGAGAACGTCCTGAAATCGATGACCTGGCGTCACTAGACGAAGACGGACGCAGCCAGGCCGGCCGCCGGTCCGCGGGCCATGGCCAGAAGACCGGCTGCCAGGACCAGCCGGCATTCAGCACCGTTTCCCGCGCCGCCACCAGCAGCGGATCGGCCGGTTCGAGCAACAGCAGATTGCTGCGCCAGCGCTCCGGCGGTGCCGGGCTGGCATCGCCGCTGGCCGGCTCGGAGGCCCGTCCGGTCAGGATCAGGGCCTTCACCTCGTTCCGCTGCGCATCGAAATCGAGCTGCAGGCCGGTCAGCCAGGTGCGGCCGGCCAGCCGGTCGAGATCCAGGCTGCGCAGATCGTCCGGCCTTTCGGCCAGCATGAAGCCGCCCGGTTCGCCCAGCAGCATGGCCCGCACATGGGCGCGATGGCCCTCCAGCAGGACGAGACGATGACGCAGTTCCGCTTCGGCCACCGGCGTCCCGGCAGTGTCGCGTGCCGCGGCTCGTTCCAGCATCAGGCTGGCCACCCCCAGATGGGCGGTGATCCACAGCAGGACCAGGAGGAAATGGCCGGTCCGGCTATGCAGCACGCGCAGCGGCCCGGGAAAGCGGCGCGCCCGCAGGGCCGGTGTCGCCTGCCGGCGTCTCGCCAGCGCAGCCGAGTCCGGCGCGTAGAAGGCGAACAATGTGTCGCCGATCATCAGCCACTGCCCCCGCGCGTAGGGACTGCGCCCCTCGCCCGGCCGGGTGCCGGCCTGGAAGGAAATCCCGGCATCCGCAAACTCCACGCCTGCCGCCGCAAAGCTGCTGAAGCGTTGCTCGGCTGCCGCGGCGGCGGCGCGCGCCGAGCGGAACCGGACCGCGATGGTCGCCGTATTGTCGTGGAAGCGGGCCAGCTCGGCCGCCTGCGCTTCGGGGAAAAGCGGCCGCAGGTCGCGATACTCGCCCGCGTGACGGCCGAACACCGCCCAGGAGTTCATGAACCCGCCATAACGGGTCGCCAGCGCCACGGTATCGAGGCGCAATCGTCGCGAGGCCCAATGGTCGAACAGGTTGTAAAGCAGGACCGGCAGGGCCACGCCGCTGACCAGCAGCAGCAGCATGGCCAGCCAGGGGCCATCGTTGCTCCAGTCCAGTTGGGTCCAGTCGATCATGTCCAAGGCCTGGAACGGCCTCCCCCCGCCGCACCCTCCTGTTTGCCCGCAAGTCTTTGGGATGACAAGAGGATAGACGGCACGATCACGCATTAACGAATTCTTTCCGGGACTCGGGCTAAGGCTGGCCGATGGCGCCAGTGACCCCGTTTTCCCACAATGTCACCCGGACCGAGACCTACAAGGTCGGCGGACACCAGGTGAGCTACGAATTGCTGTCCACGCTAAAGCAGGCCAGCCATCGCACGGGCGTGGATTTCGCCTATCTGGTCGCCCAGGCCGGACAGGAAAGCGGCTTCCGGGCGGATGCCCAGGCGAAGACCAGCTCGGCGCGGGGCCTGTTCCAGTTCATCGAAAGCACCTGGCTGGAAACCCTGCGCGACCATGGCGCGAAGCATGGCCTCGCCGCCCAGGCGCAGCAGATCGTGACCGGCAGCGACGGACGCCCCCGGGTGAACGATCCCCGTGCGCGCCGCGAAATCCTGGGTTTGCGCAACGATCCGCGCATTGCGGCCGTCATGGCGGCCGAATACGCCCGCAGCAATCAGGAACTTTTGTCACGCGAGCTCGGCATGGAGCTGAGCAAGACCGATCTCTATCTCGGTCATTTCCTCGGCCCTGCCGGTGCCGGGAAATTCCTTGCCGCCCTGAAGGACAATCCCGCACAGAATGCCGCCTCCCTGCTGCCGGAGGCTGCCGAAGCCAACCGGGCCGTCTTCTACACCGACGACGGCCGACCGCGCAGCGTCGGCGACATCCACGCCATGTTCGAGCGCAGGCTGGAGAATACTGCCAGCGGCCTCGCCGCCGTGCCGCTCGACAAGGCCGCCACCATTGCCGGCGGTTCGGCCGTGCAGAGCCATCTCGACGAACAGCGCCGCATCATCGACCATAATGTGAAGATCATGGCGATGGAAATGCTGCACCGGATGATGCGCGACCGCGACCGCGCCGGCCGCGACCTCGACACCACGCTCTAGTCAGACCACCCGGGTGAGGACCGGCTGGCCGCTGAAATGCGCGGCCAGGTTCTTCAGCATCAGTTCGCCCATGGCATGGCGGGTGGCGTGGGTCGCCGAGCCGACATGCGGCGCCAGGGTCACCTGTTCCAGGTTCCACAGCGCTTCCGGCACATTCGGTTCATCGGCAAAGACATCCAGCCCCGCTCCGGCCAGTTTCCCTTCCACCAGCGCGTTCACCATCGCCGGCTCGTCGATCACGCTGCCGCGCGCGATGTTGACGATGTAGCCCTTCGGCCCCAGCGCCTCGATCACCGCCGCGTCGACAATGCCCTGCGTATCCCTGCCGCCGGGCGAGGAGACCATGAGGATGTCGACGTCTTTCGCCATAGCGACCAGATTGTCGTAGTAGCGATACGGCTGGTCGGCTTTCCGGCGCGGGCCGAAATAGCGGATCTCGACGCCGAACGGCGCGGCGCGGCGCGCGATCGCCTGGCCGATGCGGCCCAGTCCGACGATGCCCATCACCTTGCCACCCAGCTTGTCGGTGAGCGCGAATTTGTCCTTCGGCCAGCGGCCCTGGCGGACGAACTGGTCGCCCTGGGGAATGCGGCGGATCATGCCGAGCAGCAGCGCCATCGCCAGGTCGGCGACATCGTCGGTTAGCACATCCGGCGTATTGGTGACGATCACGCCGGCCTGGCTGGCGCATTCGATGTCGATCAAGTCGTAACCGACCCCGAAGCTGGAGATGATTTCCAGTTTCGGCAAAGCCTTGATCAGGGCGGCGCTGGCGCCGGCACCGCCGGAGGTGGCGATGCCGCGTACCTGCGGGGCCACCTGCTGCAGCAATGCATCGCGGTCTTTCGCCTCCCAGAGCCGATGGGCGGTGTAACGGGTGTCCAGCTCCTTCTGGATGGCCGGCGGCATGGCCGTGGTCTGAACGATCTCGATACCCATGCGGGCGCCTCCCTGAACTGATATATCAGTCCGAGCCTAGCGGCAGGCTCGGCGTTTCTGCAAGGCGCGGGGCGCAGCCGGATTGCTGGAGCGAAACGCGGCGGCCATAATCCCTTCACCCTCTGCCGGAGCCCGAATCATGCGTCCTGCCATTCTCGCCCTCGGTATCGCAGCCGGTCTGCTCGCCGCCCTTCCCGCCCGGAGCCAGGAGAAGGTCGTCAACATTTACAACTGGTCCGACTATATCGATCAATCGGTGCTAAAGGATTTCGAGGCGGAGACCGGGATCAGGGTCCGCTATGATGTCTACGATTCCAACGACACACTGGAATCCAAGCTGCTGGCCGGCAAGACCGGCTATGACATCGTGGTGCCGACGCAATACTACATGGCGCGCCAGGTGCAGGCCAAGCTGCTGCGGCCGCTCGACATGGCGAAGATTCCCAATGCGAAGAATCTCGATCCGGCGCTGATGGAGCGGCTGGCGAGATTCGATCCGGGCAATCGCCATGCAGTGATCTATCTCTGGGGTACTAGCGGCATCGGCCTGAATGCCGACAAGATCAGGCAGCGCATGGCCAATCCGCCCGCCTATTCCCTGCGCATGCTGTTCGATCCCGATGTGGTATCGAAATTCGCCGATTGCGGCGTGGTCATGCTGGACGCGCCGGACGAGATCATGGTGGCGGCACTGAAATATCTCGGCCTCGACCCGAACGCCAAGGATGCCGCCAGCATCGCCAGGGCCGAGGCCGTGCTGATGAAGGTGCGGCCCTATATCCGGAAATTCCACTCCTCGCAGTACATCAACGATCTGGCCAACGGCGATGCCTGTCTCGCCTACGGCTTCTCCGGCGATATCCTGCAGGCGCGCAGCCGCGCCGAGGAAGCGAAGAACGGGGTGCGCATCCAGTATCTGCTGCCGAAGGAAGGTGCGCAGCAATGGTTCGACGTCATGGCCATTCCCGCCGATGCGCCCAATCCCGACAACGCCCATGCCTTCATCAATTACGTGCTGCAGCCGAAGGTGATGGCGAAGATCACCAACGCGGTGCAGTATCCCAATGCCGTACCGGCTTCGCTGCAATTCGTCGACAAGGAAGCCATGGCCGACAAGGATGTCTTTCCCCCCGCCGAGGCGATCAGGACGCTTTACACCGTGCAGCCCTTCAACCAGAGCGAACAGCGCCTGCTGACCCGCGCCTGGACGCGCGTGAAAGGCGGCGGCTGAGCGATGCCGCTGCTCAGCCTGGAAGGGCTCACCAAGCGTTTCGGCGACGAGCCGGCCGTCAGCGACCTGAGCCTGACGGTCGAGAGCGGCGAGGCTGTCGTGCTGCTCGGCCCATCGGGCTGCGGCAAATCCACCCTGCTGCGGCTGATCGCCGGACTGGAAACGCCCGATGCCGGACGGATCCTGCTGGACGGACAGGACATCACGCAAAGGCCGGCGCATCGGCGGCCGCTGAACATGATGTTCCAGTCCTATGCGCTGTTTCCGCATCTGAACGCTTACGACAACATCGCGTTCGGCCTGCGTCGCGAAGGCCTGCCGCGCGATGAGGTCGAACGGCGCGTGCGTGATGCCATGGCGATGCTGGAAATCGCCCCCTTCAGCCGACGCAGGCCGCATCAGCTATCGGGCGGGCAGCAGCAGCGCGTCGCGCTGG
>CAYSCA010000031.1:0-21615 GCA_964429465.1 uncultured Rhodospirillaceae bacterium
CGCGCAGCACCAGCAGGCTCCATTTGTCGCCCAGGATCTCGAGCGTGAGGTTGATCGGGCAGCCCGAGCGATGGACCTGAGGGTCAGCCATTCTTCTTCCTGGAGAAAACCGGTTGCAAACATCAACCGGTATATCTAACCTCGCGACCGGTTGTAAACAGGAACCGGTTTGAGCAGAGGGAATAATCTCCTGTCGCCGCCGGAAGAGGTCGCCCGATGACGTATGTCGATGGATTCCTGCTGCCCGTCTCGAAGAAGAACCTTGCTGCCTACAAGCGCATCGCCACCAAAGCCGGCCGGATCTGGCGCGAACATGGCGCGCTCGACTACAAGGAATGCGTCGGCGACGACCTCAAGGTGAAGATGGTGCTGCCCTTCACTAGGTCGGTGAAGCTGAAGCCGGGCGAGGTGCCGGTCTTTTCCTTCATCGTCTTCAAATCGCGCGCGCATCGCGACCGGGTGAACGCGAAAGTCATGGCTGATCCGCGGCTTAAGTCGATGATGGGCGCCGACGCCATGGTCTTCGACATGAAGCGCATGGTCTATGGCGGCTTCAAGACGCTGGTGGAGGTTTAGAGCCCTCTCCGTGACGCGGCGAGAGAGCAGGGCCGCGGCGAAGCCGCAGAAGAGGCCCGCCGCCTGTCCGCCCGGCATTGATTCCAGAGCCAAGAACGACCTTCCGGATCAGCGGTGACGCACACGCAATCCAACGGGTGATTACCATAGTATTCTCTTTTTGTTCTTGATATGAGAACATATAGGGACTATACTGGTGAGCTCATCTATGGAGACTCCCCATGCCCCTGCGCCCCTCCCTGTATGATTCCAAGCCGGATCCCGTATGGAAAACGCCGCCCTTTGTCCCCGACGAGCGGCAGAGGGGCCATATCCCCGATTATTTCATCCTGCGCCAGTCGGTCGGCCGAGACGGCAGGAATGACCGCTCCGACGTGATCAAGGCGCAGACCCTGCTTGCCAATGCAGGCTATTACGATCTCGCCGGCACCGGCGGACCGACCGGCTGGTATGGCAAGCCGCTCGAACTTTCGATGCTCAGATTCCAGCGGGACCGGAGCCTAGCAGCCGATGGCCTCATGCTGCCGGGCGGCGAAACGCTGGCGGCTTTGCAGGCCGAAACCGGCCAGCAGCTCAGGCCTTTCCGGGCGCCCACGCCAGAAGAAGTGGACGATCATCACAACAGGCTGGCGCGCGGCCAGAGCGGGTTGTTCACGGCCGCTGCGACGCCTGGCCGCCCGGCCGGCGTGGCCGTCGAGGACGGGCCATCCGGATTCCAGCCAGACCTGCAATCCCGCCCGGATCAGCTGACGGCAAATGAGAACGCTTCAGCCGGCGAGACTCAGGTCGCGGCGGCACAGATGCTGTGGCCAATACTTGGCCTGGGCTCTGCGATAATCGGCGGTGCGATCGGACTGGCTGCCAGGAACAAGCCGCAGGCTTCCGCGAAGCAGCCGCAGGATAGCGACTACCCGGCGGGTATCGCTTCCGCCCGCTGGGAAGCCTTCCGGGCGATGAACCGCGCCTATCTGAGGGAGGGCATACGGCATGCCTTTGGCAACCGGCTGGAATCGCGCGGCAATCCCAATACCGCCTGGTCAAATGATGCACTGATCAACGCCTGCGAACAGGTGATCGAAGAGAAAGTCACCCCGAAGGGCTACAAAGTCCGGCATGTCGCAGGCGGAACGAAAGATGGAGCGGGCAACGAGAAGCTGAAAGAACACGGCATCAAGGACGGTGGCCACCGGAAGGGCGGCACGGGCAGCAGTTTTCCCGACGTGCTGTTCCTCGACGACGAGGGTAATCTCATTCCGCTTAACACAGTGACGACCGATGCGGCAGGCAAACCCACTCCCTGGGAAAGCGGAAGCTGGAAACGCCTCGTCTACAATATCGGCCATGAGGTTGCCGGCTGGCTGGGCAAGAAGAAAAATGATCAGTCGGAAGACGAATATTTCGAGGCCGCCAAGGCGAAATGCGAGGAGGTGTTCGACGCCTATAATCGCGAGCGAGCCAAAGGCAAGCCGTTCGACTGGCGCCGACGCGGAGAAAAGCCGCCGGCCAATGATGGGGCCGATGATGGGGAATGAGGCATGACGCCCCCGCCTACCGCTTTCCGTTCCCGATCTGCCTGCCTGAGCGAACGGGATTGGCAGCGTTTCTCGGATCTGCTGGCCGAGGAATATCCGCTGGCCCGGTATTATCATGGCAAAAATTGGGACGCGCTGGCCCCCAAGCGGCAGTTTCCGCCGCATCTGCTGATCAGCCGCTCGCTTTACCGGTTGTATCACTCGTCGATGCGCTGGCGAGACAGTATTCGTATGGTCTTCGATCCTGAATGGTACCCGACCTGGAGGCGGGTCTGGCGTCACGACGGCTCGCGGAACGACGGTTCTTTCCGGATGTTTCCCGCGGCCCATCCGACCGTTCTGTTCCAGTTGGGACATGGGGTGCGGCAGGGCGGCAGGGGATTGGGCAGCGACTATGAGAACGACGATCTCGTCTACATCGATGGGGCGGACATCACCGTCTACTGCGATCCTGCCAACAAGGCCCATTTCCAGCTCGCCCGCCGCTTCTTTCGTCTGTTCGGCAGGATCGCGACCAACAAGGGACTGGTGGAAGTGATCTATCCCGAGCGGAGCGTGAATCCGATCGACCGTAACTGGCTCTGGGCCGGGCATGATGCGATCCGCTGGGCCAGCGAGGATCCGAACCGTCTGCTCACCCGCTCCTTCTGGCGGGATCAGCAGAAGGGGCTTCGCCCCGCCGCGGCGGAAGTGAGCGCAACGGACGGGCACGCGAGCAGCGAGGACAAGGCGGGATAAGCCCGGCCAGGCCGCGGATAAGCACGGCTAGGCATCGGATAAGCACCGGACAAGCAGAAACTGCATCCAAATAAGCCAGCCGGCGGTTCCGGCAGCGCCGCGCTTGAAAGCCGGTTTTCTTTCGTGCTCCAATCGCTTGGCGCGAACATCCCGAGGGGGAGCATATGGCGTCCGGTCCTGAATCCGCTGAACCCCGTCGCCCGGAGACTCCGGAACCCCGTCATCGCTGGCGCTTTTTCCGCGCCGGCGGCTTCGACCAGGTCCGCATCGAGACCGGCGAGGATCTGAAAAACCTGGCGCAGCTCGACCAGAAGCTCTGGCTGGCACTGAGCTGCCCGGTCGACTCCGTGCAGTTCGAGCAGCGCACGCTGGAACTGATGGATACCGACCGGGATGGTCGCATCCGCGCGCTCGAGCTGCTGGAAGCCGTGCGCTGGACCTGCGCCATGGTCAACGATGCCGATGCCCTGTTCGCCGGCCATGGTTCGCTGCCGCTCAGCCTGATCGATGACCGGCATGAAGACGGTGCCCGCCTGCTCGCCTCGGCGAAACGCATCCTCACCAATCTCGGCAAGCCCGACGCCGCGGTGATCGCGCCGGATGAAGCTGCCGATGTGCAGCGCATCTTCGCGAAGACCACGCTCAACGGCGACGGCATCGTTCCCGCCTCGGCAGCGAATGACCCGTCGACGGCCGCGGTGATCGCGGAGATCAAGACGCTGGCCGGGTCACGGCCCGATCGCGGCGGCGAGCCGGGCATCGGCAAGGAGGAGGCGGATGCCTTTTTCGCCGCGGTCGACGCCTATTGCGCCTGGTGGGATGAAGCGCAGGCCTCGCCCGATATCCTGCCGCTGGGAGAGGGAACGCTGGCCGCCGTGCAGGCGGTGGATGCGATCAGGGCGAAGCTCGACGATTATTTCTTCCGCTGCCGCATGGCCGCTTTCGATCCGGCCGCGGCGGCGGCGCTGAATGCCGATGCCGAGGATTTCGCCGCCATTGCCGATCAGGATCTTTCCGGCGGCGCGGCGCCGGTGGCCGGATTTCCGCTGGCCCGGGTCGCGGCCGGCCGTGCGCTGCCGCTCGGCGATGATGGCATCAATCCGGCCTGGGCGGCGAAGATCGCGGCCCTGCGCGATGCGGCCGTCACGCCCCTGCTCGGAGCGCGCGACGCTTTGAGCGAGGATGACTGGCAGGCCCTGCAGGCCAGGCTCAAGCCCGGCATGGCCTGGCTGGCCGCCAAGCAGGGCGGACTGGTCGAGCCGCTGGGCCTGGGCCGCGTGCGCGAGATCAAGGCGGGCGCGGCGCGGCGGAACATTGCCGCGCTGATCGAGGCCGATCTGGCGCTCAAGCCCGAATTCGAGGCGATCGCCGCGGTCGAGATGCTGGCGCGCTATGTGCGCGACCTCGTGCCGCTGCTGCACAATTTCGTCTCCTTCCGCGATTTCTATACCCGGAAGGGCAGGGCGATATTCCAGGTCGGGCAGCTCTATATCGACGGCCGTTCCTGCGATCTTTGCGTCCGCGTCGACGATCCTGCAAGGCACGCGACGCTGGCATCGCTGAGCCGCATCTACCTGCTCTACTGCGACTGCTACCGCCGCGGCCCGACCAATGAGAGTAAGACTGGCGAGAAGATGACCATCGTCGCCGGCATCACCGGCGGCGACGGCGACCAGCTGATGGCCGGCCGCAACGGCGTTTTCTACGACCGCGAGGGGCGCGACTGGGATGCCGTGGTGGTGAAGATCGTCAGCCATCCGATCAGCATCCGCGAGGCCTTCTGGCTGCCCTACAAGAAGCTCGGCAAGTTCATCGGCGAGCAGGTTGAGAAATTCGCCGCTGCGCGCGCCAAGCAATCCGAGGCGCAGATGACCACGCAGCTGCTGCAGACCGGCGCCCAGGTCGCCAGCGGCAAGGCACCGCCGCCGCCACCCCCGCCGGCCTTCGATGCCGGCAAGTTCGCCGGCATCTTCGCCGCCATCGGCCTCGCCATCGGCGCCATCGGCACGGCGCTCGCCTCGGTCGTCACCGGCATCCTCAATCTCACCTGGTGGCAGGTGCCGCTGGCGCTCGCCGGCGTGATCCTGCTGATCTCGGGCCCTTCGATGGTGATCGCGGCGATGAAGCTGCGGCAGCGCAATCTCGCGCCCATCCTCGATGCCAATGGCTGGGCGGTGAATGCGCGCGCCAAGATCAACATCCCCTTCGGCGGCAGCCTGACGCAGCTGGCCAAGCTGCCGCCCGGCGCCGAGCGCGCGCTGACCGATCCTTACGCCGAGCGCACCACGCCCTGGCGGCTGATCGCGATCCTCGTGCTGATCGTCATCCTGCTGGGCTTCGCCTGGCGCTATGACTGGCTGCCGCGCCTGTTTGGGCATTAACCATGCCGATTTCGGGTCGCCAGCGCATGGCGGGTCGCGGTAGGATGGCGCCATGAAACTGGAGCCGCGCTTCTTCAGCCCCATCGGCACGCTCCGCCACGCCGAGCGCCTGAATTTCCTCTCGAAGGACATTCGCGCCGCCGGCACGGTGATGGGCTTCTTCGGCGCGGCCGCCGCCCTCGGCGCCAAGCCCGAGGAGCTGGTCCTGCTGGTCTGCCGCCGCCATTCGCCGGCCGACCTGCATCGCCAGGTCGTGCTGGTCTTCCAGCCCAATCGCGGCCTGACGGAAGCGCTGACCCGGCTCTATCGCGCGCATGGCCGGCCGCTCGGCTTCGAGGGACAGCAGCGCTGGTGCGCGATCCCCGAGCCCGGCTTCCTGCACAACGAGACCTTTGCGCTGCTGGCGGCGCATTTCCCGACGCTGCTGATGATCGAGGAGATCGCGCCCGGCGACCTCGAGATCGGGGTGCATGCCTCTTCGGGCTTCAAGTCGCATCCGGTGCTGAAGCTGGCGCCGCTGGGCGAAGCCGCAAAGCCGGCGCCGGCAGCCAAGGTGATGCCGCTCTCGCCGCGGCCCGCCGCGGCCGCCGCGCCGCAGCCGATCGTCGCGCCGGCGCCCGCCCGTCTTGCCCAGGTGGTGCCGCTGCGGCCGCGCAAGCTGAAAAGCGGCGTGGCGCTGAACGAAAATGTCGAGCGGCGCGTGGTGAACGAATTCCGCCGCCTGCTGCAGACGGTGGCGTCCTACTCCTAGCCGAGCGGCCCCGTGCACATATAGGTGCCGTCCTGGTAGATCAGCGGCGCCACGTCGCTGCGGCATTGCGCCCGCAGCACCCGGCCGATGCAGACCGAATGCGAGCCATAGGCATGCAGGGCCTCGATCTCGCAGAAGACATTCGCCTGCGCGTCGGCCAGATAGGGCACGCCCTGCTCGTCGCTCTGCCAGTCGCCCTGGCGAAAGCGGGCCTCGCCCTCGGCGGCCGCGGCGAACACCTCCGACAGGCGCTGCTGGCTGCAATGCAGCAGGTTGATGCAGAGCAGGCGGCCGAGGCCGAGCTGGGCATGCAGGGCGGCCGAGCGGTTGACGCAGGCCAGCACCGCCGGCGGATCGGCTGACACGGACGTCACCGCGGTGGCCGTCATGCCATGGCGCAGCCCGTTCTCGGCGCGGGTCGAGATCACGGTGACGGTGGCGGCCAGCCGGCGCATGGCATTGCGGAAGGCGGCGTCGAGGCTGTCGGTTGTCATGTTGCAGATGTAGTGGATGCCAGCCGGCCGGGCAATTCCGCCGCCACCCGTTCCGCCAGGCCGCGCCAGTCGCCGGCGCTTTGCTGCCGCAGCAGGCGGGCGGTCGGATACCAGGGCGTGGTTTCGCCGGCCAGTCCCCAGTACCAGTGCGGTGAGATGCCCTTGTGCAGCAGCACCCAGGTCGGCTTGCCCAGCGCGGCCGCCATATGGGCGGTGGTGTTGCTGGTGGAAACGACGAAATCCATCGCCGCGACCTGGGCGGCGAAAGCTTCGAGATCCTTCAGCTGGTCGACTGCGGGATCGAACAGGATGTCGGCGCCGCAGGCGGCTTTCAGGGCCGCACGATCGGCGGCGCGGTTGCCGTATTGCAGGTCGACGAACCGGATGCCGGGCAGGGCGAGGAAGGGCGCGAAGTCGGGCAGCTGTGCCGATTTCGGCGCGCCGAGCTTGGCGTTGCCGCTATGCCAGGCGACGCCGACCAGCGGCCGGTCGCTGCCGTCCTTGTACCGCGCGCGCAGGGCCGCGGCTTTCTCCGGGTCTGCCCGCAGCGGCAGCGCCCCCTTGCAATCGGCGGGGCTCTGCCGGAACACGGGAGCGAGGTCGAACAGCGTCGCCTGCACGACGAGATCCGGCTGCAGCAGCCGCGGCTCCGGCGGGTTGGCGCGGGCATGGAGCTCGAGGCCGGGAAAACTCCGCGCCAGGATCGGGATCATCCGCGGATCGGTCTCCACCACCGGCGTGATGCCGCGCGCCAGCAGTTCCGGCAGCAGGCTCCACAAGACCAGCGATTCGCCGACGCCCTGCTCGGTGAACAGCAGCATCTTGCCGCCGGGCGGCACCGCCTCGCCCTTCCAGAAGGGCAGGGTGAAGGGACGCCGGTCGACCGCGAGGTCTGGCATGTTCCAGCGCGCCCCGAAATGCGGCCAGGCGGCGCGATATTCGCCTTTCACCATCAGGGCGGCGCCGTAGCGCATATGCGCCATGGCATGGCCCGGCTGTATCCGCCAGGCCTGCTCGTAATAATGCAGCGCCTCGTCGAGATTGTTCTTGAACCGCGCCATGTCGCCGCGCGCGACCGCCAGTTCGACGCTCTCCTGCGGCAGCTTCACCGTCGCCTGCTCCATCGCGGCATAGGCGGCCTCGGCCCCGTCCAGGTCGCCGAGCGAGAACAGCGCCAGGGTGAGGTTCTTGTGCAGGATCGCCAGCGACGGGTTGAGCGCGATGGCCTTGCGCAGGGTTTCCGCCGCGCCGGCAAAGTCGCCCAGATCCATCTGCGCGGTGGCGAGGTTGCTCAGCGCTTCGGGATAGTTCGGCTTGAGCCGGATTGCCGTGAGATAGGCGTCGCGGGCATCGGTGACGCGGCCGAGCTGCCGCAGCAGATTGCCCCGGTTGCTGTGCGCTGCGGCATAGGAGGGGTCCAGCGTCACCGCGCGGTCGAGTTCGGCGGCGGCGTCGTCGAGCTGGCCCGACAGCCGCAGCAGCTCGCCCAGATTGTTGCGGATCGGCGCATGGTCGGGATCGAGCGCGGCCGCCTGGCGCAGGGCGGCCACCGCCTCGGCCAGCCGTCCGGCCCGGTAGAGGGCAAGCGCCTGCTCGTTCAGGCGGCCGGCCTGCGCGGACGGGCGCGCCGGCTGGCCGGGTGCTGCCTTGCCCGGTGCCGCCTTGCCCTGCGCCCGGCGCTGTTTCCTGTTCACCTGCCGCTCCCCGACCCTGCCGTTCCTTGCCATCCGCCCTGCTTGCCCGACCAGCCTTAAGGCCGGGTTTAAGCGGGCGGAAATTGCCCCTTGATTTACGGATTCCGGAAATCATCTTGCAAACCGGACCAATTTGGTCTTATTTGCCGCCGTCCGGCCGGGACCCATGCTCCAGTGCCGGAATTGCGAAAGGTTTGCAAGATGTTGCGCTTGAGCCGCCTGGCCGATTACGGGGTCATGGTGATGGCCCATGTGGCCGCCGATGCCAAAGGCGTCCACAACGCCACGGATGCGGCCGCGGCGACCGGCCTGCCGGGGCCGACGGTCGCCAAGATCATGGCCAGGCTGGCCAAGGCGGGCCTGCTGACCTCGCAGCGCGGCGCCCGCGGCGGCTACCGTCTCGCGGCTGCGCCTGAGGATGTCTCGGTGGCGGCGATCATCACCGCGCTGGATGGCCCGATCGCGCTGACGCAATGTTCGGGCGTCCATACGCCCAGCGCCTGCGACCACGAGAATCTCTGCGTCTCGCGGCGCGGCATCAACCGGATCAACACGGCGATTCGCGGCGCGCTGGAAGGCGTGATGCTGGCGGAGCTGGCCCGGCCCTACGATTTTCTCGGCCCCCCGCCGCCGCGCGCCAACGCGCCGCTGCGAAACGCCTGATTGCAAGAGGACAGTCGCCCCATGGCTGCCAATGCCGAAACCATCGAAACCGTCCGCAATCTGGGCGGTGAGTACAAATACGGCTTCGTCACCGATATCGAATCCGAGATTCTGCCCAAGGGGCTGAACGAGGACACGGTCCGCTTCATCTCGGCCAAGAAGGGCGAGCCGCAATGGATGCTGGACTGGCGGCTGAAGGCCTACCGCGCCTGGCTGAAGATGGCCGACCGGGGCGAGCCGACCTGGGCCAAGGTGCATTACCCGAAGATCGACTTCCAGGATATCCACTATTACGCCGCGCCGAAGAAGAAGGCGCTGAAGAGCATGGACGAGGTGGATCCCGAACTGCTGGCGACCTACGAGAAGCTCGGCATTCCGCTTAAGGAACGCGCGGCGCTGGCCGGCGTGGCGGTTGACGCAGTGTTCGACAGCGTCTCGGTCGCCACCACCTTCAAGGAAAAGCTCAAGGACCTCGGCATCATCTTCTGCTCGATGTCGGAGGCGGTGCGCGAGCATCCGGAGCTCGTGCAGAAATATATCGGCTCGGTCGTGCCGGTCACCGACAACTTCTATGCCACGCTGAACTCGGCGGTCTTCTCTGACGGCTCGTTCGTCTATATCCCGCCGGGCGTGCGCTGCCCGATGGAGCTTTCCACCTATTTCCGCATCAACGAGGCCAAGACCGGCCAGTTCGAGCGGACGCTGATCATCTGCGACAAGGGCGCCTACGTCTCTTATCTCGAAGGCTGCACTGCCCCCATGCGTGATGAGAACCAGCTGCATGCCGCGGTGGTGGAGCTGGTCTGCATGGAAGATGCCGAAATCCGCTACGCCACGGTGCAGAACTGGTATCCGGGCGACAAGGAAGGCCGCGGCGGCATCTACAATTTCGTCACCAAGCGCGGCGCCTGCCGTGGTGCGCGCTCGAAAATCTCCTGGACCCAGGTGGAGACCGGTTCGGCGATTACTTGGAAATACCCCTCCGTCATCCTGCAGGGCGACGATTCGATCGGCGAATTCTATTCGGTCGCGGTGGCGAACAACGCCCAGCAGGCCGATACCGGCACCAAGATGATCCACCTTGGCAGGAACACCAAGTCGACGATCATCTCGAAGGGCATTTCGGCCGGCAAGGCGCAGAACACCTATCGCGGGCTGGTGCGCGTAATGCCCAACGCGAAGGGTGCGCGCAACTATTCGCAATGCGACAGCCTGCTGATCGGCGACCGCTGCGGCGGCCATACCGTGCCGTATATCGAGGTGAAGAACCGCTCGGCCAAGGTGGAGCATGAGGCGACCACCTCGCGCATTTCCGACGACCAGCTGTTCTACTGCCGCGCACGCGGCCTGTCGGGAGAGGACGCCGTCTCCACCATCGTCAACGGCTTCTGCAAGGAAGTGCTGCAGAAGCTGCCGATGGAATTCGCGGTCGAGGCGCAGAAGCTGCTCGGCGTCAGCCTCGAAGGCTCGGTCGGCTAAAGGATATCCAAGGAAGGCCCCATGCTAGAGATCAAGAACCTGCATGCCACGGTGGACGGCAAGCAAATCCTCAACGGCATAAACCTGTCGATCAGGGATGGCGAGGTGCATGCGATCATGGGCCCGAACGGGTCGGGCAAGTCGACCCTGTCCTACGTCCTGGCCGGCCGCGAAGGCTATGAGGTGACGGAGGGCGAAATCCTGTTCCGCGGCCGCAGCCTGCTCGGCCTGGAGCCGGAGGAGCGCGCGCGCGAAGGCATTTTCCTTGCCTTTCAGTATCCGGTGGAAATTCCCGGCGTCGCCAATGCGACCTTCCTGCGCTCGGCGGTGAACGCGGTGCGCAAGCACCGGGGCCTGGCCGACATGGATGCCATGACCTTCCTGAAGACGGCCAAGGCCAAGATGAAAGAGCTGCAGATGGACGAGAAGTTCCTGCAGCGCGCCGTCAACCAGGGCTTCTCAGGCGGCGAAAAGAAGCGCAACGAGGTCTTCCAGATGGCGATGCTGGAGCCGGTCATGGCGGTGCTCGACGAAACCGATTCCGGCCTGGACATCGATGCCCTGCGCATCGTCGCCGAAGGCGTCAACGCGCTGCGCAGCCCGGAACGCTCGGCTTTGGTGATCACCCATTACCAGCGGCTGCTCGAATATATCGTGCCCGATGTCGTGCATGTGCTGGCCGGCGGCCGCATCGTCAAGAGCGGCGGCAAGGAACTGGCCCATGAGCTCGAGGCCAAGGGCTATGCCGACATCATCGCCGAGGCGGCGTAACGGAGCCGCGGCATGCTGATGGCAACACCCCTGATCGATACCGTGACGGCCGGCTACCAGGCCGCCGCCGACAGCCTGCCCGGCGGCCGCCAGGTGGAGGTGACATTGCGCCGCCAGATGGCGCTGGATGCCTTCCGCCGGCATGGCCTGCCTGATCACCGGCTCGAATCGTGGAAGTTCACCAGCCTGAGCGGACTGGAAAAGCAGGCCTGGCATCTGCCGGCCAATGCGGGCAGCGTCGATCCGGCGCTGCTCTCGGCCGTCTGCCTGAAGGGACTCGAGACCTATCGCCTGGTTTTCGTGAACGGCCGCTTCGCTGCCGCGGCATCGGTGCTGAAGGGCCTTCCCGCCGGCGTCACGCTGCGCCCGCTATCGGCCAGCGATGACGTGGCCGGGGCGCTCGGAGATGTCGTGGAGAGCCGCGAGACGGTGCTCGGCTCGCTCAATGCCGCTTTGGCCAGCGACGGGATCGTGCTGGAGATCGCCGATGGCGTCGCGCTGGACCGGCCGGTCGAGATCGTCGCCTTCGGCGCGCCGGCCCTGGTCAACCTGCGCCATGCGGTCCGGCTGGGGCGTCATGCCAGGGCTGTGCTGGTCGAGCGGTACAGCGATGGCGGCCATGACGAGGCCGGCTGGAGCAACATCTTCGCCGGCATCGAGCTGGGCGAGGGTGCCAGCCTGACCCATCTGCGGCTTCAGGACGAGAATGTGAAAGCCTATCACGCCGCGCTGGCCCGGGTGTCGGTCGGCGCGACGGCACGCTATGCCCATGTCTCGCTGCAGGCTGGCGGCGCGGTGGCGCGCCACGAGCTGCATATCGATTTCGCCGGCCGCAATGCCGAGATCGACGTGCAGGGCCTGGTGCTGGCGCGCGGCACCAGCCATATCGACCATACCCTGCGGCTGCAGCATGCGGTGCCGGATTGCCGCAGCAACCAGCTGTTCAAGCATGTGGTGGACGAGCGCGGCCATGCGGTGTTCCAGGGCGGCATCTGCGTGGCGAAGCACGCGCAGAAGACCGATGCCCAGCAGCTGAGCCGGACGCTCCTGCTGGCCGATCGCGCCCAGATCGACACCAAGCCGGAGCTGGAAATCCTGGCCGACGACGTGAAATGCAGCCACGGCGCCTCGATCGGCGACCTGGATCCGCAGCAGATGTTCTATATGCAGGCCCGCGGCCTGGGGCAGGACGAGGCGCGGCGCCTGCTGCTCAGCGGCTTTGCCTATGAAGTCATCGAAGGGCTGCCGGAAGGCGCCCTGCGCGACCATGCCGGCCGCTTCATCGAAGCCTGGCTGAAAGGCCGCAGCCCGCAGGGAGATGCAGCATGACCGCGCTCGCCCGCAAACCCGCCACTGCCGCGTTCGATGTCGCGCGCATCCGCGCCGATTTCCCGATCCTGGCCGAGAAGGTGCATGGCAAGCCGCTGGTCTTCCTCGACAGCGGCGCCAGCGCCCAGAAGCCGCGCGCCGTGATCGAGGCGATGACGCGGATGTACGAGCATACCTACGCCAACGTGCATCGCGGCATCTATCACCTGAGCCAGGCGGCTACCGACGAATTCGAGAAGGCGCGCGAGGCGGTCGCACGCTTCATCGGCGCGCCGGAGAGCCGCGAGATCGTCTTCACCCGCAATGCGACCGAGGCGATCAACCTCGTCGCCTATAGCTGGGGCGCGCATTTCCTCAAGCCCGGCGACGAGGTGCTGATCTCGCATCTGGAGCACCATGCCAATATCGTCCCCTGGCAGCTGCTGCGCGACCGCCACGGCATCGTGCTGAAGGTGGCGCCGATCGACGATTCCGGCGCGCTGATCTGGGACGAATTCGTCCGGCTGGTGGGGCCGCGGACCAAGCTGGTCGCCATGGCGCATGTATCCAATACGCTGGGCACCGTGCTGCCGGTCGCCGAGATCGTGCGGGTTGCCCATGAGAAGGGCGCCAGGGTGCTGATCGATGGCAGCCAGGCCGTGCAGCATATGCCGGTGGACGTGCAGGCGCTGGGCGCCGACTTCTATGTCTTCACCGGGCACAAGCTTTACGGCCCGACCGGCATAGGCGCGCTCTATGCCAAGGCGGCGTTGCTGGAGGCGATGCCGCCCTGGCAGGGCGGCGGCGACATGATCCTGTCGGTCAGCTTCGACAAGACCGAGTTCAACGACATCCCGCATAAATTCGAAGCCGGTACGCCGGCCTTCGTCGAGGCCGCCGGCCTGCGGGCGGCCATCGAGTATGTGGAAGGCATCGGCCTTGGGCCGATCGCCGCCCATGAGCATGACCTGCTGACTTACGCGACGGAGAAGCTGAAAAGTATCAACTCGCTGCGCATCATCGGCGAGGCCGAGGGCAAGGCGGGCGTGATCTCTTTTGTGCTGGACGGTATTCACCCGCACGATATCGGCACTATTCTGGATCGCGAGGGCATTGCGGTCCGGGTCGGCCAGCATTGCGCCCATCCGGTGATGGACCGTTTCGGGGTGCACGCCACGGTGCGGGTATCCTTCGGGCTTTACAATACCCGCGCGGAGGTGGATGCCCTCTGCGCCGGGCTGCAGCGTGTCAGGGAGATTTTCGGCTGATGTCGGCGACCGGCATGGAGAAACAGGCAGCGGCGGCAACGCCCGACGAACTGCGCGACCAGGTGGTCGGGGCGCTGAAGACCGTCTTCGACCCGGAAATCCCGGTTAACATTTACGAATTGGGCCTTATATATACCGTGGACGTCAACGAAGCCCGCGACGTCAGGATCGAGATGACGCTGACCTCGGCCAATTGCCCGGCGGCGCAGTCGATGCCCGCCGAGGTCGAGTACAAGACGAAGTCGATCGAAGGGGTCGGCGAGGTGACGGTTGACGTGGTATGGGATCCGCCGTGGACGCCGGAGCATATGTCCGAGGCGGCGCGGCTCGAACTGGGCATGATGTGAGGATCGAAGGCAATGGCTGTCACTGAAACAGCGGCGCCCCGGCCGAAATTCAAGGCGGTGACCCTGACGGATGCCGCGGCCGCGCGTGTGCGCGAGTTGATCGCGGCCTCGGAGAAGCCGGTGCTCGGCCTGCGCATCGCGGTGAAGACCAAGGGCTGCTCGGGGATGGCCTACGACATCCAGTATGCCGAGGAGAAGGGCAAGTTCGACGAGGTGGTCGAGGACAAGGGCGTCACCGTCCTGATCGAACCGAAGGCGCAGATGTACATCTTCGGCACCGAGATCGACTGGGTCGAGGACAAGCTGCAATCCGGTTTCGTCTTCCGCAATCCCAACGAAAAAGGCCGCTGCGGCTGCGGCGAGAGCTTCCACGTCTGACGCCGGCTAGTCCCGTCGCCGGTAGATCGAATAGCGGTCGTAGTCGATGATCTTCTCGTAATCCTCGAGCCGCTTGGCGAACAGCGGATTGCGCGCGAAATAATCCAGATAATTGAACGCCTCGCCCTGGCAGCGCGGAATGCCGGCCACGTTGTCGACGATCAGCAGCGAGGGCTTTTTCTTGTAGAAATCCTCGGCCACCGAGCGGAAGACATAGGCCTCGGCAGCGCTCATCGCCTCCACCGGATTATACAGCGGGGCCAGCTCCTCGCAGTTCGCATAGGCACCCTGCAGCAGCCACATGCTCTCGAACCGCATGGTCATGTGCAGGTCGAGATAGTTGATCATCGGGAAATGCGGGTAGATGCCGGGCGACAGGATCAGGATGCGGTCGCCGCGGATTTCCTGCTTGACGATCTGCTTCAGGCGCTGCAGCTCCGAGCCCTGGTAATCCAGCTGCTTGAAAAACGGCCGGCTGTGCAGGCTTTCCTGGTAGAAGACCAGCAGCATCAGGGCGGCGGCGAACAGCCTGGCCGGCCGGGTATCGCCCCGGCGCGGCCAGACCACGTGATCCATGACATGGGCGATGATCACCCCGGCCAGCAGCAGGGTGAGCGCCTGCGCCGGCAGGGCATGATAGGGCCAGCCCTTGCCCTGCGCGTATCCCGAGATCAGGCCGCCTACCCCGGCCAGGAAGATGACGCGCGCCAGATGCGAGCGCATCGCCAGGACGGCCGCGATGCCGAGCAGCGGCAGGATGAAGGTTGGCGGCCCCAGATTGGCGCTGAGGGCCAGATCGATCATGCTCCACTGGCCCACCTCGCTGTAGAAGGCGCTGGCCAGCGGCAGGGCCACGGTGAAATATTCCGGCGTCACGATGATCGCGAACAGCGCGTGGGCGACACAGACGGCGAAGACCGCCCAGGGTGCCGGATCGGCGAGACTGCGGCGCAGCCCGCGCTGGTGCAGCACATAGAGTTCGACGAAAAGCGGGATGCCGAGGAAATAGGGCTTCATGGCGAAGCCGAAACCGGCCATCAGTCCGGTGACGATCTTCAGCCGCGTCGACAAGCCTTCTCCGTCGGCGCGGCCGCCGGCCACCAGCAGATACGGAATCGAGAGGACCAGCATGATATGTTCGCGCTGGGCGAACATGCCGTTGGGATAGACGATCAGCAGGAACAGCAACAGCAGCGGCAGCAGCGCATCCGCCGTGGCATGCGCCGGATCGAGGCTGGCCGCCAGCACCCAGCGGCAGGTCATGAACGAGCCGGCGATGCCGAGGCCGAGCAGGGCGATCAGCATCGTGGTGCCCGGGATGCCGGTCAGGGCGGCAAGGGCCTCGGGCAGCAGATGCAGCACGAAGACCAGCGGCGTATTCATGTCGATCATGTCGACATACAATTCCCGGCCGCCCAGCCAGGCCTTGGCGATGTAGAGCAGGACCGCCGTATCGTGATTGATCGGCGGCAGGAAATAGCCGGCGATCCAGGCCGCGCAGACGGCCAGAACCAGCCAGTGCAGCAGCCGCGGCCAATCCAGGCCGCGCCGGGCGGCAGGTTGGGTATCGGGATGGGTCTGGTCCATGGGCGGGCGGCTATGTCCGGGCTGGCGGATGGTGGGGCCGACTTGGTAAATCATTCACTCACGGAGAAAGCAACCAACCGGTAAATGGCATGGAGCGGGCGGAATACCACCGGATGGCGGCGCTGGAGGATACCATGTGGTGGTATCGCGCGCTGCATGCCGGCCTGATTGCGCGGCTGCAGCCGCTGCCGGCCGGGGCTGCCCTGCTGGATGCGGGCTGCGGCACCGGCGGCCTGCTGGCCCGGCTGGCGGCGGCCCGTCCCGATCTCGCGCTGGCCGGCCTGGAATTCGATGCCGAGGCGGCGGAGGTGGCCCGCGCCAAGACCGGGCTCGCGATCACGGCCGGCTCGGTCAACGCCATGCCCTACCGGACCGGAAGCTTCGCCGGCATCGTCAGCGCCGACGTGCTCTGCCATGCCGGCGTCGACGGGACGGCGGCGCTTGCGGAATTCCATCGCTGCCTGCAACCCGGCGGCCGGCTGCTGCTCAACCTGCCAGCCTATCAGTGGATGACCTCTTCCCATGATACCCATGTCCATAACGTGCGGCGCTACACCGCCGGGCAGGCTCACCGAATGGTCGCAGCCGCCGGCTTCACCGCGGTCGCCACCGGCTATTGGAACAGCCTGCTGTTTCCGCTAATGCTGGTGCACCGGCTGCTGGCCGGCAGGATGCAGGCCGGCAGCGATGTGCGCCCGTTTCCGGGCTGGCAGAATCGTTTGCTTTTTTCCGTCACTGCAGTCGAGCGCCGCCTGTTCGGGCCAGGACGCGGGCTGCCCTTCGGAGGTTCGGTCTGGGTATGGGCCAGCAAGCCGTGAGTGAGACGACGACTCCTGCGGCGGCGGTCGCCGCGCCGCCAGCCTTCGCGCTGTCGATCGTCGTGCCGGTCTATAACGGGGCGGGCAGCGTGCCGGCACTGGTGGAGGCGCTGAGCCGGCTCGAGATTCCCGGCGGCCATGAAATCGTGCTGGTCAACGATTGCAGCCCCGACAATTCGCTCGATGTCTGCCGCGAGCTCTGCCGCCGCAACGAGGTGGCGTTGACGGTGGTGAATCTGGCGCGCAATTTCGGTGAGCATAACGCGGTGATGGCGGGGCTGGCGCAGGCGCGCGGCGCCTATATCATCAACATGGACGACGACCTGCAGAACCCGCCGGAGGAAGTCGTGCGGCTCTGGCGGTACGCCAGGGACAACGATTACGACGTCGTCTACACCTATTACGCCGCGAAACAGCATGCCGCCTGGCGCAACCTCGGCAGCCGCTTCACCAACTGGTGTGCCGACCGACTGCTCGACAAGCCGAAGGGGCTGTATCTTTCCAGCTTCCGCTGCATGAGCGCGTTCACCGCGCGCAACGTCATCGCGCATACCGGCCCGTTCCCCTATGTCGACGGCCTGATCATGCAGGTGACGCAGAAGATCGGCCGGCTGCAGGTCGATCATCTGCCGCGCTCGGAAGGCCGCAGCAATTACACGCTGCGGCGGCTGGTGCGGCTGTTCATGTCGATGTTCCTGAATTTCTCGGTGATGCCGCTGCGCATCGGCACCCTGGCCGGCTTCGTCATGGCGGGGCTGGGCCTGCTGGCCTTCGTCGTCATCCTGGTCGAAGCGCTGACCCGCGGCGGCACGCCGCCGGGCTATGCCTCGGTCATGGCGGCGATCCTGCTGCTGGCCGGCGTGCAGCTGATCATGCTCGGGCTGGTGGGCGAATATCTCGGGCGGCTGTTCCTCACCGTCAACGGCAAGCCGCAATTCGTCATCCGCGATATCGAGCGGAACGAGCGCGCGGCAGGAAGGTAAACGCGATGACGCTCTATTACGCGGCTCTGGCAGCCGGCATCCTGCTCGGCGTGGCCGGCCAGATGCTGCTCAAGGCCGGCGCCGGCGGCGAAACCCTGCTGCAGCAATTCCTGTCGCCGCAATCGATCGTCGGGCTGGCGCTCTATGTCGGGGCGGCCTTCTTCTACATGCTGGCACTGCGCAAGATCCCGGTCTCGGTCGCCTTCCCGAGCGTATCGCTGTCCTATGTCGTGGTCGCCGTGCTGGCCTTCTGGCTCTACGGCGAGGCGCTGACCCTGCCCAAGATTGCCGGTATCGCGATGGTCTGCATCGGGGTGATCCTGATCACCCGGACCGCCTGATCCTATGCCCAGGCGGAGGTCACCGCGGCAATCACCGCTTCGATCTGGGCATCCTCGAGCTGCGGATACATCGGCAGGCTGAGCACGCTTTTCGCCGCCCGCTCGGTACGGGGCAGGCCGCCGGGTGCGAGGGCGATGCGGCCTGCATAGGCCGGCTGCAGATGCACCGGCACCGGATAATGCACCAGCGTGGCGACGCCGGCTTCCTTGAGCCGGGCCTGCAATGCGTCGCGGCGTTCGCCGGCATCGACGACATACTGGTGCCAGACTGGACTGGCCGTGGCGCGGACCCGCGGCAGCGTCAGCCCGTCGAGGCCGGCCAGCCCGGCGCTGTAGCGGGCCGCGATGCCCTGGCGGCGGGCGGTATCCTCGGCAAGCCGGGTCAGCTTGACCCGCAGGATTGCCGCCTGGATGGGATCGAGCCGGCTGTTCATGCCGGTGATGGCGCTGACATACCGCTCGCGCCAGCCATATTCGCGGATTTCGCGCATTGCCCGGGCAAGTCCGTCGTCGTCGGTGGTGATGATCCCGCCGTCGCCGATGGCGCCGAGATTCTTGGTCGGATAGAGGCTGTAGGCGGCAATGCGGCCCCAGCGGCCCACCATGCGGCCGCCCAGCATGGCGCCATGGGCCTGCGAATTGTCCTCCAGCACGGCCAGGCCGTGCCGGTCGGCCAGCGCCTGGATCTCCGGCATGGTGGCAGGCTGGCCGTAGAGATGCACCGGAATGATGGCCTTGGGTTTCGGGCTGCCGGCCGGCCACTGCGCCAGCAGGCTTTCCAGCTGCCCCGGGTCGAGCGTCCAGCAATCGTCGATATCGGCCAGGACCGGCGTGGCGCCGGTCAGCTCGATGGCGGCGACCGTGGCCACCGCGGTATGTGACACCGTGACCACCGCGTCGCCGGGGCCGACACCGAGGGCCCGCAGGGCGACGATCAGCGCGTCGGTGCCGCTGGCCACAGCGACCCCGTGGCGGCAGCCGGCATAGGCGGCGAAGTCGCGCTCGAACGCGGCGACTTCCTCGCCCTGGATATACCAGCCGCTGTCGAGGACGCGGTGGATCGCCGCATCGATTTCGGCGCGCTGGGCGAGGTAGGCGGCTTTCGGATTGGTCTGCGGGATCATGAGCGGGCTTTCAGAGGTAATGCGCGGCATGGGCGCGGTAGAAGGCGAGCGTGTCGGCCAGGCCGCCGGCCAGCGCGGTCTTTGCCTGCCATCCCGTCGCCGTGCGGAAGGCCGTATCGTCGGCAACATAATCGCCGATATCGATCTTCTTGCGCTCGGCGGGAAATTCGCGGATGTCATAGCCACCCTGGCCCGCTGCCTGTACCAGCATCTCGGCAAGGTCGCGCAGGCTGACCGGCGGACAGCCGCCGATATTGTAGGCCTTGCCGATGGTCGAGTCCGTCCCGGCGGCCAGCAGCAGGGCGTCGACCAGGTCCTCGACATAGGTGAAATCGCGTTTCTGCTCGCCGCCCCAGACCTCGAAACGGGTATTCTCGATGGCATGCCGCAGCCAGATGCCGAGGAATCCCTGCTTCGCGTCGCGGATGCGCATGCGCGGGCCGAATACGTTGGTCAGGCGGAGCGCCGTCGCGCGCAGGCCGTACACGCGGGCAAACAGCAGGTGATATGCTTCAGCCGCGTATTTGTGGATGCCGTTGATATCGGGCGCGGCAATCGGATGCGCCTCGTCGACCGGCAGGTAGCGCGGCGGGCCGTAGAATTGCCGGGTCGAGCTGAAAACCACCCGCGCCTGCGGATTGCTGCGGCGGATCAGCTCCAGCAGCGAAAGGTTGGCGAACTGGTTGATGCGCAGATCCTCCAGCGGCTCCTGCATCGAATCCATATGCGAGGTCTGGCCCGCCAGGTTGAAGATCACCGCGGCCTCCCGCACGGCCGGTGCGACGGCCTCTTCGGCGGCCATGTCGGCTTCGATGACGCGGATGGCGGCGCTGGCGCCGTCCAGATTATGGCGATTGGCGCCGTAGCGGCTCAGCATGCAGTCAATGACCACCACCCGGGCGCCCAGGCCAGTCAGGCGGAGGGCCAGGTTGGAACCGATGAAGCCCATTCCGCCGGTGATCACTACCGGGACATCGCGCCAGTTCATTCCGTCCTCAGTTCGTCGCTTGCGGCCGCGCGGGCCCTTCCGTCCCGAGTGGCGGAGTATGCCTGATCGCCGGCGGGTCTGTCAGCGTCCGGACTTGCCCGGGTGACCGCGGCGGTGCACAGTGGCGCCCATGAAGATTCCCGCCATTCGGTCCGGAACGGCTCTGGCCAGGGTTGCCGTTGCCGCTGCCACCGCGGCTTTACTGACGGCCTGCGGCGGGATTGCCGCCGAGCCCTATTATCTCGGCCGCTGGACCCAATCTGACTCCGGCACGATGGACATTCCGAGCCGCGTGCCGCTGACGGATCCCTATACGGGCCGGCCATATCTCTCGGTCTGCTACAACAAGATGCTGCACGATGCCGAGCAGGTCCGCAGGCTGGTGCGCGACAACTGCACCGATCCGCAGCTGATGTTCAATCACAGCGACCTTTATGCCTGCTCGCTGGCGGCCCCGGTGCGGGCGACCTATAGCTGCAGCAGGCTGAGCCGCGCGGCTTCCGAGGCGCGGCCGAATCTCCGCAAGGAAGAGGGCTATACCGGCGAGATCGGCCTCTACTGAGGCCGGGCTCAGACCGCGATGCGCAGACCGCTCTCGCGGTCGAAGAGATGGCTGTGCGCGATATCGACCACCAGGCCGGGATTGGACCGGTCATGATACCCGGCATTGCTGGGGACCCGGGCCACCAGCTCCTCGTCGGCGATGCGGCCATGCAGCAGCGTATCGGCCCCGAGTTCCTCGGCTACGTCGACGGCGAGCTTCAGTGAGGCCTGGTCGCCAGGGCCGGCCAGCCGGAGATGTTCCGGGCGGATGCCGAGCCGGTATTCGCCGGCCGGAATCTTCCACTCGGCCGGCAGCGCCAGCGCGGACCCGTCGCCCAGAACGGCACGCGGGCCGCCGGCTGCGGATTCGACCTGGCAGTTCAGGAAGTTCATCGCCGGCGAACCGATGAAGCCGCCGACATAGGCCGTCGCCGGCTCGCTGTAGACCAGATTGGGCGTGCCGATCTGGTCGGCGCGACCCTGGTTCATCACCACCAGCCGGTCGGCCAGCGTCATCGCCTCGACCTGGTCATGGGTGACGTATATCGATGTGACGCCCAGCTGCTGGTGCAGGCGCTTGATCTCCAGCCGCATCTGGACGCGCAGCTTGGCATCGAGATTGCTGAGGGGCTCGTCGAACAGGAAGACGCTGGGTTCGCGCACGATCGCGCGGCCCATCGCAACGCGCTGGCGCTGACCGCCTGACAGCTCGCGCGGCTTGCGCTGCAGATAGGGCTGCAGCTGCAGGATTTCAGCAGCCCGCTGGACGCGCTTTTCGATATCCGCCTTGTCCATGCCGCGGATGCGCAGGCCATAGGACATGTTCTGATACACGCTCATATGCGGGTAGA
>CAYSCA010000032.1:0-21502 GCA_964429465.1 uncultured Rhodospirillaceae bacterium
GAACGGGCGGGTTTGCTGAGCTGGCGCGAGAAATAACCCTCACCGGAGGTTGTTGCCGGAGCGCCCGCAACGCATTAATCTCTTGATCCAGCACTTTAATTAACAGGGAGAGGAACATGCTTAAATACACTACCGGTCTGGCGGTCATTCTGGTGGCGGGCCTGGCTTCCGGCATGGCGGCGGCCCAGGTCAAGATCGCGGTGCATGGCCCGATCACGGGGCAGTACGCCACGTTCGGTGAGCAGATGAAGCGCGGCGCCGAAATGGCCGTGGCCGACCTCAACGCGAAGGGCGGCGTTAACGGCCAGAAAATCGAACTGATTGTCGGTGACGACCAGTGCGACCCGAAGCAGGCGGTGGCGATCGCAAACCGCGCCGTGCAGGAAAAGGTTGCCGTGGTCATCGGGCATTTCTGCTCGGGATCCTCGATCCCGGCATCCGATGTGTACAAGGAGGAAAACATCCTCCAGATCTCGCCGGCCTCGACGAACCCGACCTTCACCGATCGCGGTTACAGCAATGTGTTCCGCACCTGCGGTCGCGACGACCAGCAGGGCGTGATCGCCGGCGACTATATCCTTGAGAAGTACAAGGGCAAGAAGGTCGCGATCATTCACGACAAGAGCGCCTATGCCAAAGGCCTGGCGGACGAGACCCAGAAGCGGATCAACTCCAAGGGCATGAAGGAAGCGATGTACGAGGCAATCTCGCCGGGCGAGAAGGACTATTCCGCCCTCGTTTCGAAGATGAAGGCCGCCGGAATCGATCTGATCTATTTCAGCGGTTATCACACCGAAGCCGGCCTGATCATCCGTCAGGCCCGCGAGCAGGGCCTGAACGCCACGATGATGGGCGGCGACGCCTACGTCACTCAGGAGTTCTGGTCGATTGCCGGCCCCGCCGGCGAGGGCACCCTGATGACCTTCTCGCCCGATCCGCGCAAGAACGAGGTCGCCAAGCCCGTGGTTGCCAAGTTCAAGGCGCAGAACTTCGAGCCGGAGGGCTACACCCTGTATACCTATGCCTCGATCGAGGCTTGGGCGCAGGCTGCGACCGCCGCCAAGTCTTTCAAAACCGCGGATGTGTCGAAGGCGCTGCATAGCGGCAAGTTCAAGACGGTGATGAAGGAAATCTCCTTCGACAAGAAGGGCGACGTCACCGCGCCGGGCTATGTCATCTACGCCTGGAAGAAGGGCGCCTACGATTACCTGAACTGATCCGGCCTGACCGGAGGAAGGGGCCCGGCGGTAATTCCGCCGGGCTTTTTTCTGCCCTGCGGGTTCACTGTTTATTCTTCGGGCTGCAGCCTTGAGAGCATTTCCCTTGGGTCTGGGGTTGGCACTAGGCACCGGATATTGTAGGGTCCGGCCGTTCTTCCCCGAGGTGACCCGCCCATGTCAAAGCCTACGGTCGCTTTTGCTGCCGATCATGCGGGTTTCGAGCTGAAAAACCTGCTGCGCGATGAGCTTAAGGCCCAGGGCTATGCCATTGTCGACCTCGGAACGCTGAGTGCCGACAGTGTCGACTATCCTGATTTTGGCCGGACCTTGGGTGAAGCGGTTGCCCGCGGAGAGGCCCAATATGGCGTGGCTGTCTGCGGCAGCGGGATTGGCATTTCCATCGCGGCCAACCGGGTAGCCGGCTGCCGCGCCGCCCTGGTCCATGATGCTTTGACGGCGCGTCTGTCGCGTCAGCACAACGATGCCAATGTGCTCGCCCTCGGTGCGCGGCTGATCGGAATCGATACCGCGAAAGATTGCCTGAAAACCTTCCTGGAGACCGCCTTCGAAGGCGGTCGTCATGCCCGCCGGGTCGCCAAGCTCGACGGCAAAACACAATAAGAATTCCCAGACGGAGTAGCCCAATGTCCAGCACCGCAGCCAAGCCTTCCGTGATCCATGCTGGTTTCTTCGAGCGTACGCTTGCCGAGGCCGATCCCGAGATATTTGCCTCGGTGACCGCCGAACTCGATCGGCAGCAGAACCAGATCGAGCTGATCGCTTCGGAAAATATTGTCAGCCGCGCGGTGCTCGAAGCGCAGGGTTCGGTTCTGACCAACAAGTATGCCGAGGGCTATCCCGGCAAGCGCTATTACAACGGCTGTGAGTTCGTCGATGTCGCGGAGACGCTGGCGATCGAACGCGCCAAGAAGATATTCGACTGTGGCTTTGCCAATGTGCAGCCCCATTCGGGTGCTCAGGCGAACCAGGCCGTGTTTATGGCGGCGCTCAAGCCGGGTGATACGTTCATGGGGCTCGACCTGGCCGCCGGCGGCCACCTCACGCATGGCTCGCCCGCCAATCAGTCCGGCAAGTGGTTCAATGTCGTGCCCTACACCGTGCGCCAGGACGATCACCGGATCGATATGGATCAAGTGGCGAAGCTGGCCGAGCAGCATAAGCCGAAACTTATCATCGCCGGCGGTTCGGCTTACCCGCGCTTCTGGGATTTCGCCCGCTTCCGCGCCATCGCCGACAGCGTGGGGGCGCTGTTCATGGTCGACATGGCGCATTTCGCCGGCCTGGTGGCCGGAGGCTTCCATCCCAGCCCGTTCCCGCATGCCCATGTCGCCACGACGACGACGCATAAGACCCTGCGCGGTCCGCGCGGCGGCATGGTGCTGACCAATGACGAGGCGCTTGCCAAGAAGATCAATTCCGCCGTGTTCCCGGGCCTGCAGGGCGGCCCGCTGATGCATGTGATTGCCGCCAAGGCTGTGGCCTTCGGCGAGGCATTGACTCCCGAATTCCGGGCCTATGCCCAGGCGGTGGTTGAGAATGCCAAGGCAATGGCGGGCGCGCTGCAGGAGCGCGGCTACGATCTGGTTTCCGGCGGCACCGACAATCACCTGATGCTGGTTGATCTGCGCTCCAAAGGCCTCAAAGGGAATGTCTGCGTCGAAAGCCTTGAGCGCGCGCGCATCACCACGAACAAGAACGGTGTTCCTTTCGACACCGAGAAGCCTACCGTGACCTCCGGTGTTCGCCTCGGCAGCCCGGCGGGTACGACGCGCGGCTTCGGCGTGGCCGAGTTCCGCCAGATCGGCGGCCTGATCGCCGACGTGCTGGACGGGCTGGCCAAGAAGACAAATGACAATTCCGATACGGAGCGCGCGGTAGCCGAGAAAGTCGTGGCATTGTGCCGCCGCTTTCCCATTTACCCACAGGCCTGAGCGCGCCACACACTAGGCGGGGGAACTAAGAGATGCGTTGTCCGTTCTGCGGCAATGACGACACCCAGGTGAAGGACTCGCGGCCGACCGAGGACAACTCGGCCATCCGGCGACGCCGGTTCTGCCCCAATTGTGGCGCACGGTTCACCACCTTTGAGCGCATTCAGCTGCGCGAGCTGACTGTGATCAAGAAAAACGGCGTCAAGGCGCCGTTCGATCGTGACAAGCTGGCGCGCTCGATCATGATCGCGACGCGCAAGCGCCCGATCGAACCCGAGCGCATCGAGCGGCTGATCAACGGAATCGTGCGGCGGCTAGAAAGCTCGGGCGAGAGCGAGATCAAATCGGATGCCATCGGCGAACTTGTGATGGATGGCCTCGCCGCGCTGGACAAGGTCGCCTATGTCCGCTTCGCCTCGGTCTATCGCAATTTCCGCGAAGCCAAGGATTTCGAGGATTTCATCGGCTCACTGGGCGGTGCCGGCAGTAATGACGACTGATCGGCCCGCCGCTGGCCTGGACGAGCGCTTCATGCGCCTCGCGCTGGGCCTTGCGGCGCGCGGCCTGGGCAATACCTGGCCCAATCCGGCGGTGGGTTGCGTCATCGTCCGCGGCGACCGGATTGTCGGGCGGGGCTGGACCCAGGTCGGCGGCCGGCCGCATGCCGAGACGATGGCGCTGCGCCAGGCCTGCGACGCCGCCATCGGCGCGACGGCCTATGTTACTCTGGAACCCTGCAGTCACCACGGCCATACCCCCCCTTGCGCCAATGCTTTGGTGAAGGCGGGCATCGCACGCTGTGTGGTTGCCCTGGAGGATCCGGACCCCCGGGTCTCCGGCAGAGGGTTCATCCAGCTCAGGGAGGCCGGCGTAGTTGTCGACGTGGGCTGCCTGGCTCTCGAAGCGGCTGAGCTGAATGCGGGCTTCCTGAGCGCGCGGCAGCTTGGCCGTCCGCTTGTAACTCTCAAGCTGGCCGTCAGCCTGGATGGTCGTATCGGCACCCATACCGGTGACAGCAAGTGGATCACCAGCCCGGTCTCGCGCCAGCGCAGCCATCTCCTGCGCGCCCGGCATGATGCGGTCATGGTTGGCAGCAACACGGCGTTGCAGGATGACCCGGAACTGACCTGCCGGCTGCCTGGCCTGCCTCCGCGGCCGCCGGTGAGGATCATTCTGGACGGCCGGCTGCGCCTGAGCCTGACCGCACGTGTTGTGGCGACCGCCCGGGAGGTCCCCACCTGGATCATTACGCGCGAGGACGTTGACGGCACGCGCCGCCGTGCCTTCGAGGATTGCGGCCTCGAAGTGATCGCGGTCAGGCCTGACGAGGCCGGCTTTCCCGACTTGCGCCGGGCGCTGGAACTGCTGGCCGAGCGCGGGGTCACCCGGCTGCTGGTGGAAGGGGGGGGACGGCTGGCCGCCAGCCTCGTTCAGGCCGACCTGGTGGACCGCATGGTCTGGTTCCGCTCTCCCAGCGTCATCGGTGGCGACGGCTTGCCTTCCGTGGCGGCATTCGGGGTGACTGCCGTGGCGGAAGCGCCGCGCTGGCGCCGGCTGCGTGGCGATATTCTGGGCGACGACCTGCTGGAAACCTTCGTCCGCGCACTCTAATACTAGGGCCATGTTCACCGGCATAATCACCGATATCGGCACCGTCGTCGTCGCTGAAGCGCGCGGCGATACCCGCTTCCGCATCCGCACAGCCTACGACACCGGCAGTATTGCAATCGGCGCCTCGATCGCCTGCTCGGGGGTCTGCCTTACCGTCGTGCAGAAGGCGGAAGACTGGTTTGCCGTCGATGTCTCAGCCGAAACCCTGTCGCGGACCAGCCTGGGTGGCTGGAGGGAAAATACCAGGGTCAACCTCGAGCGCAGCCTGAAGATCGGCGACGAACTCGGTGGCCACATTGTTTCGGGCCATGTCGACGGGGTCGCCGTCGTGGAACGTGCCGATCCGGAGGGTGATTCCCTGCGTGTCGATTTTCGCGTGCCAGGCGTCCTCGCACCCTACATCGCCGAAAAAGGATCGGTGACGATCGACGGCGCGTCGCTGACCGTGAATGCAGTTGAGGGCGATCGCTTCGGGGTCAACCTTATTCCCCATACCCGGAAGGTCACCACGCTGGGTGATTTGAAGCCGGGCGCAAGGGTCAATGTGGAAATCGATGTCCTGGCGCGTTATGTCGCCCGATTGCAGAATTGGGGAAAGGCGACGTGAACGGTATGGACGATATCAAGCGTTATCTGGCCTCGTCGGAAGAGATCATCGAAGAGGCCCGCAAGGGCCGTATGGTGATCCTGGTCGACGACGAGGATCGCGAGAACGAAGGCGATCTTTATATTCCCGCCGACATGGCCGACGCGAATGCGATCAATTTCATGGCGCGCTACGGTCGGGGACTGATCTGCCTGGCCATGACCCGGCAGCGCATCGAGCAGCTCGGCCTGCCGCTGATGGCCCAGCATAATGCGTCACGGCATCAGACGGCGTTCACGGTCTCCATCGAGGCGCGGGAAGGCGTCACGACCGGGATCTCGGCCGCCGATCGCGCCCATACGGTAGCGGTGGCCATCAATCCTTCGAAGGGTCCGCAGGATATCGCCGTGCCCGGCCATATCTTCCCGCTGATGGCGCGGGATGGCGGCACGCTGGTGCGAGCAGGGCATACCGAAGCGGCGGTGGACATCGCGCGTCTCGCCGGCCTTACGCCGGCCGGTGTCATCTGCGAGATCATGAATGACGACGGCACGATGGCGCGGCTTCCTGACCTGGTGAAGTTCGCCCAGTTCCATAATCTCAAAATCGGCACCATCGTCGACCTGATCGGATACCGGCGGCGCAATGACAACCTGGTCGAGAAGGTGGTCGAGAGCGAGATAGATAGCATCTGGGGCGGCCGCTTCCGCATGATCGTCTATCGCAACCGCGTCGAATATGCCGAGCATATCGCCTTGGTAAAAGGCGATGTCGCTGATGGCAAGCCGGTCATGGTCCGTGTCCATGCCATGAATGTGATGGAGGACGTCCTGGGCGACCATGGCGGCCGGTCCGGGGTCCTGCATGGCGCCATGCGCATGATCGCGGAGGCAGAGCGGGGGGTGGTGATCCTGATCCGCGAGCCGCGGGCCACGGCGCTGTCCGACCGGGTACGCCGGAAAATCGGAGAACCAGTTGAAAACTCTCCGCAACTCCGGGATTATGGCATCGGGGCGCAGATCCTGATCGATCTGGGGGTGAAGAACATGATCCTGCTGTCGAATGTACAGCGTACCATCGTCGGTCTCGATGGTTACGGCCTGACGGTCGTGGAAACCCGGCCCATCGAGATTCGCAGGGAGAATTGACAGATGGTATCGCGCGCGAAAAAGCCGGTCGCCAAGAAGCCGGCCAAGGTGAAATCGTTTTCCACCCAGAAAAGCCAGGTCAAGGGCGGACTGGCGATTGATATCCGCAAGCCGCGGATCCTGATCGTGGAGGCGCGGTTTTATGAAGATATCGCCGACGCGCTGTTCGAAGGAGCAAAAGCCGTGATCGAAGCCTCGGACTTCGATTATGACCGCATCGATGTTCCGGGCGCCCTTGAGCTGCCCGCGGCGATCCGCTTTGCGATGAACCGGAAGGGCGAACGGGCCTATGATGGATTTGTCGCGCTGGGCTGCGTGATCCGCGGCGAAACCTCGCATTACGACGTTGTCGTCAATGAAAGCGCCCGTGGCCTGCAGCAATTGGCCATCGAGCATCAGCTGGCGATCGGCAACGGCGTGATCACAGTGGAGAACGAGGAACAGGCGTGGGACCGCGCACGTAAGGACCGGCAGGATAAAGGCGGCGGCGCGGCGCTCGCCTGCGTGGCCATGATCGGGCTCAAGCAGCTGTTTTCGGCATGAGCGAAGGAGGGCAGCGGCGCAGCAATCGCAGTCACCGACCAGCCGGACGCCGGTCGGTCGCGCGTCTGTTCGCCGTCCAGGCCCTCTACGAGATTGAGTTTGGCGGTGGCGCAGCGGAAGCGGTAATTGCCGATTTCTGCGCCAACCGCCAGAATGAAGAGATCGAAGGCGTCCAGATGCGGGAAGCCGACGCCGACTGGTTCACCGAAATCGTGCGCGGCGTTGCCAAGCGGCAGGCAGAACTGGACGATGCGATCCGCCTCGCCATGCCCCGGATCGATGCCCTGGAGCGGATGGAAGCCATACTGCGCTATTCCCTGCGCTGCGCCACCTACGAGCTGATGGCGCGCATCGATGTTCCCGCCACCACCATCATCGACGAATATCTTGGCATCGTCCGCGCCTTTTTCAGCGCGCGGGAGATCAAGCTGGCAAACGGCGTGGTGGATGCCGTGGCGCGTCGGTTGCGCCCTGGCGAATTCTCGTCGTCCTCGAACGGCTGATGTGCGATGGCCGGGCAGGCTGGCCTCGGCGAATTCGAGCTGATCGCCCGTTACCTGGCGCCACTGACCTCCGAAGCGCCCGGTGCTTACGGTTTGCGCGACGACGCCGCCATCATCCGCGCGCCTGCCGGGCACGATCTGGTCGTGACCACAGATGCCATGATCGAAGGCATCCATTTTCTGAAGGCCGATGGCGCCGAACGGATTGCCCGCAAGCTGTTGCGGGTCAACCTTTCGGACCTCGCGGCCAAGGGCGCCGAACCGATCGGGTATCAGCTGGTGCTGGGATTGCCGCAACCCGTGGATGAGGCCTGGATCGCTGCTTTTGCCGCAGGCCTTGCGATGGATCAAAAGGCATTCGGGTGCCCGCTCCATGGCGGCGATACCACACGCAGCCCGGCCGGTATGATGCTGGCCATTACTGCCTTCGGGTCCGTCCCGGCTGGGCAGATCCTGCGCCGCGGCGGCGCGGTTCCAGGTGACGAACTCTACGTGACGGGCAGCATCGGTGATGCGGCCCTCGGACTGGAGGCCAAGCTGAACCGGCGGCTGTTTTCAGGCGCGTCCGCGATGTTCTTCGATGCGAGACTGCACCTGCCGACGCCGCGTCTCGCCTTCGGGGCCGGATTGCGCGGGCTCGCGCATGCTGCGATGGACGTTTCCGACGGATTGGTTCAGGACGTGGGCCATATCGCCGCGGCCTCCGGCCTGCGGGCGATCCTGAAGGCGGATGCCGTTCCCCTGTCGATGGCTGCACGCCAGGTTCTGACAGAAGACCCTGGGATGTTGCCGGTCATGCTTGGCGGTGGCGACGATTACGAACTGGTCTTTGCCGTTCCGCGGGGAAAGGCCGCTCAGGTCGATACGCTTGCGGCAACAGCGGGTCTGAACGCCACGAAGGTCGGGTGGCTGGAAGCGGGCGAGGGGGTCGTTGTTCAGGATGCGGCCGGGAAATCCATTCCGCTGCATCATGCGGGGTTTCAGCATTTCAGCCATTCTGTAGAATAGGCCGCGGGTGGAGGCATTTTGCGCAAGGTCGCTCTTATCCTGATCGCGTTTCTGGTGCTGGCGGCCTTGGTCGGCGGCGGCGTGGCGGTATACATGCTCGTCTTTGCCCCCAAAGCCGACGAAGAGGTCATTGATCCGAATGATCCGCCCCCGCCGATGCCCGCCAAACGGCCGGCATTCGTGCCCCTGGAGCCGTTCAGCGTCTATATCAAGCCGGAGAACCAGAAGGTCCGCGAAATCACGGTCATCCTGCATCTGGAAGTCCCGCCGGACAATGTGCCCCAGGTCAACGAGAAGATGCACATCCTCCGCGATCGCTATATCTCTGAATTGTTGAAGGGGCCGCCGATCGATGTACCGGAGCGGTTTACCGCCAAGGATCTTTTCGTGATCCGGGACCGGTTACGGGGCCCCACCGAAGAAGTGCTGGGCAAAGGCGTGGTGACGCAGGTCCTGCTTCTCAATATAATTAGCCAGTTGAAATAAGTAGAATCGACTGGACCTCCCATGACGGCGCTTCAGCCTGCCGCTGCGAAGCGGAACGTTTTCATTTTGTCGGTCTGTATGGCGCTCGCGAATTCTGCGGTCACTCTGCAGGTGACGCTTGGCGGGCTGGTCGGCCATATTCTGGCGGAAGACAAGGCGCTGGCGACATTGCCGGTCACCTTCGTCGTCGGCGGAACCGCGCTGACCACCATCCCGGCTTCGATGCTGATGCGACGGGTCGGCCGCAAACTGGGATTCATGCTGGGCTGCCTGATTGCCATCACCGGATCACTGGTCGCGGCGACCGGCGTCCACACGGCCAGCTTCTGGCTGTTCTGCTTCGGCGCGTTCATCTTCGGCGGATCCAGCGCCTTCGTGCAGCTCTACCGCTTCGCTGCAGCCGACATCGCCCCGCAGGAGGCGAAGGGCAGGGCGATCTCCTGGGTCATGACCGGGGGATTGGTATCTGCCTTCCTGGGCCCGGAGATCGCCAAACACACGCGGGATCTTCTGTCTCCGCATCTGTTCCTCGCTTCCTACCTGGCAGCGGCGGCATTGCCGGTCCTGGTTCTGGCGATCCTGACCACGGTGACCATCCCGCCGCCGACGGTCAGTGAACTGAAGGAACGCGGACGGCCGCTTTCCGAGATCGTCCGTCAGCCGACATTCCTGGTCGCGGCGATCGCCGGCATGTTCGGCTACGGCGTCATGAACCTGCTCATGACAGCAACCCCGCTCGCGATGCAGCTTTGCGCGCATCCCTTTGCCGCGGCAGCCACCGTGATCCAGTGGCATGTCTTCGGCATGTTCTTCCCGAGCTTCTTCACCGGGAACCTGATCGCCCGCTTCGGTGCCCTCCGGATCATCATTACGGGCACCCTGCTGAACCTCGTCTGCATCACCGTGGCCCTGAGTGGCATAGATGTCATGAATTTCCAGGTGGCCCTGCTTCTGCTCGGGATAGGCTGGAACTTCATGTATATCGGCGGGACCGCCCTGCTGACCGAGGTTTACCGCCCGGCCGAGCGCAACAAGACACAGGCCCTTAACGACTTCCTGGTCTTCGGGACGGTTGCCCTGGCCTCCCTGGGGTCGGGGAAGATGCTGTACCATTGGGGCTGGGATTTCGTGCCCCTCTCGGCACTGCCGTTCATCCTGATGGCAGGTTTGGCCGCCCTGTGGCTCGTCCTGCAGCGTCGCCGTGCCATCGCGGCCGCCTAAGTTTCGGAAAAACAAGGTATATTGCGCCGCACCCGCATCTCTGGCATAACCCTGCGGTGTTGCCCTGCGTCGAGTCGGGGGGGGGCCTTCTGAATCAACAGTCGCGTACCCCGTTGCCGCATCGCGGGAACGGGCGGATCTCGGTCCAATAATCGCATTACGAAGGGAAAGCGCTCATGACTGAGTTGTGGTTCGCCATCGCCTGTGGCGTGTTGGCGTTGTTGTACGGCATCTGGACATCGCGTTCGGTGCTCGCCGAGTCGGCGGGCAATCAGCGCATGCAGGAGATTGCTGCCGCCATCCAGGAAGGCGCGTCCGCCTACCTCAATCGCCAGTATCGCACGATCGGCATCGTCGGCATTGTAGTGGCCATCATCATCGGCTTCACGCTCGGCCTGAAGGTTGCCATCGGCTTCATCATCGGCGCCGTTCTGTCGGGCGCTGCCGGCTATATCGGCATGAATGTCTCGGTTCGAGCCAATGTGCGCACCGCTGAGGGTGCCCGCAAGGGCATGGAGCATGCGCTCGGCATCGCCTTCAAGTCCGGCGCCGTCACCGGCATGCTCGTGGTTGGCCTGGCGCTGCTCGGAGTCGCAGTTTATTACGTCGTGCTGCGCAGCCTGAACGCGCCGCCGCGCGAAATGATCGACGCCCTGGTCGCGCTCGGCTTCGGCTCCTCGCTGATCTCGATCTTCGCCCGTCTCGGCGGCGGCATCTTCACCAAGGGCGCCGATGTCGGCGCCGACCTCGTCGGCAAGGTCGAAGCCGGCATTCCGGAAGATGATCCGCGCAACCCGGCCGTGATCGCCGACAACGTGGGCGACAATGTCGGCGACTGCGCCGGCATGGCGGCCGACCTGTTCGAGACCTACGCGGTGACCATTGTCGCCACCATGGTGCTGGCGTCGATCTATTTCGCCGCCGATGCCGCAACGGTTGCGAAGTTCATGGCCTATCCGCTGGTCATTTCGGGTGCCTGCATCATCACCTCGGTGATCGGCACCTTCTTCGTCCGTCTCGGCAGCAGCCAGAACATCATGGGCGCGCTGTACAAGGGCCTGATCGTTACGGGTGTCCTCTCGGCGATCGCGCTGTGGCCGATCACCTCCTGGGTGCTGGGCGGCATGGATGCGAGCTTCACTGCCGGGGCCAAGACCTTTACCGCCCAGAGCCTGTTCTGGTGCGGCATCATCGGTCTGGTCGTCACCGCGCTGATTGTCTGGGCCACTGAATACTACACCGGCACCGACTATCGTCCGGTGAAGAGCGTCGCGCAGGCCTCGACCACGGGTCATGGCACCAACGTGATCCAGGGTCTGGCGGTCTCGATGGAAGCAACGGCTCTGCCTGCGCTGTTCATCGTGGCCGGCATCATCGGCACCTACATGCTGGCCGGCCTGCTTGGCATCGCCATTGCGGTGACCACCATGCTGGCCCTGGCCGGCATCATCGTGGCGCTCGATGCCTATGGCCCGGTGACCGACAATGCCGGCGGCATTGCCGAAATGTCGGACCTGCCGAAGGACGTCCGCAAGACGACGGACGCTCTCGACGCGGTCGGCAACACCACCAAGGCCGTCACCAAGGGCTATGCGATCGGTTCGGCCGGTTTCGGCTCGCTGGTGCTGTTCGCAGCCTATACGGAAGACCTGAAGTACTTCTTCAAGGACGTCACGATCGACTTCTCCCTGAGCAATCCGTACGTCGTCGTCGGCCTGCTGATCGGCGGTCTGCTGCCGTATCTGTTCGGCGCGATGGGCATGACGGCGGTCGGCCGTGCGGCCGGTTCGGTCGTCGTGGAAGTGCGGCGGCAGTTCAAGGAGATCGCCGGCATCATGGAAGGGAAGGCCAAGCCTGACTATTCCAAGGCCGTCGACCTGCTGACCAAGGCGGCGATCAAGGAGATGATCATCCCCAGCCTGCTGCCGGTGCTCAGCCCGATCGTGCTGTACTTCGTGATCAGCTGGATCGCGGGCCAGGCTGCAGCTTTCGCTGCGGTGGGCGCCATGCTGCTGGGCGTCATCGTCACCGGCCTGTTTGTCGCCATCTCGATGACGGCTGGCGGCGGTGCCTGGGACAACGCCAAGAAGTACATCGAGGAAGGTCATCATGGCGGCAAGGGCTCGGATGCCCACAAGGCTGCCGTGACCGGCGACACCGTCGGCGACCCGTACAAGGACACGGCTGGTCCGGCGGTGAACCCGCTGATCAAGATCACCAATATCGTGGCCTTGCTGCTGCTCGCCGTGCTGGCGCACGGCTGATCAGCTTGCCATAGCGGACTGGAGGGCCGGGGAAACCCGGCCCTCGTTTTTATGGGAGATCAGATCGCCACGGTTGTTGCGGTGATAGCCAGCAATGCGCCGATCTCCGCGATCTGCTGCGTGGCTCCGAGAACGTCGCCGGTATATCCGCCGACCTGCTGCTTCGCCAGCAGCGCCAGTCCTGCCGCCAGCCCGGCAGCCGTGGCAAGGACAACTGCGCCGCCGATGAGCGGCAGCAGAAGGAGTGCGATCAGGCTGGCGATAACCACACTGCCGGCCGCCGAGGGGAACGAGACGGTGCCGGCCGAAACCGCCAGTCCCTCGGTACGTGCGGCGGGCAATATACACCAAACCGCCGCCATCGCGGCGCGCGACGCGGCACCGGCAACGACCAGCGCAATGAACACGGCGCTGATATGGCTGACGGCCTGGTCGTATTCATCCGAGGTCGAGATCAGGCTGTTCGCCAGTTCATTGATTGCGGCAAAGCGCAGGCCGAAAGCCAGGATGAGGGCAATGACGCCATAGGAGCCGATGCGGCTGTCGCGCATGATCGCCAGCTTTCGCTCCCGATCGCTGCCACCGCCGAACCCGTCGGCCGTATCCGCCAGCCCGTCTTCATGCAGGGCACCGGTGAGCAGTACTTGCGCCACGATGGTCAGCAGGGTTGCGCTGCCAATCCCCAGTCCGGCGTGATTGGCACCCAGGAACACGACGCCGCCGCACACGCCGACAACGGCCCCGACCAGCGGAAACGACCAGACGCCCGCCGCGGCCGGGCCCGCACCTGCCGATGAGCCGGGCAGGCGCAGCCGCGTAAGCAGCAGAAGGGCAGAACGTATTTCATTCAATCTGGTTTGCCTGACCGGCGGTGAACGGTCAGCCGGATCCGGGCCGGTATGGGTCATTGGCGTCCGTTGCGATTGTGGTGCCGCTGCCTTATAGCACGCAGATGATCACCAGCGAAGCTGGGGAGGGGGAATGACCGCGACATATGGCAGCTTTGCCGAAATCCGCGATGCCGCGGCATCGCTGATAGAGGCGGATTCCGCTGCAGTGGCCGCCGCCCGCGCCCGTGATTCTGAACTCACCAAACCGGCGGGCGCCCTGGGCCGGCTCGAAGAGGCGGTTCGCCATCTGGCTGCCTGGCAAAGACGCTCTCTGCCGCAGCTCGATGCCATCCATATCCTGATCTTCGCCGGCAATCATGGGGTAACAGCTCAGGGAGTCTCAGCCTATCCGGCTGAAGTGACTGCCCAGATGGTGGCGAACTTCCAGCGGGGTGGCGCCGCAATCAACCAGCTCGCCCGGCTGCATGGCGCCAGGCTGTCCGTCATCGAGCTCGAATTGACGCGCCCGACGCAGGACTTCACGACTGCGCCGGCGATGACCGCGGCCGAATGCATCGCCGCCATCAACGCCGGCGCGGCTGCCCTGCCTTCCGACTGCGACCTGCTTCTGCTTGGCGAGATGGGAATCGGCAATACCACCTCGGCAGCCGCATTGGCGGCAGCCTTGTTCGGCGGGGATGGGCAACATTGGGCAGGGCCGGGGACCGGGGTAGAGGGCGCGGCGTTCAGCAACAAGATCGCCGTCGTCGATCGTGCGCTGGAATTTCACAGGGACAAGATCGCCGATCCGCTGCTGGCATTATGCTGTCTGGGCGGGCGTGAACTGGCCGCCATCTTCGGCGCGCTGCTTGAGGCGCGCCGGCGCTCTTTGCCCGTCCTGCTGGATGGGTTTGTTGTCGGCGCCGCGTCCGGCGTGCTGGCACGCTTGAATGAACAGGGCCTTGCCCATTGCATGGCCGGTCATGTTTCGGCCGAGCCAGGTCATCGTCGCCTGCTGGAGAAACTCAGGCTGCAGCCTCTGCTGGATCTGGGTATGCGTCTGGGCGAGGCCTCCGGCGCCGCGGTGGCACTCGGAATCCTGCGCGCCGCAGTGGCCTGCCATAACGGGATGTCGACATTTTCCGAGGCCGCAGTCAGCGGCCGGGATCAGGGGCGATAGCCGCCCGTGTTGCCGGTGGCGCCGCCGGCATTGCTGTTGAAGCGGCCGAGATTGCCGAACAACTGCTCCAGGACAGTCATTTCCTTGCCGCGCGTTGGCGTCTCGCGATCGACAAAGGCGATCTGCCGGCCATCCTTCATCCCATAGCGTTTGACCGCCTGAACCTTACCCTCTTTATCGAAACTGATCGCGACGACCTGCTGATCGATCAGTTCGGGCGCAAGGAAGGCAACGGCTTCGGTTTCGCTCGAGATGTAATAATAGGTCGTGCCCCATTCGGTGAATGTCGAAATGGTCGACGGTGATCCGAGCAGGGCGCCGACCTGGGCTGCCGAGGTTTGCCCAACGGCGATCAGGTTCAGCTTATCCTCGTCCAGGGTCACGCCCCGGTAATCCTGCCGCGGCGCGCAGGCGGCAAGAGCCGAAAAGGCGATAACGGCGCAAATGGCAAATGATTTGCTGAACGGCATTCGGAAGACTCGCTAAGGACTGGGGCGGATATTATCTTCTCCCGCCCCATGACGCAAACCAGAGCCTGGAATTTCAGGATATTGTCTCGGCAGGTCATATGCTTAAGCTCATTTCATTGCTTTTCGGAAGGCGTCAGGAACCGGCTGCGACCGGCGAGCTGTACCACGCCATTGTCGCGCAATCCCGGAAGTCGGATTTCTACAGCCGGCTCGGCGTGCCCGACACGCTGGACGGCCGTTTCGATATGATCATCCTCCACGCCTTTCTGGTCATGCGTCGACTGGGTCGCCTCGGCACAGAAGGAGCAGCATTGAGCCAGGCGCTCTTCGACCTGCTGTTTGCCGACATGGACAACAGCCTGCGGGAAATCGGCGTCGGAGACCTGAGCGTGGGAAAGAAGGTGAAGGTCATGGCCCAGGCCTTTTACGGCCGGGTGGAGGCCTATGAGGCCGGTCTGAAGGCCGAGGATGGCGTGGCGCTGCGAACAGCCCTGGCGCGCAACCTGTACGGCACGGTCGCGCCCTCCGAGGAAGGCCTCGGGTTAATGGCGGCCTATGTAAAGCGGGCAGACGCCGTACTCACTCTTCAGAAAGACGCAGAAATTATGGCGGGAAAACCGGCTTTTTCTGCCCCACTCTGGTAAGATCTAGCCGGTTTTCGGGCAGTTGACCGCGGCGCGGCTTGCCCTTATGTTCCGCCGCTTTACGGCAGGGGCCGGCAAACCCGCCTGAACGAGGTCAATTGTGTCGAAAGCTCTGCCTGGCAGTGAGTTCAGCCATGTCGTGCAGGTCGACCGGGTGGGACCTGAGGGTATTCTGGTGCAGCTGACAGCCAATCCCGCGCAGCGCGAGGCCTTGGCCCGGCGCTTGCGGATCCCGGCCGTTCTGAGCCTGGCTGCGCAGGTCAGGGTGGTGCCGGATCCGGCTCAGGACGGGCATTTCCTGCTCAAAGGCCAGTTCGAGGCTGAAGTCGAGCAGACCTGCGTCGTCTCGCTGGAACCGGTACGCCAGCGGGTGAGCGAGGGTTTTGAAAGGCGTTTCGCTCCCTCGGCCCCGGCCCGTCCGGGCCCGGAAGCGGCCGAAGATGAGGCCGAATGGCTCGACCCCGAAGCAGAAGATCCGCCGGATTCTCTGCAGGATGGCGTGGTGGATGCCGGAGAGGTCGTGACAGAAGCACTGGCACTCGCGCTGGACCCCTATCCGCGGAAGCCGGGGGCGGGATGGCCGGAAGGATATCGCCCCGATTCGGAGACGGGCGGGACAGTCAGTCCCTTCGCCGCCCTGGCGAAGCTGAAGGGCGGGAAAAAGGATTAAGGCAAAAGCGCTTGGTCCCCGGGCGCGCCAAGGGTATATAGGCGGGGATTTTTTGGCCGAAGCGGGTTATGCGCCCGGCGCGCCGCATCGTGCAGATTGAGAGAGATGTATCATGGCTGTCCCGAAGAAGAAGAAGTCCAGTTCCAAGCGCGATATGGGGCGTGCGCATCATGCGCTGAAGTCGAGCGCCCATGTGGAATGCAGCAATTGCGGCGAGCTGAAGCGTCCGCATCACGTTTGCGGCGCCTGCGGCCATTACGACGGCCGCGAAGTGGTAGCGAAGTCGGCCGCTGCCTGAGCAGCGCCCACGCGAATCCTGACCGGTTAGGGGCAACGGCGTGACCGCGGCCTTGACCATCGCGCTCGACGCCATGGGCGGCGACCATGCCCCCGACATGGTGGTGAAGGGCGCTGCTGCCGTTCTGCCCCGATTCCCGCAGACGAAGTTCATCCTGTTCGGCGATGCCGGACAGGTCGAACCTTTGCTGCGCAAATATCCGGGCATGCAGGATCACTGCGAACTGCGTCATACCGCCGAGAAAGTCGCCAGCGACGACAAGCCGAGTCAGGCGTTGCGGCGCGGGCGCAATTCCAGCATGCGGCTGGCGATCGATGCCGTAGCCAGCGGGGAAGCCCACGCCGTCCTTTCCGCCGGCAATACCGGCGCGCTGATGGCGATGGCAAAATTCGTGCTGCGCACGTTGCCGGGCATCGAAAGACCCGCGATCGCGTCTTTTCTGCCCACGATGAAAGGCGAGACTGTCGTTCTCGACCTTGGCGCCAACGTCGAATGCGACGCGAAGAACCTGGTGCAATTTGCGGTCATGGGCGCCAACCTCGCACATTCGGCGCTCGGCCGACATCGGCCGCGCGTCGGCCTCCTGAATGTCGGGGTCGAGGAGCTGAAGGGGCACGATGAGGTCCGCGGCGCCGCAGAATTGCTGCGTGCCGTTGAGGATCCGCCATTCGAGTTTGTCGGCTTCGTCGAGGGCGACGACATCACCAAGGGCGAAGTCGACGTCATCGTCACAGATGGCTTCACCGGGAATATCGCCCTCAAGACCGCCGAGGGCACCGCAAAGCTGATGGCGTCTCTGCTGCGATCGGCCTTTCAGCGCTCTATCTTCACGAAAATCGGGTATCTCTTCGCGAGCAGCGGTCTGACGATGTTGAGAGACCGCATGGATCCGCGCTTTTACAATGGCGGCGTGCTTCTCGGGCTGAACGGCATTGCGGTCAAAAGCCACGGTGGAACCGATGACGTAGGATTTGCTGCCGCTCTGGAAGTCGCCATCGATATGGCGCAGGATCGCCTCATCGATCGCATCAAGGCCGATTTCTCCGGGGCGTTTGCCAATTCCTTATCTGCACGGCCAGCCGCGCCATCCGAAGCCGGCGAGGCGGTCCGTGATACACAAGATCTGAGTGCGAGGGTTTCATGATCCGCTCCGTTGTCGTCGGTTGCGGCAGTTATCTGCCCGAGCGGATATTGACCAATGCCGATCTGGCAACGATGGTCGACACGACCGATGAGTGGATTGTCGAGCGTACCGGTATCCGGCAGCGTCATATTGCAGCCGATGACGAGAAAACCTCCGATCTCGCGCTGAATGCTGCAAAGGCAGCTTTGCATAACGCCGGCATGACGGCCGATGAGATCGACCTGATCGTGCTTGCCACGGCGACGCCGGACGAAACCTTCCCTGCCACGGCCTGTCGCGTCCAGGCCGGTTTGGGGATGACACGTGGATTCGCCTTCGATGTGCAGGCGGTCTGCTCGGGTTTCGTCTATGCGCTGGCGACGGCCGACAACTTTATCAAGGCGGGGCAGGCGAAGGCTGCCCTAGTGATCGGCGCGGAAACGTTTTCCCGCATCCTCGACTGGAGCGACCGCACCACCTGCGTGCTGTTCGCTGACGGCGCCGGTGCGCTGGTGCTCAAGGCGGAAGCGGGGCAGGGTGAGAATTCCGATCGCGGCGTGCTGACGACGCATCTGCATTCCGATGGCCGGCACCATGACCTTCTCTATGTCGATGGCGGTCCGTCCAGTACGAAGACCACGGGACATCTGCGCATGATGGGAAAAGAGGTTTTCCGTCACGCCGTGGTCAACCTCGCCGATGTGGTGAAGGAGACGCTCGACGCTGTCGGCATGCAGCCTGCCGAGGTCGACTGGCTTGTTCCGCACCAGGCCAACAAGCGGATCATCGACGGCACGGCGCGCAAGCTCGGGCTGAGCACCGAGCGCGTCGTGCTCACTGTCGACCGCCATGGCAATACATCGGCGGCTTCGGTCCCGCTCGCCCTGGCCGAAGCCGTTGCCGACGGCCGCATCCAGCCCGGCCATGTGGTCCTGCTGGAAGCCATGGGCGGCGGCTTTACCTGGGGCAGCGCGCTGCTCCGCTGGTAATCCGGCCGCCTCCGGCGGTCCGGTTTTCCCGGAAACTTCCGAACCCGGTAGAATTCCTTGTTCTAACCACCCGGATTCCGGCTCGGATTCGGCGAACGTCGTATTGACGCCTGCCTGACCATAAGTTAGCGTCGCATCAATAAAATTTGCCAAAAAGGGGGCGGTGGTTATGGCCGGTAACACCTTGACGCGGGCGCAACTCAGCGAGGCGATCTATCAGGAAGTTGGATTGTCACGCAGCGAGTCGGCGCAGCTGGTTGAAACCGTCCTGAACGAGATCATCGAAAGCCTGATTGCCGACCATACGGTCAAGATCTCGTCTTTCGGCACCTTCCAGGTGCGCTCTAAAGGCGGGCGGATGGGGCGGAATCCGAAGACCGGCCAGGAAGTGCCGATCGATCCGCGCAAGGTTCTGGTCTTCAGGGCCAGCCACGTGCTGAAAGAGAAGATCAACGCAGGAATGCATGCTGCACAGATAAAAGGGTAATTTGATTTAGGCATGGCAGAGCAGGGTTTGGAACGACAGAGCAGGGAGCAGGAAAAGGCGGCAGGAACAAGAACCGCCAAGACAAAGACCGACGGCGCTTTCCGCACCATCGGCGAGGTTGCCGAAGCGCTTGGGCTGCCCCAGCACGTCCTGCGGTTCTGGGAGAAGAAGTTCCATCAGATACGGCCAGTCAAACGCAGCGGCGGCCGCCGCTACTACCGCATCGAAGATATCGCCCTGCTGACCGAGATCCGCGGCCTTCTGCATGATCAGGGTTACACGATCCGCGGGGTCCAGAAGCTCCTTCGCGAAGGTGGCCTGGCCAAGGCGGTCAAGGCGCGCGCCAAGGCCGGATCGACGCCGGCGCCCGCGGCAAAGCCTTCCTCGGCCGGCGGAAAGGCGGTCCAGGAGACCCGCCAGGTCGGCCTGCCATTCGATCTGCTGAACGATATGGGACAGATGAAACAGGCCTTGCGGAACTGTCTGAAGGACCTGGAATCAATTCACGCGGACATCATCTCGCGTCAGAACCGCTGAGAAACCGGCCGGCCTCCAGCCGCATTCAACGAGGAATTTCCAGATACTTGGCGCGGTTGCGGCGCTGGCGACGCATAGTTATAGTGCGCGCCGCCAAAGCTGCGCCAGCTTACCCGGTGCGGCGTTTTGGCCCGGTCGGAGCGTAGCGCAGCCTGGTAGCGCATCAGTCTGGGGGACTGGGGGTCGTGGGTTCAAATCCCGCCGCTCCGACCAATTTCAGCGATCAATCCGGCTTCGCATGCAGGCGGAGCAGCCGAAGGAATTCGGCGGGCTGAAACGGCTTCTGCAGCGTAGCCACTGCGCCGAAAGCCCGGGCCGCGGGGAGGAAGTCCATCCCCTGCGACTGCCCGCTTCCCGACACAGCGATGATCTTCAAATCAGGCTTGATGGCCCGTAACTGCTGGATGGTTTCCAGCCCTTCCTGAACGGGCATGAGGATGTCGGTGATCACCAGGTCGAATTTTTCCTGGTTGAAGAGCGCCACGCCTGCCTGGCCATTGCGGGCTCTGCGAACGGTGTAGCCGGCAGCAACCACCAGCGCCTCGATCGTTTCGCCCATCCCCTCGTGGTCTTCAATCACCAGAACGTGCATCTGGCTTCCCCTCCCGACGAGTACTCTCGTCAGAGTAGCGCAGCCCTGGTGATCCGCAAACGGAAAATCGGAAGGTCAGTTGTCGGAGTAAACTCCGGCACCTCGTCCCAGAACACTGTGAGCGGGCAGCGGCTCGATCGTAACCGTCGGCCGGGTCACAGGGCTGAGCACCGGCCCCACCGGCTCCAGGGGAAGCGCAATCACTCCGGTACCCCTGCTGTAATTGGTCACCGCAGCTTGCGGGGTTTGCCCTCTGCCAAAGTCGGTAACCGTCAGACCGGAGGTCATCTGCTGCGACCCCGAGCCGCTGAGGATTGCGCGACCCGCGGCGATCCTGCGGATGCTGATGCCGCTCACCGGATTGACGCCGGAATTGCTTGCCGCATTGCTGGTACTGCTTGATCCGTCGCCATCGGCGGCAGCCGAGGCTGCTCCGGCGGCCGCGTTGGCCGCATTCGTTGATGCACTCGCAGCGGCCGCCGCTGCGGCCGCTGCAGAAGCGGCTGCACCGGATGATCCGCTTGCTGCGTTTGCGGCTGCACCGCTTCCTGCTCCCGCACCGCTAGCAGCACCGCCACTGCTCCCGGAGGCGCTGCCGCCACCGGCATTTCCGCTCCCGGAGCCGCCTCCCGCGCTGCCAGCGCTTCCGGCACCACCACTGGCTCCGCCGGCGCTACCCGCGGCTCCACCGGAACCGCCACCGGCACCAGCTCCGGCACCACCAGCACCGCCCGCGCTACCACTGCCAGCACCTGCGCCCCCAGCACCACTGCCGGCACCGCTCGCACCGCCAGCACCCGCGCCGGCTCCACCGGAACTACCGCCGCTACCGCTGCCGCCAGCGCCCGCACCACCACCGCTCGCACCCCCAGCACCGGCACCGGAGCCACCATCTGCGCCGCCAGCGGAACCAGCAGAACCACCGCTAGCTCCGCCACCGCCTGCGCCACCAGCACCAGCACCAGCACCGGCTCCACCAGCACCGCCACCGGCTCCGCCGGCACTACCACCAGCTCCGGCGCCAGAGCCGCCATCTGCACCGCCACCGGCTCCGCCAGCACCACCGCCGGCTCCGCCAGCACCGCCACCCGCACCACCAGCGCCACCGCCGGCTCCGCCAGCTCCACCAGCGCCGCCACC
>CAYSCA010000033.1:0-21482 GCA_964429465.1 uncultured Rhodospirillaceae bacterium
GATCAGGTCGCGCTCGACATCGGCCACCGTGCGGCCGACCAGCGACCCGCCGGCGCCCGCTTCGCCGGCCTCACCGCCCGCACTGCCGCCGACGACTTCGGACAATGCCGAGCCGTCAGGCAGCCGGATATCGCCGACCTCGATCTGCGCGCCGGTCGCCAGCAGCACGGCGCGGTGCATGGTGTTCTCCAGCTCGCGCACGTTGCCGCGCCACGGCGCCTGGCGCAGGGCATCCAGGGTCGCCGGCGACAGCGCCCGCTCGGGCACGCCGTTGGCCTCGGCGTATTTCTTGACGAAGTGACCGGCGAGCAGCTCCACATCGGCCGGACGGCTGCGCAACGGCGGCAGCTTGAGATTGACGACATTGAGGCGGAACAGCAGGTCTTCCCGGAAGGTCCCTTTGGCGACTTCCTCGGCGAGATTGCGGTTGGAGGTGGCGATCACGCGGATATCGACCTTGACCGGCTTGCTGCCGCCGATGCGGTCGATCTCGCGCTCCTGGATGGCGCGCAGCAGCTTGGCCTGCAGGCGCACATCCATCTCGCTGATTTCGTCCAGCAGCAGCGTGCCGCCATTGGCCTCCTCGAACTTGCCGAGCCGGCGCGCCACCGCGCCGGTGAAGGCGCCCTTCTCGTGGCCGAACAATTCGGATTCCAGCAGCGTGTCGGGGATCGCGGCACAGTTGACCGACACGAAGGGCCGATCGCTGCGCGGCGACTTCAGATGGATGAAGCGCGCCATCACTTCCTTGCCGGTGCCGCTCTCGCCGGTGATCAGCACCGAGGCCGAGCTCGGCGCGATCTGCTCGGCCAGCTTGACCACCTGGCCCATGGCCGGATCGCGGAACAGCATCTGATGGCTGTCTTCGGTCACCGCTTCCAGCACGGCGGCGATCAGGTCGGCCTCCGGCGGCAGCGGCAGGTATTCCTTGGCGCCGGCGCGGATCGCGGCGACGGCGGCGCGCGCGTCGTTGCCGATGCCGCAGGCCACCACCGGCAGGTTGATGCGCTCCAGCTTCAGGCTGTCGACGAGATGCTTCACGTCGAGGCTGACATCGATCATCGCCAGATCGGCGCCACGGCCCGCGCGCAGCGCGTTCAGCGCCTGTTCGATATCCTCGACCTGGGCCACCTTGGCGCCGCGCTGCAGCGCGATGCGCGTCGCCGCGCCGATCTGCCCGTTGAGCGTCCCGATGATGATCAGCCGCATAATCCGCCCCGACTTCCGCTAGTCCGATGCCGCCGCGGCTCAGCCGCCGCGGCCGCCCTTGATGATTTCCGTCATGGTCACGCCAAGGCGGTCTTCCACCACCACCACCTCGCCGCGCGCCACCAGCCGGTTGTTGACATAGATGTCGATCGCTTCGCCGACCTTGCGGTCGAGCTCGACCACCGCGCCGCGGCCGAGCTTGAGCAGCTGGCTGACCTGCATGTTGGCCTTGCCGAGCACTGCCGAGACATGCACGGGAATGTCGAAGACCGCCTGGAGGTCCGCCGCCGTGCGGGCCGCCATCGGGTCTTCCTCCTCCATCATCCCCGGATTCTGGCCCAGGTCCTTCAGGTCAAGATCGTCATTCTCTGCCATCAGATTTCACTCCCTCGCCGCGGCAGCGGCCGCGGCGATACGAATCACGTTTGCGGTTCACCGAGCTGCGCCTGCAGCCCGGCGACATAGCGTTCGACCGCCTGGTCGACTTCCTGTTCCAGCGCCGCCTGATTGCGCTCGGCCGAGCCGTCGGCCCAGTCGATGCGGCAGTCGGTCGGCGCCATGGTGTCGTCGGGCACCAGGACCATCTTGCCGCCGAATCCCGACTGCGCGACCAGCTGGTCGACGCGCTGATCCAGCAGCTGAACGACGCTCTCGGCGGCGCGCACCACCAGCCGCGGCTCGTCGCGCATGTCGTCCATGCAGCGCAGCACCAGCGCCTCGATCTGGTCCTGCGGCTGGCGCGCGATCAGGCGGCCGGCCAGCTTGCGGGCGATCGCCGCGGCCAGCTCGGTGGCTTCCTTGCGCGCGGCAATGCGCGAGCGATCCTCGGCGGCGGCGAAATCCGCCAGCGTGGCGGCAATCGCCTGCAGCGCCAGCTCGATATTCTGCTGATGCTCGCCATAGGCGGCGGCGCGCCCGGCGGCCTCGCCTTCGGCATAGGCGGCAAGCTTGGCGGCCTCGAGCTCCTCAGCGGAGAATTTCGGCGGCGGCGCCTTCGGCGCATAGGACCGCTCGACGCGCGGCTTGGAGCCGTCGAACGGCATATCGAACAGATATTTCGCCTTGCTCGCCATGAACCCTTACGCCAATCCCCGGTTACGCCATTGCCACGCGCCGATCAGTAGATCAGCTCGTCCTCGCCCTTGTTGTCGGCCAGCATGATCTCGCCCTTCGACGCCAGCTCCTTGGCCGTGTTGACCATGGTCATCTGCGCCTCGTCGACATCCTTCAGCCGGACCGGACCCATCGATTCCATTTCCTCGCGCAGCAGCTTGGAAGCGCGCTCGGACATATTGGAGAAGAACAGGTCGCGCAGGGTTTCCGACGCGCCCTTCAGCGCCAAGCCCAGCTTCTCCTTCTCGACATTCTTCAGCAGCGTCTGCACGCCCGAAGGATCGAGCTTGATCAGGTCCTCGAAGGTGAACCTCAGCGCCTTGATGCGCTCGGCGGCGTCGCGGCTGCGTTCTTCCAGCGCGGCCAGGAAGCGCGCCTCGGTGTTGCGGTCGAGGCTGTTGAAGATTTCCGCCATCATCTCGTGGGCATCGCGGCGGTTGGTGCGCGCCAGGTTCGACATGAATTCGGTGCGGAGCGTCTGCTCGACCTTGTCGAGCACTTCCTTCTGCACGGCCTCCATGCGCAGCATGCGCATGACCACTTCCATCGAGAATTCTTCCGGCAGAGCCGCCAGCACGCGGGCGGCATGCTCGGGCCGGATCTTCGAAAGCACCACGGCGACGGTCTGCGGATATTCGTTCTTCAGGTAGTTCGCCAGCACGCTTTCGTTCACGTTGGCGAGCTTGTCCCACATGGTGCGGCCGGCAGGACCGCGGATTTCCTCCATGATCTGGTTGACGCGCTCACTGGGCAGCGCTTTCAGCAGCAGCCGCTCGGTGCTGTCGAACGTACCGGTCAGCGACCCGGTGGAGGAGAAGTTGTTGACGAATTCGAGGAACAGCTTCTCGACGATGTCGGAATTGACCGCGCCGAGATTGGCCATGTTCTGGGAGATTTCCTTGATCTCCTCGTCATCCAGCAACGGCCAGATCTTCGACGAATGCTCCTCGCCCAAGGCCAGCATCAGCATGGCCGCCTTGTCGGGACCCTTCAGCTGGCGGAAATCCTTTTCGCTTGCCATGGCGCGCGCCTGCCCTTCTCGCCCTTACGTCGCCTGATAGAGCCAGTTGCGGATGATCGAGACCGCCTCTTCCGGGTGCTTGTCGACGATCTCGCCGATCTTCTTCAGCGAGGAGGCCTTCACCTGCCCCTCGATGCGGGCGATGTCGATCATCGATTCGATGCCCGGCGTCGGCGGCGCCATGCCCATATCCGGCGCAGCCGGCAATTCGGCGATCGGCGCGCCGCCCACCACCATCGGCAGAGCCGGCTGCATCGGCGTCAGCATGCCCGGCGGAATGTCGTCGCTCTGGTTCGAGGCTTCCAGCACGCGGCGGATCAGCGGCCGCACCACCAGCAGCATCGCCAGCAGGCCAAGCAGCACGTAGCCGGCGATCTCGCCGATCTTGAAGAGATCGGCCTTGGTCAGGCCCATGAAGACCGGCAGGCTGTCGGGATCGATCTCCTCGGGGATGTCGCCCGGCTCGGCAAAGCGCATCGAAACGACCTCGACCGTGTCGCCGCGCTGCTGGTTGAAGCCGATCGCGTTGCGCACCAGGGCGTTGAGCTGCTGCAATTCCTCGGCGCTGCGCGGCTGGTAGGCGCGCTGGCCCTGGCCATCGACCAGCACGACATGATTGACCAGCACGGCGGCGGATACCCGGCGGATCACGCCGGCCTCGCGCACCTGGGTGCGCACCGTCTTCGAGATCTCGTAATTGACCAGCTCTTCCGTCCGGTTGGAGCTGGCAGTCGCCTGGTTGCCGCCGCCCTGGCCCTGCGCCTCGGGCAGGTTGTTGGCGACCGTGACCGCGGTCTGGCCTTCCTGGGTCTGGTTGTTCTCCGAGATGGTCTGCGTCGAGCGCACCACCGTGGCGTCGGGGTCGTAGAGTTCCTGGTTGGTGGTGACGCGGTCGAAATCCATGTCGACCGACACTTCGGCGCGCACGTTGCCGACGCCGACCGAGCGTTCCAGCAGCTGCTCGATATTCTTGCGCAGGCGGTCTTCCGCCTGGCGCCGCATGTCGGCCAGGCGATTGGCGGTCGCGGTCGCCGGATCGGCCTCCTCCTGGGTGCCGGCCAGCAGGTTGCCGCGATCGTCAACCACCGCGATGCGCGACGGCTTCAGATCGGGGACGGCAGCAGCGACGAGATTCTGGATGGCGCGCACCTGCGGCTGGTCGAGGCGGCCGCCGCGGGTCTTGAGGATGATCGAGGCCGACGGCTCGCGCTGCTCGCGGCTGAACACCTCGCGGCGCGGCAGCACCAGATGGACGCGCGCCGAAGCAACCTGGTCGATGGTGCGGATCGTACGCGCCAGCTCGCCTTCGAGCGCGCGCAGGTGATTCATGTTCTGCATGAAATTGGTCGCCGACAGGGCGTTCGCCTTGTCGAAGATTTCATAGCCCGCGGTGCCGCCGGACGGCAGGCCGGCCTCGGCCAGCTGCATGCGGGTGCGCAGCATGCGGTCTTCGGGCACCAGGATCTGCGCGCCGTTGGCAGCGATCTGGTAGGGAACCTTCTGAGCCTCGAGGCGGGTGACGATCTCGGCGGAGGATTGCAGGTCCAGATTGCCGTACAGCAGCACCATCTTGGGCTGCGTCACCTTCATCCCGAGAAAGACGAAAAAGCCGATCAGCACCGCAGCGGTGGCCGCCAGCATCGCCAGCCGCGCAGGACCGATGTTGCGCAGCATATTCATGATTCCGTTCACGGCTTCACCCCATGACCAGGCGCCGACACCCAAGCGCTTGCGGCAGGCGCCTCCTGCCTCGAGGGTGAAGGTAGGAACCCGGGATGAAAAAGAGGTTAACACCCCGGCAAAAATTGCCTACCGGAATGTTACGGCGATTGCCGGACGGAATGAAACTCTTGTCAGGCCACGCTTTTCAGGCGGGCCGGCGATCAGGGCGTGGCTGGCGCGCGGCCCGTGGCAGCCTCGCGCAGCGAGCCGGCCCGGTAATCCTGCAGCCGGGTGGTGCGCAGGCCCGGCAGGCCATGCTGGTCGATGGCGCGCTGCCAGGACAGGAATTCCTCGACGGTCAGCGAATAGCGCCGGCAGGCATCCTCCAGGGTCAGCAGCCCGCCGCGCACCGCCACCACCACTTCCGCCTTGCGGCGGATGACCCAGCGCCGGGTATTGGCCGGCGGGAGGGTTTCAAGCGTGATGCGCTGACCCTCGGGGCCGACAACACTGGATTGCGGATTCTGCGACGGGTGCATCCGCGCTCGCGAATTGAAGGAATGGACCTGGTGCATGCTAGGTATCCGCCTTTTAACAAAGCCCTAAACGCGATGGTTAACGAGGCCTTATCCGCCTCACGACTCGTCGTCGCCGCTATCGACCGGTGGCGCCGCGAACACCGAAACCACCTTTTCCGGCAGGAACTTGTTGCCTGAAACCACTAGATACTGGGCGCCGTCGACGGTCTCGAGCGCCTCGACATAGCCGCGGGCATAGACCTTGACCCCGTCGACCGCCTTGCCGGCGGAATCCTTGGCCACCACTTCCAGTTTGTAATTGCCGGCCGGCGCCGTGTTGCCCTGGCTGTCCTTGCCGTCCCAGGCGACTTCCACCCGGCCGGCCTTGAACCCGGCCGCCTGATCGGCGGAGACCTGCACCGTGCGCACGATCGACCCCTTGCTGTCGATGATGCGGTACTGCACGTTCATCACGCCTTTGGGCAGCTCGTAGGACCAGAAGGCGCTGCCGCCGTCCTGCAGCTTGATCTGGTTGTCGTCGACATCGACGATCTTGCCGATGAAGTTGAGATTGTTGCCGGCCTGCTGCGCCGTGAACGCGGCAAGCAGCTTTTCGAGATTCTTGTTCTGATTGATCGACTGTTCGACCTGGCTGAACATCACCAGCTGATTGGTGAATTCCTTCGAATCCATCGGCGAGGTCGGATCCTGGTTCTTCAGCTGGGTCGTCAGCAGGGTCAGGAAGGTATCGAAATTCTTCGCCAGCGAGATGCCGGCATTTTCCGACGCGGTCGGCGTGGTGGTCGTGGGTGAGGTGCCCGAAACGGAGGTGACCATGTCGCTTCTCCCGGAAAGGCTTCAGATGCGGATATCGAGCCCGCCGCGCGCGGTGGCCGCGCGCTGGGCATTGGCGGCGGCGAGCGCCGATGAATCGGTGATGCTGCCGGTGCCGGCATATTCGTCATGGCCGCGGCCACGGCCGCGCCCGCCAGCCTGACCGTCACGGCCGTCACGCCCGTCGGCCATCTGGTTCTGGTCGCGCAGCGTGAAGCTCAGCGAGTCGGAACTGGTCTTCAGGCCGGCATCGCGCAGCGACTGCTCCAGGGTCTGCATGTCACGCTGCAGCATGGCCAAGGTTTCCGGCTTGTCGGCGGCGATCACCGCGGTCAGCCGGCCGTCATGACCGACTTCCATCTTGATATCGACCTTGCCGAGATTGCCGGGATCGAGGCGGATCGAAATCTTGTCGAGGCCTTCGGCAGCCCCCTTCTTGATCTGCACCGCGACCTGCTCGCCCGCCGGAATGTAGGCGCCGAGCTGGCGCGCCGCGGCATGGCTGGCGGCCTGCTGCGCCGCCTGCGCGGCCGGCATGCCAGGATTGCCGAGCGGCGCGGCGGCCTGCTGGCTGATATGCGGCGGGGTATTCGGCTGCCCGGCGGCAGCGGTATTCGCCTGCGGCGCGGCCGGATCGGCATGCGCCTGCAGCGCCGCGGCAAACTTGGCTTCCGCGCCCGACGGCTGCGGCTGCTGCGCCTGGACCTGCTGCAGCGCGGCGTCCGCGGTCATGCCTGCCGCGTCGTCCTGCGCGGCAAGCAGCGCAGATTGATCGGCGACCGCCTTGGCGGCGGTATTCGAGGCCGCCTGCTGCACCTCGACGATGAGGCCCTTGCCCTCCTTCGTCTTGGAATCGGCGGCGGACGCGCCGGCCTCGGCGGCCGGCTTCGCCTTGCCCTGCGCCAGCAGCGCCTGCTGAATCGCGGCGAGTTCTTCCGGCGTCACGGCCTGCTGCTGCGCCAGCAGGGCGGCGGCGCTCGTCTCGGTCGCCTTGGCCGCAGCCGCGGCAGCGGCTTCCGGCGCGACGGTTTGAGCCTCGGCGCCCGGCTTTGCCGCCGGCAGCACCGGCAGGGTCGGCGCGACGGTATCGGGAGCAGCGGCATCAGCCATCGGCAGAGCCGGCTTGGCGGGCGCCGCGGCGGCGACATCCGCTGCGGCCGGAACCGCCGGCATATCGGCGGGAAGCACTGGCGCTGCGGCAGCGACGGGCAGTTCCGGCTGGGCGGCCTTGGCAGTCTCGCCGGCCGCCGCGGCGGCGACGGCCTGCTCCGGATTGGCCGTGACGGTCTGGCCCTGATTCTGCAGCAGGCCGAGAATCAGCAGGAGATCGCCCTCGGGGGTCTGGGCAGCGGCGGCCGCCGCGTCCTCGGCAACCTCTTCCGCATCGGGCGCGGTGGCCTGATCGGCAGACGCTGCATCGGCGGGCGCGTCCTTCGATTGCGGCGCCGTGGCCTGCTTGGCCTGCCCGGCAGGAGCAGACGGTTCGGTTTTGTCTGCCTTGTCGACTTTGTCGGCCGGCTTGCTGGTGATGCTGTCCTGGGTCTGCTGCGCCGGCTTTTTCTGGACCACGCTCGGCGCGCTGCTCCGGGCCGCGGTGTCGCGGGAATCGGAAGACCGCGGCTCGCTGCGCTCGGCATTGTGGGTCTCGCTGCTGCGCAGGTCGTCGCGGTGCGTTTCGCTGCGCCGGGCCGGCTCGGGCCCGGCCTCCGGCTCGGCGCTGCGGCTCACCGCCTTCGACCCGGTGCCGAAGAAGGCATTCTGCAGCACCCGCGCGAACTGCTCGGCCTTGCTGCGGGGCTCTTCGGCGGCAGCAGCGGGAGCAGTGGCGTTGGGTACGGTAAGCTTGGCGACCTGCATGGCAATCCTCTTTCGTCGCATGAGAGGAAGCAAAGCCCGGGCCAACCTCCCGTCTCTATCTAAATACTTGTTTTGCCTAGTTTAAAATCTACGCCTGCCCGGTGAAAGCCGCGCCGCAATTGCCGCCCGGCAGTTTCTGCCGGGCCGGCCGGGCCGGGCCTGCCAGTCGCATTCGACCATCCGAGCGGCTATCGTCCCGGCCATGTCCGACCCCTTCCAGACTGCCCTGCAGCATCAGCAATCCGGCCGCCTCGACCAGGCGGCCGCAATCTACCAGTCGCTGCTGAAGGCCGACCCAGACCAACCTCGGGTCCTGCTGCAATTCGGCCTGCTGCTGCACCAGGCGGGTCAGCCGCGCCAGGGGCTGGCCCATCTGCAGCGGGCCGCGGCCCTGACGCCCGACGACCCGGCGATCCATGTCGCCGCCGCCTCGCTGCTGCTGGCCGCCGGGCAGCCGGCGGAAGCCGCGCGCGCCGCCGAGACGGCCCTGGCGCTGGATGCCGCATTGCCGGAGGCTGCCAACAACCTCGGCCTGGCGCTGGGCCTGCTGGGCCGCTTCGAGCCGGCCGAGGCGGCCTTCCGCCGCGCACTGGCGCTGCGGCCGGACTTCGCCGATGCGCAATACAACCTCGCCAACCTACTGCGCGAGCGCGGCGATCATGCCGGCGCCGTCGCGCTTTACCGTGCGCTGCTGCAGGCCGCCCCGCATTTCACCGCGGCGCGGGTCAATCTGGGGGCGGCGCTGGAGCTGACCGGCGCATTCGAGGAAGCCGCGGCGGCATACCGCGCCGCCATTGCCGCCCAGCCCGCCCTGCCGCCCGCCTGGCTGACCATCGCGCATCTCAATCACGCGCAGGTGCTGCAGAAACTGAACCGCTTCCGCGAAGCGGCCGACGCCTTCCGCCTGGTCGTGCAGCGCGATGCCAGTTCGGTCCCTGCACATTTCGGCCTCGGCCAATGCGCGCGCGAGCTGGACGATACGGCGACGGCGCTGGCGGCCTTCGAGCAGGCGGCCAGGCTGGCGCCGGAGAATGCCGATATCCGCGCGGCCCTGTCAGGGCTGCTCAGCGGCATGATTCCCGGCTGGCACCTGCCGATGCTGGCCGATGCCGCGCGCAACGAGGCTTTTGCGGCGGCGATCGAGAAGGCCGTGCGGCCAGACATGAGCGTGCTGGATATCGGCACCGGATCGGGATTGCTGGCGCTGCTGGCGGCCCGCGCCGGCGCGCGGCAGGTCATCGCCTGCGAAGCGCATCCGCTGATCGCCGATACCGCCCGGCAGATCGTCGCAAAGAACGGCTTCACCGATCGCATCACGGTGATCGGCAAGCGCTCGACCGAGCTCGCGCCGGGACAGGACCTGGCGCAACCCGCCGATCTGCTGGTGACCGAGATCCTCGATGCCGGCCTGATCGGCGAAGGCATGCTGCCGACCAGCCGCGATGCCCTGCGGCGCCTGGCAAAGCCCGGCGCGCAAATCATTCCGGCGGCGGCGCAGGTGCTGGCCCAGGTGATGGCCCTGCCGACCCTGCGGCCGGTCAATCCGCTGCGCCAGATCTGCGGTTTCGATCTCTCGCCCTTCGACCGGTTCCGCAACCAGTCGACCCATGGCGTCGTCCGCCTCGACCACGAGCCGTATCAGGGGCTGAGCGACGTGACCCCGGTATTGCGCATCGACTTCGCCCGGCCGCCCGACTGGACGACGCCGGAAACGCGCGCCTGGAGCGTGCAGATCGCGACGCCGGGCACGGCGCAGGCCGTCGTCTTCTGGTTCGAGCTCTGGCTCGACGACACGATCATGGTTTCGACCGGACCGGGCGGCGCGATGCGCCACTGGGGCCAGGCGGCCTGCTGGCTGCCCGAGGATCGCCAGGTCGGCGCCGGCGAGACCCTGCGCTTTCGCCTGACCTTGAGCGACAACGCGATCGGCTTCCGGCCTGAAGCCTAATTGAACAGGTAGGAATCCATCGCCAGCGAGCCGAGCGCGAAGCTGGCATGCAGGCGCTGCGCCGCCTTTCCCTGTGTGGCGGCGCCGAGCGCGACATAGAGCGGCAGCAGATGCTCGTCGGTCGGATGGTTGCGCGCGGCATGCGGCGCCTGGCGGCGGTAATCCAGCAGGGCGGCATCGTCGCGGGCCTGCAGCTTCTCCGCCATCCATTCGGCAAAGGCTTTGGCCCAGTCGGTGACGCTGCCGCTGTCATCCCATGACAATTCGCGCAGGTTATGCGTCAGCGATCCGGTGGCGAGGATTAGCACACCCTCATTGCGCAGGGGCCGCAGCGCGCGGCCAAGCTCGCGGTGATAGGCCGGATCGCGGCGCGGCTGCAGCGAGAGCTGCAGCACGGGGAGATCGGCAGCGGGATAGATCAGCGATAGCGGCGACCAGGCGCCGTGATCGAGGCCGCGATCCGCATCGAGAGCGGCGGTGAATCCGCGCGCCTCGAGCAGCGCCTTGACCTTTGCCGCGACATCCGGCGCACCGGGCGCCGGGTAGCGCATCTGGTACAGGGCGGGCGGAAAGCCGTGGAAATCGTGGATCGTCGCCGGCTGCGCCGTCGCGCCGATCCGCGGCTCGGCGGTTTCCCAATGCGCCGAGATCACCAGGATCGCCTCGGGCCGCGGCCAATGCTGCGCGGCTGCGCGCAGGAACTGGTGCGCCGGCCGCTCCGGCTCGAGCGGCAGCATGGGCGAGCCATGGCTGATGAACAGGGCCGGCATGGGCGGCATGAGAGGAAGACTCCGGTGCGGCGGCGGATGCCTTCACCTAAGACAGCGCCGCCGGACCGGCAAGACGTTACTCGGCGGTCACCAGCTTGCCCCCGACCCGGCGGTTCGGCAGCGACGCGGCCGGGCGGAACAGGCGGGCGAGTCCGCCGGCACCGGCTCGGAACCAGGCATTGAAGGCCTCGGCCCGCAGCAGGGTGGCGCGGGCCCGGTGATAGGCCATCTCGTCGGCCGAGACATAGCGGATGGGATATCCGACCCTGCGGACATGGTGGTTCAGCTCGGAGGTCAGGTGGGTCTGGGTCATGGCTGCCGTCCTCTCGTCTGGGTGGCTGGAATGACGATAGGGCTGGGAGGTCTGTTCATTAATACGCAGAAATGGCAGAATTTGATGACGAAAATTCATTAATGAGGCAGACATGAGCAGGCTGGAGGAGATGGAAGTCTTCGTCGCCGTGGCGGAAGCCGGCAGCTTCACGGCGGCGGCGGAGAGCCTGCATCTCACCCCTTCGGGGGTGAGCAAGCTGATCGGGCGGCTGGAGGACCGGCTGGGCACGCGGCTGCTGCACCGGACCACGCGGCGGGTCAGCCTGACCGCCGAGGGCCGCGCCTATTTCGACCAGGTGCGGGTGATCCTGGCCGAGATCGATGCCGTCGAATCCAGCATCGGCGGCGCCGAGGCCGAGCCGCGCGGGCTGCTCCGCATCAATGTCGCGCATGGCTTCGGCATGACCCAGATCGTGCCGCTCATTCCCGAATTCATCGCGCGCCATCCGCAGGTGGATGTGCGCATCACCTTCGCCGACCACATGGTCGACCTGGTGGCCGAGGGCGACGATATCGGCATCCGGCTGGGTGCCGCCGGCGACGAAAGCCTGATCGCGCGCCGGCTGGGCAGCCATACCCGGCTGGTCTGTGCCGCGCCGTCCTACCTCGCGCGCCACGGGACGCCGCAAACGCCGGCCGACCTGCTCGACCATAACTGCCTGCTGTTCGACGGGCCGGAGAACCTGAACCACTGGCCCTTCCGCAGACCCGACGGCAGCATCGAGCGCATCTCGGTGCGCGGCAATTTCCGCTGCAACAGCGGCGACGCGATCTTCCGCCTGCTGCTGGACGGCGTCGGCCTCTGCTATGCCGCCGATTTCGGCCTTAGGCATGCCCTGCGCGAGGGCCTGGTCGTGCCGGTGCTGCAGGCGGTGACGGCGCCGAATACCTGGCCGATCTACGCCGTCTATCCCGCCCGCAAGCATCTGGCGGCCAAGGTGCGCGCCTTCGTCGATTTCCTGGCCGGCAAATTCATGCCGGTGCCGCCCTGGTCGCTGTAGGCGATCAGCCGGACGCGAGCCTCAGCAATGCCGCGACATCCTCCGGCGTCTTGTCGAAGGCGCAGACGAAGCGATGCAGGCTGCGATCCGCGGTCCAGGGATGGAACTGCGCGCCGCCGGCCTTCAGCCGCGCCGCCACCGCTTCGGGCAGCGCCGCGAAGACCTCGTTGGCCTGCACCGGCCAGGGCAGGCCGACGCCGGGAATCTTGCGCAGGCCTTCGGCCAGCTGCTGCGCGCGGGCATTGGCGTCGCGCGCCAGCCGCAGCCACAGGCCGTCTTGCAGCATGGCCAGAAGCTGCGCCGACACGAAGCGCATCTTCGAGAAGAGATGCCCGCCGCGCTTGCGGCGATAGAGGAAGCCGTCGGCCAGTTCGGGCTTGAAGAACACCACGGCTTCGGCGGCCAGCGCGCCGTTCTTGGTGGCGCCGAAGCTGAGCACGTCGACGCCGGCGCGCCAGGTGAGATCGGCGGGACTGGCATTCATTCCGGCGACCGCATTGGCAAAACGCGCGCCATCCATATGCAGATGCAGGCCGTGCTCGCGGCAGAGCGCGGCGACGGCGGCGATCTCGTCGGGCGCATAGGCCGTGCCGGATTCGGTTGCCTGGGTGATGCTGATCGCGGCGGGCTGCGGGTGATGCTGCACGCCGCGCCAGCCCTGGCCGAGCGCCGTCTGCAGCGCCGTCATGTCGATCTTGCCGGCCTCGCCCGGCAGCAGCACCAGCTTGGCGCCGCCGGTGAAGAATTCCGGCGCGTTGCATTCATCGACGGCGATATGGCTGTCCTGGTGGCAGAAGATCGCGCCATGGCCGGGCGCGGCGGCACTCAGGGACAGCACATTGGCGGCGGTGCCGGTGGCGACCGGAAAGACGCGGCAGGACGTTTCGAAGACATCCGAGAAAGCTGCATTAAGCCGGCGGCTCCAGTCGTCGTCGCCATAGGCCGATGCGCTGCCGCGATTGGCCTCGGCGAGCGCGGCCATGATCTCCGGCGCCGCGCCGGCCACGTTGTCGCTGCGAAAATCCATCTCAGGAATCCTGCCTTATGATCTCGACCGGCAAGGGCGAGAAGCCCCCCGGCCTGAAGCGGTAAGCGCGCGGCGATCCGGCCCTGCCATCGGCAACGGCGCTGATCAGCCAGATGAGCGCGGGGTCGTTGGCCATGGCCGCATCCTGCGCCGAAGGCTCGGCGCGCCCGTTCGGGTGGCTGTGCCAGTGCGCGACCAGCCGCTCCGGCCCTTTTGCCTCGCGCAGGCGGCGCAGCAGCGCGATATGCGCGGCCGGATCGAACTCGAATTCGCGTTCCGGCGATGATGCCACGTTGTCGCCCGGCACGATCTCGGCAATCGCGATGCGGCCGGCCTCGGCGCGCCCGACCAGCAGGGCGCAGGCTTCGCGCGGCAACGCGGTTTCCGCCAATTGCGCCAGCTGGGCGGCCTGCGCAGCGGTGAGCACCAGCGTCACTTCTCGACCCGGACGGTCAGGCTGTTGAGCGGCTTCAGGGTCATGCCGTCGAGCGCGTAAAGCCGCTCGGTACCATCGGCCAGCCGGACGCGGAGGATGATGCGGCTGCCGCTGGACAGCACGTCGGTGATGCGGCTGTTCTTCGGCAGGGTCAGCGCAAGGTCTTCCACGGCGACCTCGCGCGGCGCGGAACCCGTCATCGCCGCCGGCCGGTCCTTCAGATGCGCGCCGGTGGCGAGCAGCACGAAGAGCAGGATCACGCCGCCGATCAGCACGATGCCGAGACCGATGACGAGCCGGGTCAGCCACTTTATGCTGGGCTCCTGCTGGGCGGCGGCCTGCCGCATGATATCCGCATCCCTGTTGGCCATACCGCTCCCGATGCCCGATACCGAAAGTCAAACCCTGCCGCCCGTGCCCGACGATGCCGCCGGCGAACGGCTCGACCGCCATCTGGCGGCCTCACTCAACGACGCCGCCCTGTCACGCTCGCGGCTGAAGACGCTGATCCTGGACGGACATGTGCGCCTTCTCGATACGGCGGGCGGCGCGACGATAACCGACCCCTCGCGCAAGATCAAACCGGGCGAGGTCTACGCCGTCGGCCAGCCGCCGGCCATCGCCGCCGAGCCCGCGGCGCAGGATATCCCGCTGCGCATCGTCCATGAGGACGCGCATCTCATCGTGATCGACAAGCCGGCCGGCCTGGTGGTGCATCCGGCGCCGGGCAATGCCGACCGCACCCTGGTCAACGCGCTGCTGCATCATTGCGGCGACAGCCTGTCGGGCATCGGCGGCGTGAAGCGGCCGGGCATCGTGCACCGCATCGACAAGGATACCTCGGGTCTCGTCGTCGCCGCCAAGACCGACCGCGCGCATCAGGGGCTGGCCGCGCTGTTCGCCGCCCACGACATCGAGCGCGCCTATGACGCCATGGTCTGGGGCCATCCCAACCCGCTGCATGGCCGCATCGAGGGCGCCATCGGCCGCGATCCGAAAGACCGCAAGCGCATGGCGGTCGTCAGCCGCAACGGCAAGCCGGCGGTGACGCATTACGAAACCCGCCAATGCGTCTTCGACCGGAAGGGCCAGCCGGTCTGCGCGCTGGTGCGCTGCGAACTGGAGACCGGCCGCACGCACCAGATCCGCGTCCACATGACCAGCCGGGGCCATCCGCTGGTCGGCGACCGCACCTATGGCCGCGCCCGCAGCCTGCAGCGGTTCGCCCTGCCCGACGGCGCCAGGGCCGCCCTGGCCGGATTCCCGCGCCAGGCGCTGCATGCCGCGACGCTCGGCTTCGTCCATCCGGTGACCGGCCGGGCGCTCCGCTTCGAGGCCCGGCTGCCGGACGACTTCGCTGCCCTGCTGCGGGCCCTCGCCCCCTAGCCTCCGGCAATCGCCCCGGTTGTGACTGCAGCCACATAAAAGCCCGGTTTACCGCCGCATTGGCGCCATATTCGGCCCGTTTACTCCTTGTAACCAAAACCGGGGACATTATCTGCATGCCGTGCCGGTCGTCATGAACAGAGCCGGCCCGGGGGAGTTACCACGAGAATGAGCACCGCTAGCCTGCCTGCCCTTTCCGCCACCGAAGGCGGTCTTTCCCGTTATCTGGCCGAAATCCGCCGGTTCCCCATGCTGGAGCCGGAGGAGGAATACATGCTGGCCAAGTCCTGGCGCGACCATGGCGACGTGCAGTCGGCGCATAAGCTGGTAACCAGCCATCTGCGGCTGGTGGCCAAGATCGCCATGGGCTATCGCGGCTATGGCCTGCCGATCGGCGAACTGATCTCCGAAGGCAATGTCGGCATGATGCAGGCAGTGAAGCGCTTCGATCCCGACAAGGGCTTCCGGCTCTCGACCTATGCCATGTGGTGGATCCGCGCCTCGATCCAGGAATACATCCTGCGCTCCTGGTCGCTGGTGAAGATCGGCACCACGGCGGCGCAGAAGAAGCTGTTCTTCAACCTGCGCCGGCTGCGCGGCCAGATGAAGGCGATCGATGGCGGCCAGCTGACGCCCGAGCAGGTTGAGAAGATCGCCACCCAGCTCGACGTCTCCAAGGAAGAGGTCATCACCATGGACCGCCGCCTGGCGGCGCCCGACAACTCGCTGAACGCGCCGCTGCGCGGCGACGAGGAAGGCGGCGGCGAATGGCAGGACTGGCTGGTCGACGAGACGCCGAACCAGGAAACGCGCCTGGTGGAAGGCGATGAATTCGACAGCCGCAAGGAACTGCTCGGCAATGCCATGCAGCTGCTGAACGAGCGCGAGCGCGACATCCTGGTGCAGCGCCGCCTGACCGAGGAGCCGACCACGCTGGAAGACCTCTCGGCCCGTTACGGCATCAGCCGCGAGCGCGTGCGGCAGATCGAGGTGCGCGCCTTCGAGAAGCTGCAGAAGGCGGTGCGCGGCGCGGCGGCGCGGCAGGAAGCCGGCGCGGCGGCGCCGGCCTGATCCGGGCGAGACATTCCGAAACAACCGGCCCGGCGGCGCGATCCGCCGGGCTTTTTTGCACCTGCCGCGGCCCCCGGCGGCGCGACCTGCAGTTCGCGGCCAGCCAACAAGCAGGAGCGGTTGAACCCACAGCCCCGTCCACGTCAGAGACAGCCCCGTCCGCCTCAGAATATGCGGAAATGCTCCCGCCTGCGGCACAGCGTCGTCACGCTCGCCGGCGCGGATATTGCGGCGCTACGGCCAGGTCGCGGCATTCGGCCTACGCACACGCGGCCTGCAACGCCGCTTCGGCGCGCGCGGCGATACTCGACGGCCGGTTTTCCGGCCTGACGAATTCGTCGAAATCGCCGCGCAGCAGTTTCAGCGCGTAACGCTCGCGGTCGATCTCGGTTGCGGTGCGCAGGCCGCGGCGGCGGAAAAACGGCACCGGCGGACACCAGCCCTGCAGGGCATGCTGCAGCAGGAAGGCCGAGACCAGCGCCGGCAGCGCCAGGAAGCGGCGGTCGTAGAAAGCGCCCATCAGGGTCCCGAACAGCATGAGCGCCGCCGCATTGGTTTCCAGCGCGCGCTCGATATCCCATTCGCGGTCGAGTTCGGCGAGGCGCTGGTCGATAGCTTCGGGATGGGCGGCATGGTGCCGCAGACTGCGCTCGATCCGCATGCGCACGCGGCGGTTCACAAAGGCCGCGGTATTCTGCTCGACGCGATGCATGGTGGCGGGAAGCATCGTAATTCTCCGGTCAAGCCAATGCGGAATCTACCCGCGCCGCCAGCCAGGGTTCCGCCGCCGCATGACGCAAAGAAAAAGCCCGCGACCGGTACTCACGATCGCGGGCAAGTTCTTACTCAACAGGAGGAAACGCCACTTCGCAGTGACCTCTTGTGCCCGCCGCGCTGACGCGCCGGGCGAATTCGTCTTCAGCATTCCCAGCCGTCTTCCTCCGACAGCATGCGGGTGAGCCTGTCCTGCTCGCCCGATTTGCCCTGATCATGGTCAGGGCGGGGCTGCGGCAGGCGGATATCGCTGACCGGATCGGCGCGCAGCCAGGAGATGTTCGGCCGGGTCGAGCCGATCTCGCGGTAGGCGCGCGCGCGGCTGCCCTCGAAGGGCCGGGCCGAGACGATCTCTTCCGGCCCGCGCGAACGCTCGCGCCGGTCGTCGGCATCGCGCTGGCATTGCTTGCGGATCGCCCAGGCCAGCGCCTGGGCCAGCTCGCGCAGGATCTTCAGGTCGCGTTCGGACCAGTCGTCGCCGTTGTTCCGGCGCTCGGCGCGGAACACGGCAGCCGGATTGCGGCGGCCATCGACCAGCAGCAGGTCGAGCCGGGTGCGCTCGGGCGCGCCGGTGTCGCCGTCCTCGTCGCCATCCTGCGGAACGGTGTCGTCGCTGGTGATCGAGGCGAGGCCCTGGATGGCGGCCTTGAAATAGGGTTCGGAGGCGGCGCGCGGAATGATCGCGCCCTGCTGGATGCGGCTGTCGCGGCCATCCACCAGACGGTGGCAGACCATGTTGCCCTTGTTGTCGAAGAACCAGACGCTGGCGCGGGTGGCCGAGGCCACCTCGATGGCATCGAAGCACATCGCCTCGCAGAGCAGGCCGATACCCTCAGCCCCGATGCCGAATTCCGCCGCTTCCTGTGTCCTGAGCATGTGCCTCAACCCCGCGGCGGTATGCCGTCGGGATGGAGTGTAGACCTCGCCCGGGAAGCCGAAAGTTACGGCTCGGTAATGTGGAAATTAAGAATTGGTAACGTGCGCCCTGTCACCAGCCCTTCCACTTGGCATATTCGGCGAGAAAGTCGTCGATCAGCGCCGGCCGGTCGAGATCGGCGAGATCAAACGGCCGGGCCAAGCCGCCGCGGGGCAGGATTTCCGCCGTCGGGCGGTCGTGGCGCGGCCGGCTGACATGGGCCATCGAGAAGGACAGGGCGTGATAGACCCGTCCGCGCACGGTGTAGCGGAATTCCTCTTCGTCGCGATAGCGCACAACCAGTACGGCATAATAGCGCTGGCGGTCGATCGCCGCCGCGCGGCCATGCCGCTGCAATTCCGCTGCGATCTCGGAGAATGCCGGCAGGACGACGGATTCGATGAAGGCGGAAAGCGCCCGGCGCGCCGCATCGGCGCCGCCATCCGGCAGCCGGACTTCCCGATGATCACGCCGGCCAAGGATGGAGCCCAGCCGTCGCCGCCAGTCGATCGCCGCTGCGGGCCCGGCGTCAGCAACCGGTGTTCCGGCGATGCCCGCGGCATGCGGGCGCCGCCGCCGGCGCTCGGCATGGAGGCCGCGATAGATGCTCCAGCACATCAGGATCATGATGACGGAGAAAGGCAGCGCCGTCGTGATCGCCGCCGTCTGCAGCGCGGTCAGCCCGCCGACCATCAGCAGCACGATGGCGATCGCGCCGCTGCTCAGGGCCCAGAAGATGCGGCCCGGCAGTCCGGGCTGCGGATTGCCGTTGCTGCTGATGATATCCATCACCAGCGCGCCGGAATCAGCCGAGGTGACGAAGAAGGTCGCCACCAGCAGGGCGGCCAGCGCGGAACTGATCACCGGCCAGGGCAGCTGGTCGAGCAGGACATAGATCGCGGTCGCGACATTGGCATCGACCGCCCCGATCATGCCGCCGCTGCCGAAAATCTCGCGATGCAGCGCGGTGTTGCCAAAGACACCGAACCACACGAAGGTGAGCAGGGTCGGGGCGAAAAGCACGCCGCCGATGAACTCGCGGATGGTGCGCCCGCGCGAGATGCGGGCGATGAACATGCCGACGAAGGGCGCCCAGGATATCCACCAGCCCCAGTAAAACATCGTCCAGCTTTTCTGCCATTCGGTGCCGCGGAAGGCGGTGGTGCGGAAGCTGGTGCCGACCAGGGTCTGGAGATAGTAGCCGATATTCTCGATCAGCGTGCTCAGCAGGAAGACGGTCGGACCGAGCAGGAAGACGAACAGCAGCAGCACGAAGGCCAGGCCGAGATTGATCTCGCTCAGCCGCTTGATCCCGTTGTCGAGTCCCGAGGCCACCGAGACCGTCGCCGCGAGCGTGATGCCGACAATGAGCCAGACCTGGTTGGTCAGGCCGGTCGACATCAGGCCGAGATAATCCAGGCCGGCATTGACCTGCAGCACGCCGAGACCCAGCGAGGTGGCGAGGCCGAACAACGTGCCGAAGATGGCGAGAATGTCGACCAGGTCGCCGGCCGGGCCGTAGATGCGCTGGCCCAGCAGCGGCCACAGCGTGGAGCGGATGGTCAGCGGCAGGTCATGGCGATAGGCGAAATAGGCCAGCGCCAGGCCGACCACGATATAGACCGCCCAGGCATGCAGGCCCCAGTGGAAATAGGCCAGATGGATCGCTTCCTTGGCGCTCTCCACCGTTTCGGGTCGCATCCCCGGGCCGAGGCTGGCCGGCGGCTTGGCGTAATGCAGCACCGGCTCGGCGACGCCGTAGAACAGGATGCCAATGCCCATGCCGGCGCTGAACAGCATCGCGAACCAGCTCGGATAGCTGTATTCCGGCTCGTCGTCGTCGCTGCCCAGGCGGATCGCGCCATAGGGGCTCACGAAGAGGATCAGCGCGAAGACCAGAAATCCCGTGACAACCAGGATATAGAACCAGCCGAAGCGGGTGACGATAAAATCCTGCAGGCCGGCGACGCGCTGCGCCATCGGCTCGGTGAACAGCACGGCCAACAGGACGAACAGCAGGCTGACGATAGCGGCGGGCCAGAAGACCCGGCGGTTGATGGCCATGCACGCTCCCGGGGGGTGTCAGCCGGAAACCGCAGCTCCCGCCGAATGTTCCGCCCGGCGCCGGTTTCAGTCCTCGAAGGGATCCTTCATCAGGATGGTGTCGTCGCGCTCGGGCGAGGTGGAGAGCAGGGCCACCGGGGCGCCGATCAGCTCTTCCACGCGGCGGACATATTTCACCGCCGTCGCCGGCAGCTCGGCCCAGGAGCGCGCGCCATGCGTCGTCTCGCTCCAGCCTTCCATCACCTCGTAGACCGGCCTGGCCGCGGCCTGCTCGCCCATTGAGGCCGGCAGGTAATCCAGAACTTTGCCGTTCACCTCATAGCCGGTGCAGATCTTCAGCTCCTTCAGGCCGTCGAGCACGTCGAGCTTGGTCAGCGCGATGCCGTGGATGCCGTTCAGCTTCACCGTCTGGCGCACCAGCACGGCGTCGAACCAGCCGCAGCGCCGCTTGCGTCCGGTGACGACGCCGAATTCGCGGCCCTTCTCGCCCAGCCATTGCCCGGTTTCGTCATGCAGCTCGGTCGGGAACGGACCTTCGCCGACGCGCGTCGTATAGGCCTTCACGATGCCGAGCACATAGCCGAGCGCAGCCGGGCCGAGGCCGGAACCGGCCGCCGCCGAGCCCGCCATGGTGTTCGACGAGGTCACGAAAGGATAGGTGCCGTGATCGACATCGAGCAGCGAGCCCTGCGCGCCCTCGAACAGGATGCGCTTGCCCTGGCGGCGCGCCTCGTCCAGCTCGCGCCAGACCGGCGCCGCATAGGGCAGCACCTGCGGCGCGATCTCGGCCAGTTGCCGGAGCAGCTCGGCGCGGCCGATCGGCTCGGCGCCGAAGCCGCGGCGCAGCGCGTTGTGATGCGTCAGCAGGCCATCGACCTTGGCGGAGAGCATCGACGCGTCGGCCAGATCGCAGACGCGGATGGCGCGCCGCCCGGTCTTGTCCTCATAGGCCGGGCCGATGCCGCGCCGCGTGGTGCCGATCTTCACGCCGCCATCCACCGCATCCTCGCGCAAGCCGTCCAGCTCGCGATGCAGCGGCAGGATCAGCACCGCATTCTCGGCGACCTTCAGATTCTCCGGCGTGACCGTCACGCCCTGGCCGCGCAGCTTCTCGATCTCGGCGATCAGCGCCCAGGGATCGACCACCACGCCGTTGCCGATCACCGAGAGCTTGCCTTCGCGCACGATGCCGGACGGCAGCAGCGAGAGCTTGTAGGTCTTGCCGTTGATGACCAGCGTGTGGCCGGCATTATGGCCGCCCTGGAACCGCACCACGACATCGGCGCGGCTCGACAGCCAGTCGACGATCTTGCCCTTGCCCTCATCGCCCCACTGGGCGCCGACCACCACCACGTTGCTCATGTTACACGTCCTTCAGAATCTTCGTATCTGCGACACCCTCACCCCCCCGCTTCGCGGGACCCTCCCTCTCCCAGAGGGAGAGGGTCATAACGGCTCCCTCTCCCGCGAAGTGGGAGAGGGTTGGGGTGAGGGTCTGTTTCAGCTACAGCGCGACAACCGCGCTGCCGTCCCACCAGTGAG
>CAYSCA010000034.1:0-20932 GCA_964429465.1 uncultured Rhodospirillaceae bacterium
GCGCTCTTTCGTCCAGGGTCGGTCGCCTTCCAGGATCTTCGCCGTCATCAGTTCGAGGATCGGCGGCTCCACCGTGTTGAGCGCGGCAAACAGCCAGGCGATCGCACGTGCCCGCGCATCGGCGTCCGCCGGCAGCAGGCCATGGCGTTCGGCGATATGCAGCACGATGGCGCCGGTCTCGAACAGCGCGAGACCGCCTTCCTCATAGGTCGGAATCTGGCCGAAAGGCTGCAGCGCCAGATGCGCCGGCTGCTTCATCGCGCGGAAGGAGACGAGGCGGACCTCGTAGGGCAGGTCCGCCTCCTCGAGCGCCCAGCGCACCCGCGTATCGCGTGCCAGCCCCTGGCCGCCATCGGGCGAACGTTCAAAGGCGGTGATGGTGATGCGCATCGCGGCCTCCATCGGAGAGGAATGCCCTCACCCTCCCGCAGGCGGGAGAGGGCGAATAATCCCTCTCCCTATGGGAGAGGGAGGGGCCCGGCGAAGCCGGGAGGGTGAGGGCTTTGTCTCAGTCCTCACATCCGCGCCACCAGCGCGGCGAGCTGCTCGGCGACCTGTGCCCAGCCTTCGTGGAAGCCCATCTGCTCATGCTGCTCGCGGGTCTCCGCATTCCAGTGCAGGCAGCGCGCGGTGTAGCGGGTGCGGTTGCCGTCCAGCCGCTCGAAGGTCAGCACCGTGGTCATGAAGGGCCGCTCGGTCGGCTCCCAGCCGGGCGTATAGGCGTCGGTGGTGACGATCTTCTCGTTCGGCACGACTTCGAGATAGACGCCGGGACAGGGGATCTCGGCGCCGTCGGGGCCCTGCATCACGAACAGGCTGGAGCCGCCCGGCCGCACATCCATGTCGGTGCGGATGATCTTCCAGGGATGCGGCGCCAGGAACTGCGCCAGCAGCGCCGGGTCGGTCCAGGCGCGGTAGAGCTTTTCCGGCGGCGCGTCGAAGTCGCGGGTCAGCGTCAGCACGCGGTCATAGGCGGCGGTGACGGTGCCGCCGGCATGGGTCCTGGTGGAATGGGGCTGGGCGATATCGGTCATGGCGTTCATCTCTCTGCTCCGGTGCGTAAGGTTGCTTCTGCCCCTGAGGACGCGCCAGCCCGCCGGCCGCCGACAGCGGGGCAAAAAATTTCTGCGGCTTGACCGTCCGGCAATTTGTACTATATTTGTTCCTTTGGACTATCTGCTGCTTATGGACATCGTGAATCGGGTGGCGCGCCCCCGGCTGCGAAGCCGCTGACATACCCTTGTATGCGAAGGCGGAAAAAAGGGCCTCCGGATCAGCTATATGCCTCCAAGATGTTGAAGTGGCTGAATTTTCGGTCGCCAGCACCGGGCCGGAGTTGGTTTTTGCGGGCTCGAATTGGCTTCAACTGGCTTTAATTGGCCGGAATTGGCTCCAACTGGCCCGAACTGGCTCCAACTGGCCTCACCTCGGCTTCCGGCCGCCGCGCAGGTCGCCGGTCCCCAGCACCGCGCCGCCGATGATCAGGCCGCAGGCCGCCAGCACCTGCCAGGTCGCCTCGCCCTGGCCGAACAGGATCAGCAGGAGCGTCGACATCAGCGGCGCGGCATAGGCCATGCTGCCCAGGGCGCGGATATCGCCGCGCTTCATGCCATGGTCCCAGCAGAAGAAGGCAAGCCCCACGGGCCCGAGGCCCAGCCCCGCCACCGCCAGCCATTCGGCGATCTCGGCCGGCCAGACGCTGGTCTCGAAGGCGAAATGCCCCGCCCATGAAAGCAGGGCGGTCGCCGCGCAGAAGGCGCCGACGGCATCGGTGGGCACCGAGGCGAAGCGGCGGCTGAGCACGGAATAGCCCGACCAGGTAAACGCGCAGCCGAAGGCGGCGGCATAGCCGGCGAGATAGCGCGTCTCGAAACCCACCTCTCCCCAGGAGGTGTTGGTCCGGCCGAGGATGAGGATGACCGTGCCGAGCAGGCCGAGGCCGGCGCCGGCGAGATGGAACCAGCGCATCCGCTCGCCCGGCAGCAGCGCCGAGAAGACGACGATCAGCAGGGGCCAGAGATAGTTGATCAGGCTGGCTTCCAGCGGCGGCGCCAGCTTCAGCGCCAGGAAATACAGCGCGTGATAGCCGAACAGGCCGCCGACGCCGAGCGCCCAGACTTTCGCCGGCAGGCGGAAATGGCGCGTCACCCCCTCGCGGCGCAAAGCCCAGAGCGCCATCGCGGCCAGGCTCGACAGGGTGAAGGTCAGCGCGGTGAGCTGCAGCGCCGGCAGGCTCGGCGTCCAGGTGGTGAACAGGGCGAGCGAGGCCCAGAGCAGGATGGCGGCGGCGCCGATCAGGGTGGCGCGGCGGCGGGAAGCGGGAGAGGCGGTCATGGCGGAATTCCGAAGCGGAAGAAAGTTGGGCGCGGCAGGGCGTGGCGCCGCGCGCGGGTGAATGTCGATTGCAGACCGCCGGTTCGGGAGGCCGTTTGTAGGGAAAAGTCCGGGGGCGATCAAGCGCGGGGCCGGATCGCGCTTAATCCGGACCCGGAACGGGGGTATAGAGACGATGAGATGGTTGCCTCCCCCCATATGACCGGCCCCCATGCCACCGGCCGGCTGTCGCGCGCCGGAAATGGCTGGCCGCTGGTCGCCGCGCTGTCGATCGGCCAGCTGGTCTCCTGGGGCACGATCTATTACGCCTTCACGCTGTTCGTCGTGCCGATGGAAGCCGAGCTGGGCTGGAGCCGGGCCACGCTCAACGGCGCGCTGTCGCTCGGGCTGCTCACCGCCGGCCTCTGCGCCTACAGCGTCGGCAGCCGCATCGACCGCCAGGGCGGCCGCCTGCTGATGAGCGCGGGCTCGGCGCTCGCGGTGCTGCTGCTCGTCGCCTGGTCCTTCGTGCAGCATGTCGCGGCCTTCTACGCGATCTGGTTCGGGCTCGGCGTCGCCATGGCGATGACGCTCTACGAGCCGGTCTTCACCGTGCTGACCCGGCTGTTCCCGGAGAATTACCGTTTCCGCATCACCATGCTGACGCTGACCGGCGGCTTCGCCAGCACGGTATTCATCCCGCTGACCGCCTGGTGCGTCGAGACGCTGGGCTGGCGCGACGCGCTGCTGGCGCTGGCGGCCTGCAATCTGCTGATCTGCCTGCCGGTGCATGCGCTGATGCTCAGCGACCGCGAGGCGCCGCCGCCCGCCGCGGAGACCGCGCATGACATCCAGGGCGATCCGATGCGCCGCGCCCTGCGCCATCCGGTCTTCTGGGGCCTCGCGCTCTGCTTCACCTTCTACTACGCCACCTTCTCGGCGCTGACCTTCCATTTCATTCCGCTGATGGACGAGCGCGGCTTCAGCCTCGCGCTGGCGGTGGGCGTCTTCGCGGTGATCGGGCCGGCGCAGGTGGCTGGCCGCATCCTGCTGCTGGTCTTCGGGCGCAACATCTCGGCCGCCGCCACCGGCCGCATCATCGTGGTGATGTTTCCGCTCTCGGTGGCGCTGCTGATCGCGTTTCCGTCCTCGGTGCCGGCGCTGTTCGCCTTTGCCGCGATCTACGGCTGCGCCAACGGCATCATGACCATCGTGCGCGGCACGGCGGTGCCCGACCTGCTGTGGCGCGAAGGCTATGGCGCGATCAACGGCGCGCTGACCCTGCCGTCCAATATCGCCAAGGCGCTGGCGCCCTCGGTGGCCGCGCTGATCTGGAGCGTGACGGGGAATTACCAGCAGGTGCTCTGGGCGATCTGCGCCGGCGCGCTGGTCTCGGCGGCCGGCTTCTGGTGCGCTGCCGCCCGGTCGAAGCGCTAGAGCCGGACGACCGGGCCGCCGGCCGCGGCGGCATCGCCGGCATCATGGGTGACCAGCAGCATCGGCAGGTCGCGCGCCACCGCATGGTCGAAGACGAACAGCCGGAAGCGGTCGCGCAGCTCGGCATCCAGGGTCGAGAAAGGCTCGTCCAGCAGCAGCACGTCTGGCTCGGCCAGCAGGGTGCGCATCAGCGCCACGCGCGCGCGCTGGCCGCCCGACAGCGTCGCCGGGTCGCGGTCGTAGAAGCCGTCCAGCTCGGCTTCCGCCAGCGCCGCCTCGATCACCGCGCGGCGCCGGCCGCGGCCCAGGCCGGCCGGCAGGCCGAAACCCAGATTCGCGCCGACGCTCATATGGGGAAACAGCAGGGCATCCTGGAACAGGATGCCGGCGCGGCGGCGATGCGGCGGCAGCGCGGTGATGTCGCGGCCGTTCAGGTAGATCCGTCCCGCAGCGGCGAAGGCCGGATCGAGATGACCGCCGATGAAGGCCAGCAGGCTGGACTTGCCGCTGCCGCTCGGCCCCGTCACCGTGACGACCTCGCGCGGCCGCACCGTGAGGCTCAGGTCGCGGATCAGCGCCTGGCCGCCGATCGCAAGCGTGACATGCTCCAGCGTCAGGCTCATGCCGCGACCTTCAGGCCGCCGCGGCGGCGCCAGATCCAGGCCGGCAGCGCCAGCGCGGCAGCGAAGACGATCAGCGGCAGCAGCGCCTGGCTCAGCGCGAAGACGCCGAGGATGCGGCGGTCGCTGCCGGCCGACAGCGTCACGGCCTCGGTGGTCAGCGTCGCGACGCGGCCGGCACCGGCGAACAGGGTCGGCAGGTATTGTCCCGCGCTGACGGCAAAGCCGATGGCGAAGGCGAACAGCAAAGGCCGCAGCAGGATCGGCAGCTTGATGCGCAGCAGGATGCGCCAGGGCGCGGCGCCGAGCCCGGCCGCGCTCTGCGCATAGCGCGGATCGAGGCTGCGCCACGGATCGGCGAGCGAGAGGAAGAGGTAGGGCAGCACGAAGACCAGATGGCTCCAGGCCACCGCCATCAACGTGCCGTCGATGCCGAGATGCACCAGCGCGACCTGCAGGCCGAACAGGAAGGCGGTCTGCGGCACCAGCAGGGGCAGATAGAGCAGCCACAGCACCCGGCGGGTGGGATGCAGCCCGGCGCGCGATTCATGTTCCAGGCAGCCGAGCACCAGCAGCAGCGCCAGCGCCGCGGCGATGACGCCGAGCAGGATGGTGTTGCGCAGCGGACCGGCCAGCAGCGCGCCCTGCGCCGCCCAGCTTTTCAGGCTCCATTGCGCGGGCAGCGCATCGGGCCAGGGCCAGGCGGATGCAAATGACCAGATCGCCTGGCCGGCCAGGCTGAGGCCGCTCACCAGCACCAGCAGCGCGAACAGGCCGCGCAGCATGGGCGCGATGCGGTCGGCGGCAATGCCGCGCGCGCCATCGCCGATCCAGAGCCTGCCGATGCCGGCGGCGATGGCCTCGCCCGCGCGCCAGAGCAGGATGGCGGCGAGCACGATGCCGAGCTGCAGGCTGGCCGCGGCTGCGGCGGTGAAGCTGCCGGCCAGATGGGGATCGCTGTACCAGACCAGGATCTGCGGCCCGAGCGTCGGCGGCGTGTTCGGCCCCGCCACCAGCGCGACGTCGACCACCGACAGCGAAAAGGCCAGCACCGCATAGACCGGCAGGCGCAGTTGCGGATAGAGCTGCGGCAGGATCACCTTCGCCCAGGCCTGCAGCTTTCCGTAACCCAGGCTGCGGGCCAGCATCAGCTGTCGCTTCGCATCGACCTGGTTGAGCGCCGCCAAGGTCATGAGCAGCAGATACGGCACTTCCTTCAGCACCAGGGCCAAGGTCAGGGCGACGCCGTATGGGTCCTGCACGGTCAGCAGGTCGGGCGGACGCTGCCAGCCGGTTGCTGCCGGCGACAGCGCCCGCGCGATCCAGCCGCTGGGCAGGATCAGGAAAGCGAAGCCGATGGCGATCGCGGCATGCGGCGGCGCCAGCAGGAAGGGCAGGATCGCCTGGGCGCGGCGCAGCAGGCGGCTGTTCTGCGCGGCGGCGGCGATGCCGAGCGCGATGAGCAAGGCGAGGCCGGTCGCGGCGAATCCGGAGATGACGGTCACGCGCAGCGAGGCCGCCAGCCCCGGCCAGGCCAGCAGGTCGCGCCAGGGCTGCAGGCTGAAGCCACTGCCGCCCAGCGCCGGCAGGTAGCCGAAGGCGGGCAGCAGCGTGCCGGCCAGCCCGGCCAGCACCGGCAGCAGGAAAATCGCAAGCGTGAGCGGGGGCGCGAGACGCAGCATGGCGACGAGCTTAGTGCCTCACCGGCTGTAGCGCTTCTCCCATTCCGCAACGATGCGGGTCATCCAGGAGGGATGCGGCTCCAGCAGCGGCTTGCCCAGTTCGGCATTGCTGAGCGTGGCCGCGCCGCGCGGCAGGTCGGCGAAGCGCTTCGCATCCGCCGCTTCCAGCCGGCCGAGGTCGAGCACACTGAAGCTGCCCAGCACGCGGGGATCCTGCATATGCGCCTGCGCTTCGGGCGAGAGCAGGAAATCGGCCACCACCATGGCGCCTTCCTTATGCGCGGCATTGAAGGGAATGGCGACGAAGCTGGTATTGCCGATCGTGCCGCGCTCCAGCACATAGGTGCGCACCGTCTTCGGCAGCGTGCCATCGGCGATGGCGCCGGAGGCCTCGTTCGGATTGAACGACAGCGACAGGTCGATCTCGCCGTCATTCATCAGCTGGCGCTGCGCCGGGCCGCTGGCCGGGTATTGCCGGCCGCCGCGCCACAGATGCGGCTTCAATGCATCATACCAGGCCCAGAGCGGCGCCGTGGCCGCGGCGAAATTCGCGTCCGTCGCCGGCTGCTGCAGCAAGGCGGGATCGGGCGTGAGCTCATACAGCGCCTGCTTCAGGAAAGTGGCGCCCAGGAAGTTGCTGACCGCGGGATGCGTCAGCCGGCCGGGATTGGCCTTCGCCCAGGCCAGCATCGCCGGCATCGAGCGCGGCGGCGCGGCAACGCGCGCGGTATCATAGATGAAGACGACCTGCGCCAGCGTCCAGGGCACGGCCATGCCCTCGACCGGCAGGGTGAAGTCGATCACCGTCGAGGGCTTGCCGGCGGTATCCACCAGGCGGAAATGCGGCAGTCGCTGCGTGACGGGGCCGTAAAGCAGCTTCTGCTGCTTCATCGCCAGCAGATTGGGCCCGTTGATCCAGATCAGGTCGACGCTGCCGCCGCTGGTCTTGCCGGCAGCCTTCTCGGCGACCACCCGCGAGACGGCTTCCGCCGTATCGCGCAGCTTCACATGCTGGACCTGCACGCCATAGCGTCTCGCCGTCTGCTCGCCGGTCCAGGCAATGAAGGCATTGGTGCGATCATCGCCGGCCCAGGCGTTCCAGTAGACGGTCTGCCCGCGCGCGGCTTTCAGTACCGCATCCCAGTCGGCCGACGCGGTCTGCGCGGAAGCGGGGGCAGCAAGCCCCAAAGCTGCGAGGGCGATCAGCAGATAGCGAAGCATGGGCGTTCTCCCGGTTCGCCGCCATTTTGCATGATATGCGAGGCCATGCCATGCGGAAGGCAGGGTCACTTTGGCGTGAAACGCCGGTGTATGGCGGCGCCAGATGAACCCCCGGCCCTTCGCTGGAATAGAAACGGCCGCCAGATAAACTGGCGGCCGTGAGAGTTACGCTAGCATCTTCTTTTTATGTCGGATCAGCGCGTCTTCCTTTTCGCCGCCGCCTTCTTCCTCGGCGCCGGCAGCAGCCGGGCGACGAAGTTGGGCAGCGCGAAGGCGCCGAAATGGAGTTCCGGGTTGTAGTAGTTCAGCTTGTCGAGCTTTGCCTTGGCAAAGCGGTCGAACACCTTGCGCGGATCGACCTCGGTGATGTCGCGATCCGACGCCCAGGTCAGCGACATGAAGCCGCAGACGTAAGTAGGCACGACCGCCAGATAGGTGCCCGAATGGGCCCAGATCTGCTGGAACAGCTTCACCGCGTCGGTCAGCTCGGGGCCCTGCATATGCGGCACGCCGTTCTGGGCGACCAGGATCGCGCCCGGCTTCATGACGCGCTGGCAGTTCCTGTAGAAGGCCTTGCTGAACAGCACGGTGGCCGGGCCGACCGGGTCCGGGCGGTCGACGATGATCAGGTCGTAGCGCTCGTTCGTCTCGGCCACCCACTTGGCGCCGTCGCCGACCACCAGGTTGGTGCGCTTGTCCTGGAAGGCCTTGCCGCAGATCTTCGGCAGGTACTTCTTCGAGACGTCGATCACCACGTCGTCGATCTCGACCATGGTGGCGCGCTTCACCGACTTGTGCTTGAGCACCTCTTCCAGGATGCCGCCGTCGCCGCCGCCGATGATCAGCACGGACTGCACGTTGCCATGCGCCATGATCGGCAGATGGGTCAGCATCTCGTGGTAGACGTATTCGTCGCCCTCGGTGCACTGGACCACGCCGTCGAGGGCGAGAATCCGGCCGTAACGGCCGGATTCAAACACCTTGACCTTCTGGTACTTGGACTTGCCTTCGAACAGGACCTTCTTGACTTCGTGGCTCTGGCGGAAACCGTTATACAGAGTTTCGTTAAACCACGTGGTCACAGAACAAGTCCTCGCTTCAGCTCGGTGCACTGGATGCTGTCCGGCAGGAAGGCGCGGCGCAGCACCGGAATGGCGTTCTGCGGCTTGCAGTCGCCGCAGACGAACACGTCGAGCGCCGCATAGCCTTTCTCGGGCCAGGTATGGATCGAGAGATGGCTTTCGGCCAGCACGGCAACGCCGGAAATGCCGCCGTTCGGCTCGAAATGATGCAGGTCGATGTTCAGCAGGGTGGCGCCGATCTCGGCCACGGCTTCGGTCAGCGTCTGCTTGACCAGCGCGAGGTTGTCGAGATGCTTGCCGCCCCACAGATCGATGATCAGGTGCATGCCGGCATAGCGCATGCCATCCTTGCAGATGAAATGCTCGTCGGCCGCATCCTGGGCCGGCAGCGCCGGAACTTCGTAGAGTGCGGGCTTGGTTGCCTTCTTGGCCATCAATGTCTCTCCACCAAGGGGGGACTGCATGAATCCTGGCAGTCCGAAAAGTGAGCCCCTAAACGAGGGGTGTCCGATTGGTAGAGAGACTGTTGGGAAAGCTTCGTGGTCCCGCTCAGCCGAGCTTTGAACGCCTGCGGGCCAGTGCGCCACTTTCCAAACAGTCTCAGAGGGGGGTATGGGGCCAATCCCCCCCTGATGCAAGTAAAAATTTCCCCACGGGGGAAATTTTTTACCCTGTGGTGCAGGGGTCACATTTCGCCCGAATCGGCGCGTGGCGCAGGTGCGGCAAAGCAGCGCGGCCAGGCCCCGCCGCGCGTCAGAGGAAACTGCCCGCCAGCGTGAAAACCTCGCCATTCAGGCCGAGCTTGAAGCGCGCCACGCCGGCGCCGTGCTCGGTATCGACGCCGCCGAGATCGAGCTGCGTCACGCCGCGCGCCTTCAGCTCGGCGATGGCGCGCCAGAGCAGGCGGTAATGGGCGTTCACCAGCCGTCCGGCGGCATTGCTCCAGCCCATCGCATAAGTCGCGCCGCGCCCGTGGCGCAGCATGAGGATGCCGGCGATCGGCCGCACCTGGCCGCGATGCGTGCCGGCATGGGCCCAGACGAGGAGGGCATCCTCGCCGCTTTCCGCCAGGCCGGGCAGGGCCGCAGCTTCGGCAAAGGCGGCGTAGAAGCGGCTGTCGGGGCCGCGGAAGCCGCGTTCGATGCGATGCTCGTCATGCTCGGCCAGCAGGGCGGCGAAGGCCTCGGCGTTCCAGCTGCCCTCGGCGCGGCTGGCGACTTCCACCAGCATGGGCGACTTCTCCGCCGTCTTGAGCGCGTTGCGCCACTTGCCGTCCAGATTGCCGCGCAGCCGCTCGGGCGGCGGCGCGAGGTCGAGCCGGATGGACGAATAGCCGGTCATCATCTTCTGCAGGCCCAGCGCGGCCATGGCGGCTTCCGACTCGCTGCCGCCGTTCAGTTCGGGCAGCCACCAGAGCAGGCAGCGCCGCCGCCAGGGATAGGTGCCGCGGATGGCGGCCAGCGCCGCGCGCCGCGCCTCCTGCGAGAGCGCCGGAACGAATAACGGCCCGCGCACCACGCGGACGAAGCGGCCAAGCGGCGACACCCGCCGGACGAAAGCCTGCAGCAGGCCGATAGCGCGGCCGCCATCCTCGATCAGCCAGCGCTCGGGCCGCACCCTGCCGCGCGAGGCGGCGGCGACGGCCTCGCCATAGGCCCAGGCCTGTTCCAGCACATTGACCCGCATGCGCTGATGGGCGTCGTGCCAGGCGACGGGATCGTCGCAGCGGACCAGGGCGATCGCCGGCATCACGCGATCGGCAGGCCGACATGGCCCGAGGGCAGGTCGGCGAAGATCTGGCATGCCATCAGGATATCGACAGTCTCGTGATCGGCTGCCAGCGGCAGCCAGATGGCCTCGTAATCGTACCAGCGCTGATCATAGAACTGCTTGTTATGCACCAGCAGCGGGGCGGGGTTCTCCGCCAGCATCTGCAGCCGTCCCAGCAGCAGCGCGCGATACTGCGCCAGCGGCAATTCGTCGAGGAAGCGGCCGGTCAGGTCGAAGCCGTCGCGGGCAACGATATCGGAGCCGATCAGGCGGTAGCGGAAGCGCGGTGCCGCATCCGGGCGCGCCGGGCGCTGGATGTCGAACAGCGTGATGCCGCCCAGCGCGAATTTCATCTCCACGGGATCGATGTCCTGCCGGCCGGGAAAGCGGTGCGCGCCCTTGCGTGCGAGCCAGTAGGCGTAGAGCCGCGCGATCGCCGGTTCGCGGCAATCCCCGGCGGTGAAGGTCCAGCATAATTCGCTGGCCGTCGAAAAGGTGGATCGCCCCGTGGGAGTGTCGGTCATGGATCGGCGCCTTGCGGCCAGCTTGCGGCAGATGCGGACGGCCGTAAAGACTGCCGCAGGGCCTACCCAGGGCTAACCCTAGGGCAGCGGGTTGCCGCCCGGCCGATTCCGCCGCAGCATGGCGGGATGTTCCGCCTGCGCCGGTCGCCCGAACGAGTCCACGGCTATGTCATCCCCGCGCCGCGGCTGACGCGCCGTGCGCTGGTGTATTTCCTCGGCTATGTGGCCGCGCCGGTCCTGCTGGTGCTGCTGGCGCTGGACATCCTGCTCTACGTCGTCTTCCGCGACGTGTTCGGGATCTGCTACGGCGTGCTCTGCTGGGTGCAGTAAGCGATCTCGTCCGGCGTCATCATCTGCACCGACGCGATCCCGTGATTCTCGTCGGAGAGCGCCGGCATCACCGGCTGCAACCGCTCGAAATGCAGCAGGCTGAGCTGGAAGCGGGGCTGGCCATGCGCGTCGGCCAGCGGCAGCAGCAGGCGCTGCAGCCGCTTCCAGTCGCGGTCCTGCACCATCAGCCGCCCGTCGTAGAATAACGGCAGGCCGGATTCGAGGCTGCGGTCGAACAGGGCGGTCCGGCTCGCCTGGTGGCCGGGCAGCACCACCTCGTCGAGATAGCGCCCGGTGCTCTCGTAACCTGCGGCGGCGACCACCTCGGTGCCCGAAACCCGGCAGAGATAGCGGCCGTCGGGCTTGCGCTCATGCAGCTGCAGCAGCGGCAGCATGTCGGGAAAGCGCAAAGGATCGAAGATCGGCCGGCGCGGCATGGCCGTGCCCGCGCGGGCGGCGACCCAGTAGCGCAGCAGAATACGCATGCCTTCGGTCGGCAGGCTGCGCAGGAACGGCAGCGGCGGGACGGCAGGCTTGCCATCGATCGGAGCCGGGGCCATGGCGTGGGGGGTCTCCCAGTGATACACCCGAAAAGTAGTGTCTTTTTTGGTTAAGACAACCTTAAAGAGCGGAGCCGGATGCGCAAAAAGACGCGCAAAGACAGCCGGGATCGCCGGGCCGGTCCGGGTTGTCGGGTTTGCATGTGAGGGGATTTGGTGGAGCCAAGCGGGATCGAACCGCTGACCTCCTGCATGCCATGCAGGCGCTCTCCCAGCTGAGCTATGGCCCCATTAAATCACGGAGTTACGCCCATTTGGGCGGGGTCCGTCGGCGGGGGCGGACCATAAGCCGCCGCCCGCTGCTTTGCAAGTCTTTCATCGCCGCCTCAGCCGCGATGAAGCGGCTGCGGCAAAATGGCACGTCAGCGCTCCTCGTCCGGCTCCGCGTCGACGTCGATTTCCTCGCCGACATCCTCTTCCTCGAACTCGTCGGCATCCTCGAGGATGTCGTCGCCGATGCCGGCATCCTCGACATCGCTGTCCGCATCGTCGACCACCGCCTTCAGCGGCGCCTTGACGGGCTTGGGCTCTTCGACGCGCGCCGGGCGACGGCTCTTCACCAGCGCGTCGGGATTATGCTCGGTGCCGCATTTCGGGCAGATGATCGGCGACTTGCCGAGATCGTAGAAGGCGGCACTGCAGCTCAGGCAGCGACGCTTGGTGCCCCATTCGGGTTTGGCCATCGACAATCTCCATGTTGGGCGCCCCGGATAACACCCGGATACTGCAAACGGCGCCACGCCGGCCTGTTGGCCGGGGCGGCGCGATTGTGTTAAAGAAGCGCGCCCTGTCAACCCGTTAAACCGGCTTTTTTGCGGCCGGTTGCCGCCGCTTCAGGCGCTTCAGCGAGCCGTGATGATTTCGAAAGACACCGCCGGGTCCGACCACAAAGCCCGCCCGTTCCGCGCCCGGCCGGGCAAAGCGCCGCTCAAGGGCGAGATCGCCGTGCCGGGCGACAAGTCGATCTCGCATCGCGCGCTGATTTTCGGCGCCATGGCGGTTGGCGAGACCAAGGTGACCGGCCTGCTCGAAGGCGAGGACGTGCTGCGCACGGCCGCCGCCATGCGCGCCATGGGCGCAGAGGTGGAGCGCCTCGGCCCAAGCAGCGTGACGGGCGGCGACTGGCGGGTCTGGGGCGTCGGCGTCGGCGGCCTGTCGGAACCCGATGACGTGCTGGACATGGGCAATGCCGGCACCGGCGCGCGGCTGGTGATGGGCCTGGTCGCCAGCCATGATTTCACCGCGGTCTTCGCCGGCGATGCCTCGCTGCGCCGCCGTCCGATGGGGCGCGTGATCGAGCCGCTGACCCGCATCGGCGCGCGCTTCCATGGCCGCAGCGGCGGCCGCCTGCCGCTCGCCATGACCGGCACCGCGCATCCGCTGCCGATCGAATACGAATTGCCGGTGGCGTCCGCCCAGGTGAAATCGGCGATCCTGCTGGCCGGGCTGAACACGCCCGGCATCACCACGGTGATCGAGCCCGAGCCGACCCGCGACCATACCGAAAACCTGCTGCGCCATTTCGGCGCCAGGGTGGATGTGGAAACCGCAAAGGGCGGCGCCAAAGTGATCCGGCTGACCGGCCAGCCCGAATTCCGGCCCTCGACGATCGCCGTGCCTGCCGACCCGTCGTCGGCCGCCTTTCCGCTGGTCGCCGGCCTGATCGTGCCGGATTCAGCCGTCACCGTGCAGAAGGTCGGACTCAATCCGCTGCGCACCGGACTGTTCGCGACGCTGCAGGAAATGGGCGCGGACCTCACCTTCGGCGCGCAGGGCGATGAAGGCGGCGAGCCGGTTGCCGATGTCACGGCGCGCTACTCGGCCCTGAAGGGCGTCACCGTTCCGCCGGAGCGCGCGCCCAGCATGATCGACGAATATCCGATCCTGTTCGCCGCTGCCGCCTGCGCCGAAGGCGATACGGTCGTGCGCGGCGCCAAAGAATTGCGGGTCAAGGAAAGCGACCGCCTCGCCGCCATGGCGCGCGGGCTCAAGGCCTGCGGCGTCGATCTCGACGAATTCGAGGACGGCCTGGTGATCCGCGGCCGCGGCCGCCCGCCCGAGGGCGGCGCCACCATCGCCACCGAGATGGATCACCGCATCGCCATGTCGTTCCTGGTGCTGGGGCTGGCCGCCCGCGGCGGCGTCGCGGTCGACGACGTGCGCATGATCGAGACCAGCTTCCCGACCTTCGTGCCGCTGATGCGCCAGCTCGGCGCGCAGCTGGAGGCGGCCGAATAGCCGCCGCCGGTTCAGGCCTTGTAGCAGACGCGCAATCCGCCCCACAGGCGGCCATCGACGCGGATCGGCGCCGAGGCATCCTTCATCAGCACGAAGACGCCGCCGCCCATGTCGCGGCGATAGGTCTGCAGCAGGAACGGTGCCGTCGAGCGGGTGATCGCGACGGCCGTCTTGTCGGTGTATTTGCGCCGGTTGCGGCAATGCGCGGCATCCCAGATCGGATCGCCGCTCGGCGGCTGCTGGAATTGCGGATTGTGCGTCGGGATCAGCAGATTGTGATCGGTCAGCGCGCAGAACACGACGCGCGGATCGAGATCGAGCACGGGATCCGCCAGGGGCGGCATCACCCGGTCGAGGAACGGGATGTAGCGCGTCATGAATTGCTGCGGATCGGTACCGGAGATCGGCACCAGCGTCTTGTCGAAAAGATCGGCGACGGTGATCTCGCCGCGGTCGATGGCGGTGCGGAAGGTCTCCTCGACGGCGGCCGCGACCTCCACCGCCTTGTCGATGAATTTGGTGTCCGCGGTTTCGAAACCCGAGGTGGCGCTCATCATCATGATCGCCTCGGCGCCCGCCAGGGTGCGGTCGAGGCGTTCCGCGGCAGCCTTCAGCGCGCCGTTCGACTGATCCACGCCGCTGTCGAGCGCCGCCACCGTCGCTGCGAAATCGCCGCAGCGGCCGCTGATCGCCTCGGTCGACTCGGCGATGTCGCCGGCATTCGAATCGACCCGCAGCACCGCGGTTCCCACCGTCTCGATCGCCGCGCCGATGCTGGCGGCGCTTTCCTGGACCTTGGCTGCGCGTTCCGTGCCTGCCGCGATACGCGCGGTCAATTGCTGCATCTCCTTCACCAGCGAGTTCAGCGTGCCGCCGATCTTGTCGGTGGCATGGCCGGTCTGCTTGGCCAGGTTCTTCACCTCCGTCGCGACCACGGCGAAGCCGCGCCCCGCTTCGCCGGCGCGCGCCGCCTCGATCGAGGCATTGAGCGACAGGATGTTGGTGTGGCGGGCGATATGGGCGATCTCGTCCGAGGCGCTGGAGATGCTCTGCATCGCCTTGGCAAAGGCGTCGAGCTGCGTATTGATCTCCTGGACCGCTTCCACCAGCGCGGCGATGTCTTCCAGCGAACGCTGCAATTCGGTGCGCGACGAGCCGACATTCTCGCGCGCCTCGGCCGCGACGCGGCGGGTCTCGGCGGCCATTTCGGCGATGCCCTGGTTGCTGTCGACGATGAAGCGCGTCGTCTCGCGGATCGCGTGGAACTGCTCAGTCTGCTTGTCGACGAGCCGGCTGACCTGCTGGACGTCGCCGACCACATCGGCAATGTCGACGCTCAACTGGCCGATCCGGTCGGATATGCCGCTGATCAGGCGGTCCGCGCCGCGATCGGCCTGCTTGATGCTGAAATCCATTCCGAGCCGCCCCCCGATATCTTGTTCTTTTTTATTCTTCATAACGCAAATACTCTCACCAAGGCGAGTCCGTTGATTCGCCCGGTGCAAGGGAGGGCGGTTCCGTATTCCGGAGCTTTCTCACGTGCTGCGAAGAAGTCCCTGCGGTTTCCATCTCCAGAGGCGGAGTCCAGATGATCGACAAGCTCGAGTTCCTGCTCGCCCTGGCGCGTGAGGAGAATTTCCGCAAGGCGGCCGAGCTCTGCGGCGTGACGCAGCCCACGTTTTCCGCAGCGATCAAGCAGCTGGAGGATGTGCTCGGCGTCATGCTGGTGCAGCGCAGTTCGCGCTTCCTCGGCTTCACCGCGGAGGGCGAGCGCGTGCTGGACTGGGCGCGGCGCATCGTCGCCGATACGCGCGCCATGCGCCAGGAAGTGTACTCGCTGAAGCGCGGCCTGGTCGGCCATCTGCGGATCGCCGCGATACCGACGGCTTTGGGCATGATCTCGGCCCTGACCACGCCCTATCGCGCCCGGCACCCGAACGTGAAGTTCACCATCCTCTCCTGCACCTCGCATCGCGCGCTCACCATGCTGGAGAATCTGGAGGTCGATGCCGTCGTCACCTATATCGATAACGAGCCGCTGGGGAAGGTGCGCACCGTTCCGCTTTATTCCGAGCAATATCGGCTGCTTACCTCCAGGGACAGCCCCCTGGGCGACCGCACCTCGGTGACCTGGTCGGAGATCGGGAAAATCCCGCTATGCATGCTCACCCGCGACATGCAGACCCGGCGCATCATCGAGCGGCTGCTGCGCGCGGCCGGGGCGGGCGAGCTCGAGCCGACGCTGGAATCCGATTCGATGATCCTGCTGTTTTCGCATGTGCGCACGGGCCGCTGGGCCACCGTAATGCCGGAAAAACTGGCCAATATGCTCGGCCTGACCGAGAGCGTGCTGTCGATTCCGATCGTCGAGCCGGAGGCGGTCGAAATGATCGGCCTGGTCGTGCCCGACCGCGATCCGATGTCCCCTCTGACCGAAGCCCTGGTCACCGAAGCCAAGCTGCTTTCCGCCCGACTCCGCGACTGAAATCATTCGATAGGCAATGCCGATCATATGATCGGCATGGCGGAATGACGATGTCGCAACGATAGGTTTATTCTATCGCAGCATATGACTGCGATATTGATCACCCTTCCATAATCAATCACTAGGATTCCCCACATGGTCCGAAGATCGTGATCAGGTCGGCATGTCAGAACAGTTCTGCGGCGGCCTGCAAACAAGCCTTTTGGAGGGGGACAGCTTATGGCTGCTGCACAAGATACTGCGGGACTGATGCCCGGAGTCGGGCTGCTGGATCGCGAGCGCATCATCGCAAAACCCGGTTTCAATCGATGGCTTGTGCCGCCTGCGGCGCTCGCCATTCATCTTTGTATCGGCATGGCTTACGGCTTCAGCGTGTTCTGGCTGCCGCTGTCGCGCGCCATCGGCGGCGCCGCGCCCAAGGCCTGTCCGCCCGACATGACATGGGTCGGCGCGCTCTTCACCACCAGCTGCGACTGGAAGATCAGCGAGCTCGGCTGGATGTATACGCTGTTCTTCGTGATCCTCGGTTCGTCCGCTGCGATCTGGGGCGGCTGGCTTGAACGCGCCGGTCCACGCAAGGCCGGCTTCGTCGCAGCCCTGTGCTGGTGCGGCGGCCTGTTCATCGGCGCCATCGGCGTATACACGCACCAGCTCTGGCTGATGTGGCTCGGCTCGGGCGTGATCGGCGGCGTCGGTCTCGGCCTGGGTTACATCTCGCCGGTGTCGACCCTGATCAAGTGGTTCCCGGATCGTCGCGGCATGGCGACCGGCATGGCCATCATGGGCTTCGGCGGCGGTGCCATGATCGGCGCGCCGCTGGCCAACATGCTGATGAATGCCTATCGCACCGACGTGACCAACGGCGTGTGGCAGACCTTCGTCACCATGGGCGTGATCTACTTCGTGTTCATGGTGGGCGGCGCTTTCGGCTACCGGATTCCGCCGGCCGGCTGGCGTCCCGACGGCTGGACCCCGCCGCCGGAAACCGCCAAGTCGATGATCACCAAGCACCACGTGCATCTGAAGGACGCCCACAAGACCCCGCAGTTCTGGCTGGTCTGGGCCGTGCTGACCCTCAATGTCAGCGCGGGCATCGGCGTGATCGGCATGGCGTCGCCGATGCTGCAGGAAATCTTCGCGGGCGGCCTGATCGGCCTGCCGGATATTTCCTTCACGCAGCTGAGCGACGAGCAGCGCAAGATGGTGGCCGCGATCGCCGCGGGCTTCACCGGTCTCCTGTCGCTGTTCAACATCGGCGGCCGGTTCTTCTGGGCCTCGCTGTCCGACAAGCTCGGCCGCAAGATGACCTACTACACGTTCTTCGTGCTCGGCATCGCGTTGTATGCCGCCGCCCCATGGGCGGCTGGGATCGGCAGCAAGGCGCTGTTCGTCATCTTCTTCGGCATCATCCTGTCGATGTATGGCGGCGGCTTCTCGACGGTGCCGGCCTATCTGGCCGACCTGTTCGGCACGCAGTTCGTGGGCGCGATCCATGGCCGCCTGCTGACGGCATGGTCGACTGCGGGCATCATCGGTCCGGTGGTGGTGAACTACATCCGCGAGGCACAGATTGCCGCGGGCATTCCGCGCGCGCAGGTGTATGACTTCACCATGTATATCCTGGCCGGCATGCTGCTGCTGGGCTTCATCTGCAACCTTCTGGTCAAGCCCGTCGACCCGAAATGGTACATGAGCGAGGAAGAAGTGGCGGCGATGCAGGCGAAGACCGCGCAGAATGTCGCCACCGCGACGGGCAGCTTCGGCATCGGCCGGGGCGGCCTCGACGGCAAGGCGATGCTGGCCTGGGCCGTCGTGGGTATCCCGATCCTGTGGGGTATCTGGATAACGCTGTCCAAGACCTTCGTGCTTTTCCAGTAATCGGGTCTGGACTAGGGTAGAGTCACTCTCCGGCGCCGCACGGCGCCGGAGAGATCTTTTGTTGAAGTGGCCTGCGGGTCCGGGCGAACGGGCGGATATGAACATCAATTCCAGCATCAACATCCGCAACAACCGCAAAGGCCGTTCGACACCGCGTGGTCGCCAGGCCTCCGAAGCCGATCACGAGGCGCTGCGCGCCATCGTCCAGGTCGATGCCGGCCGGCGCGACCTGCTGATCGAATATCTGCATCTGATCAACGACGCGAAAGGCTACCTGCCGGCTTCTCTGCTGACCGCGCTTGCCGAAGCGATGAATCTGCCGCTGGCCGAAGTGTTCGAGACCGCGACCTTCTACGCCCATTTCAAGGTGGTGGATGCCGATGAACCGGCGCCGCCGCCGATCACGCTGCGCGTCTGCGATTCCCTGAGCTGCGTCATGGCGGGCGCCGATGCCCTGGCGGAGCGGCTGGAAGGGCTTGGCCCCGATGTGCGCGTCGAGCGCGCGCCCTGCATGGGACAATGCGACCGCGCGCCCTGCGCCGTCTACGGCAAGAACGTGATTGCGCCGGCCACGGCGGAGACCGTGCGGGCGGCGCATGCGCAGAAGGCGGTGGCGCCGGTGCTGCCGGCCTACAGGACACTCGCAGCCTATCGCGCCGAAGGCGGCTATGGCGTGCTGGCGAGACTGCGCAGCGGACAGATGACGCGCGAGGCGCTGGTGGCCGAGATCGAGGCGGCCGGGCTGCGCGGCATGGGCGGCGCCGGCTTTCCCACCGCGCGCAAATGGAAAGCCCTGCTCGAGCAGCCCAAGCCGCGCCTGCTGGCGGTGAACGGCGACGAGGGCGAGCCCGGCACGCTGAAGGACCGCTGGTTCCTCGAGACCGATCCGCACAGCTTCCTGGAAGGCATGCTGATCGCGGCTTTCCTGATCGAGGCGGAAACGGCCTATATCTACCTGCGCGACGAATACCCGGCGCTGCATGTCGTGCTGGCCGATGAACTGGCGGCGCTGAAGACCGCCGGCCTGCTCGGCGATGTGAAGGTCGAGCTGCGGCGCGGCGCCGGCGCCTATATCTGCGGCGAGGAATCCGCGATGCTGGAAAGCATCGAGGGCAAGCGTGGCCTGCCGCGGCAGAAGCCGCCATTCCCTTTCCAGGTCGGCCTCTGGGGCCGGCCGACGCTGATCAACAATGTCGAGACGCTCTACTGGGTGCCGCAGATCGCAGCTAGGGGCGCGGCCTGGTGGCAGAGTCAGGGCCGCAACGGAGCCAAGGGCCTGCGCAGCTACTCGGTGTCGGGCCGGGTGCGCGATCCGGGCGTCAAGCTGGTTCCGGCCGGCGTCACCATCACCGAGCTGATCGAGGAATATTGCGGCGGCATGCTGCCGGGCCACAGGTTCACCGCCTATCTGCCGGGCGGCGCCTCGGGCGGCATCCTGCCGGCCAGCATGAACGACATTCCGCTCGATTTCGGCCAACTCGAGAAATACGGCTGCTTCATCGGGTCTGCCGCGGTGATCGTGCTGTCGGATCACGATGATGTGAAGGGCGCGGCGCTCAACCTGATGAAGTTCTTCCGGCACGAATCCTGCGGCCAGTGCACGCCCTGCCGCGTCGGCACCGAAAAGGCCGCCGCGCTGATGGCGCAGCCGAAATGGGACGAGCCGCTGCTGCGCGACCTGGCGCAGGTGATGCGCGATGCCTCGATCTGCGGCCTGGGCCAGGCGGCGCCCAATCCCCTCATCAGTGTGCTGGAGCGATTCAAATGATCCGCTTCCATCTCGACGGCAAGCCGGTCGTCGCCATGCCGGGCGAAACCATCTGGCAGGTTGCCAAGCGCGAAGGCACGGATATCCCCCATCTGTGCTACACGCCGCAGCCGGGCTTCCGCGCCGACGGCAATTGCCGCGCCTGCATGGTTGAGATCGAGGGCGAGCGCGTGCTGGCGCCAAGCTGCAAGCGCATGCCGGCCGATGGTATGAAGGTGGTCTCGGCCAGCGAGCGCGCCCGGAAGTCGCGCGAGCTGGTGATGGAACTGCTCGTCGCCGACCAGCCCCGGCGCGCCGAGGCGCATGACGCCGATTCCAAGTTCTGGCACTGGGCCGAAGCGCTCGATGTCACCGAGAGCCGGTTCCCCGCGCGCGAGCATGCGCCGGCGCCGGACCGCAGCCACGGCGCCATGGCGGTGAATCTGGATGCCTGCATCCAGTGCAATCTCTGCGTCCGCGCCTGCCGCGAGGTGCAGGGCAACGACGTGATCGGCATGGCCTTCCGCGGCCATCATTCCGAGATCGTCTTCGATTTCAACGACCCGATGGGCGACAGCACCTGCGTCGCCTGCGGCGAATGCGTCCAAGCCTGTCCGACCGGGGCGTTGCTGCCCTCCACGCTGGTCGACGAGCAGAACCACGGCGTCGAGAAGGCGACCCGGGCGGTGGACAGCCTGTGCCCCTTCTGCGGCGTCGGCTGCCAGCTCACCTACCACATCAAGGACGACAAGATCCAGTATGTCACCGGGCGCGACGGCCCGGCCAATCGCGGCCGGCTCTGCGTCAAGGGCCGTTTCGGCTTCGATTACATCAACCATCCGCACCGCCTGACCGTGCCGCTGATCCGTAAGGACGGCGTGCCGAAGCATGGCGAGGACGTGGTCGACCCGGCCAATCCCTACACGCATTTTCGCGAGGCGACCTGGGAAGAGGCGCTGACCCGCGCGGCGGCCGGCCTGGTGAAGGTGCGCGACGCGCATGGCCCCGATGCCCTGGCCGGCTTCGGCTCGGCCAAGGGCTCGAA
>CAYSCA010000035.1:0-20582 GCA_964429465.1 uncultured Rhodospirillaceae bacterium
CCGCTCACCCATAATTTCTGCGAAAGCTGCAATCGCGTGCGGCTGACCTGCACCGGCACGCTGTATATGTGCCTGGGCCAGAACGATGCCGCCGATCTGCGCACCCCGCTGCGCCAGTCGGAAGGCGATGCGGCGGTGGAGGCCGCGATCCTCGAAGCGATCCAGCGCAAGCCGAAAGGTCATGATTTCGTCATCGACCGCCGGCGGCTGGCGACAGCCGTTCCCCGCCACATGAGCGTCACCGGCGGCTGACCGGCAGTCGCCCGCACCTGATGAGAGATATGCACAAGATTGCCTTCGTCGCGGCCAAGGGTGACCCGGCCGAAGCAGCACGCAACCGGCTGATCGCCCGCTATGGCAATGCCAAGCCCGGGGAATGCGACGTGATCGTCGCGCTCGGCGGCGACGGCTTCATGCTGCAGACCCTGCACAAGCACATGAACCTGAATGTACCGATCTACGGCATGAACCAGGGCACCGTCGGCTTCCTGATGAACGAATATGCCGAAGACGATTTGCCGGCGCGACTCAGTGCGGCCAATGCGGCAACGGTGCATCCCCTGCGCATGCGCGCGGTGTCGGAGGCCGGCACCGAGCAGACCGCATTGGCGATCAATGAGGTGGCCCTGCTGCGGCAGACCCGCCAGACCGCCAAGCTGCGCATCGCCATTGATGGCCGCGTGCGGGTCGAGGAGCTGATCTGCGATGGTGCCCTGATCGCCACGCCGGCCGGCAGCACCGCCTATAATCTCTCCGCCCATGGCCCGGTCCTGCCGCTGAATGCCGGCGTGCTGGCCCTGACACCGATCAGCGCCTTCCGGCCGCGCCGCTGGCGCGGCGCGCTGCTGCCGCGCACCGCCACGGTGAAGATCGAGGTGCTGGAGAATTTCAAGCGCCCCGTTTCCGCCACCGCCGATTTCAACGAGGTCCGCGACGTGGTGGAGGTCGAGATCAAGGAAGCGCCCGAGATCGCGCTGCGCCTGCTGTTCGATGCCGGCCACGACCTGGAAGAACGCATCCTCAGCGAGCAGTTCACCGCCTGAGCCGGAAAGCGGCCGAAATGAAAAACGCCGCGGGATCGCTCCCGCGGCGTCTTTGCTTGCGGCAGAACCGCGTCAGTCGCGGGTCACGCCATTGGCGAAGGTGTACTGGTCGGCGCGCGCCTTGTAGCTGAGGCCCTTGCGGGTCGCCCAGGGCGTCACCTCGATATGGATCGGGATCAGCGCCTGGTCGTCGAGCGCCATCTTCGAAGCCTGCTGCAGCAGGGTCTCGCGCTTGGCATCGTCGACGGTCTTCAGCGCCTCTTCCAGCACCGCATCCATCTTCGGGTTGGAGTAGCGGCCCTTGTTGGTGGTGCCCATGCCCTTGTCCTTGTTGGGCGTGGCGACCAGCGCACGCAGCGGATCCGACATTTCGCCGGTACCCGCGCCCCAGCCCGCGAGATAGGCCGAGTAGGCGAAAGAGTCGCGGTTCTTGAAGAACACGGTCTTGGTCACGGCCTCAACCTTGGTCTTCACCCCGATGCGGGTCCATTGCGAGGCCACCGCCTGCGCGATTTCCGCATCGTTGATGTAGCGGTCGTTGGGGGTGCCCAGCGTGATCGAGAAGCCGTTCGGATAGCCGGCTTCCGCCAGCAGCTTCTTCGCCTGGTCCGGATCGTACTTGTCCGGCCTGGCATCCTTGCGGGTGCCGAACATCGGATAAGGCAGGAAGTCGCCGGTCGGCTGGCCGAGGCCTTCCATGATGCGGTCGGCGATGGCCTGGCGGTTGATCGCCATCGACAGCGCCTTGCGGACGCGCACGTCCTTCAGCGGGTTCTTGCCGTTGGCATCCGGGATGCCGACGGTGGTCGGCGTGCTGAAGCTGTCGAGATGGATGTAGATCAGACGGTTCGAAACCGCCTGGCTGATCTTCACATCCTTGTTCTGGCGCAGCTTCTTCAGGTCGGCCGGCGGCGGATTCTCGATCATGTCAACATCGCCCGCCAGCAGGGCGGCGACGCGGGCGGCGTCGTTCGACATGGGACGATAGACCACCTTTTCCCATTTCGGCTTGCTACCCCAGTAATCCTTGTTGGCTTCGAGCACGAGGCGGTTGCCGCGCACCCATTCGACGAACTTGTACGGGCCGGTGCCGACCAGGCCTTCGCCCTTCGACAGCGCCTCGGTAGTCATGCCTTCGGCGACGCCGGACTTGGCGGCTTCCGCCGACATGATGGCGACGCGGCTGAGATCGGTCGGCAGCAGCGGATACGGCGCCTTGGTGACGAAATGGATGGTGTAGTCGTCGACCACCTTCATCTCGGCGATCGAGCGGGTGAAGATGATCATCGAGGACGGGCTGTTCGGCACCTTGGCCGGACGGTTGATCGAGAACACCACGTCGGCGGCATTGAAGGGTGAGCCGTCATGGAATTTCACGCCCTTGCGCAGCTTGAATTCCCAGGTGGTCTCGTTGATCGGCTTCCAGCTTTCCGCCAGGCCGGGGACCAGCTTCTGGCTCTCGTCCTGCAGGATCAGCGTGTCGAAGATCGTGTAGGCAATCTGGTTGTTGGGGCCGAGATTGTGGTAATGCGGATCGAGCGCGCTCGGCTCGGCCGAGAGGCCGATCTTGAGCTCCTGCGCGAATGCCGGCAGCGCCGTCATCGTCCCGATCGAAATCAGGGCGGCCGCGGCCAGCCTTTTCCATTGCATGGTCATTCGTTTCATCTCCCCTTGACGGCGCAGGCACGCGCCGGACTGCCGCGCAGCTTGCCGCGTTAAATCCGCGCTGACAAGGACTTGCCTACAGAACGAGTGCAAGTGCGAAGGCGATCAGCACGGCACCGGCGATGCGGCTGATCCAGGCTTTCCACCGCTCGTCGATGCGCGTGCGCAGGGCCGAAACGCCGCCGGCCAGGATCGCCCACCAGAGCAGCGATCCGAGGAAAACACCGCTCACCGCGGCGCTCACCGCCCCGGCCGTAGCGTTCTGCGCCAGGCCCAGTCCGGCGAACAGCGCGACAAAGGACAGGATCGTCGTCGGATTGCTCATGGTCAGCGCGAAGGTGACGGCGAGCAGGCGCCAGGGCCGCCCGGCCGGCGTGGCCTCGGCCGATGGCGTCGCGGCGGGTGCGATCATGGTGCGCCAGCCGAGCCAGGCAATGAAGGCCGCGCCGCCCCAGCGCAGCCACTGGCCGGCGGCGCCGTCGGTGACGGCGGCCAGGGCGGCAAATCCGGCCGCGGCCAGGGCGGCGTAGACGGCATCGGCCAGCGCGGTGCCGATGCCGCCGCTGAACCCCGCCCAGAATCCGGCCGTCATGCTGCGCTGGATGCAGAGCACGCCGATCGGCCCGACCGGCGCGGCCACCGCCAGTCCGAGCAGGATACCGCGCAGCAGCAGATCGACCTCCCCGGTCATGGCGCCGCGAGCGGCAGTGCCGAGGTTTCCTTGGCCGAGGAGAGCGCGATCACCGTATGGGTGCGCGGAATTCCGGGCAGCGCCTTGATGCGGCGCGCCACCAGGTCCTCAAGCGTCAGCAGGTCCGGCGTCCGCACCTTGAGCAGGTAGGACCATTCGCTGGCGACGTGGTGGCATTCGAGGATCGCCGGTTCCCAGCTGACCATCGAGAGGAACGCGGCCTCGTGCTCCGGCCGCTCGATCATCACCTGCACGAAGGCGAGCACCCCGCAGCCGACCGCCTTGGGGTCGAGCGCCGCCGTCCAGCCGGCGATCACGCCCTGCCGCTCCAGCTTTTTCAGCCGCTCGTTCACGGCTGACACCGAAAGGCCTACAGCGGCACCGATCTCGGCATAGGACGATCTGGCAAATAGCTGGATATGGGAGAGGATTTTGCGGTCAAATTCATCCATGGCCGCAAAATTAACACATACTCAGCAGTATGGCAGCAAATTTATGCCGCCACCCCGGCCCCGACCGGACAGGCCACGCCGGTGCCGCCCAGGCCGCAATACCCGCCCGGGTTCTTGGCCAGATACTGCTGGTGGTAGTCTTCGGCGAAGTAAAACTCCGGCGCATCGAGGATTTCCGTCGTGATCTGGCCGCGCCCGGCCCTTTTCAGGGCCGTCTGATAGGCGTCGCGCGAGGCTTCCGCCTGCCGGCGCTGCTCGGCCGAATACACATAGACACCCGAGCGATACTGGGTGCCGGCATCGTTGCCCTGGCGCATGCCCTGGGTCGGATCATGGCCTTCCCAGAAGACCTTCAGCAGCTCGGGAAAACTGATCTGCGCGGGATCGAACACTACCCGCACCACCTCGTTATGGCCAGTCAGGCCGCTGCAGACCTCTTCATAGGTCGGATTCGGCGTGTAGCCGGCGGCGTAGCCGGCAGCGGTGCTGTAGACGCCCGGCGTCTGCCAGAACAGCCGCTCTGCGCCCCAGAAGCAGCCCAGCCCGAACAGGGCCGTTTCCATTCCGTCCGGAAAAGGCCCTTTCAGCGGGTTGCCATTGACGAAATGCTGCGCCGGCACCGCCATCGGCGTGGCGCGGCCGGGCAAAGCCTTGTCGCGCGGCGGCATCTCGAGCTTATGGCGGGGCGTGGTGAACCACATGGCGGACTCCTGTTCCTGATCCCGGAAAGCTGGGGCTGCCCTGCGCCTGCGTCAAGACAGCCCTGCGTGAACCGACCGTTTTGCTGCCTCCGGCGCCGGGTTAGGGTGGCTTTCCGAAACCAGTGCAGAAAACATGAGTCTCGCTCCCCTCGCCTTCCCTCCGGCCTCGCTCTACGCCCGCGTCTTCGGCGCCGCGACCGGGCGCGGCATCGCCTCGATGATCATCGGCATGGCCTCCTTCGTCGTGAACGACACGATGATCAAGATCGCGAGCGAAAGCGCGCCGCTGGGGCAGCTGATCGTCACCCGCAACGGCATGGCGACCCTGCTGATCCTGGGCCTGATCTGGTTCAGCGGCGAGATCCGCCAGCTGCGCCGCGCCGCCAACCGCGCCGTGCTGACCCGCAGCACCTTCGACATCGCCGCGACCTTCCTCTACCTGATCGCGCTGTTCCATATGCAGATCGGCAACGTCATGGCGATCAACATGGCGACCCCGCTGGCGATCACCGCCGCTGCCGCCCTGCTGCTCAAGTCGCCGGTGGGCTGGCGGCGCTGGAGCGCGGTGACCGCCGGCTTCATCGGCATCCTGCTGATCGTCCAGCCGCGCGCCGAGGGCTTCAACGCCTATGCCCTGCTGGCGGTGGCGAGCGTGGTCTTCATCGTCGCGCGCGACCTTTCCACCCGCAGCATCGACCAGTCGATCCCCTCGCTCGTGGTGACGCTCACCAATGCGATTTTCATCCTGGTCAGTGGCCTGGTGCTGTCCTTCTTCCAGGGCTGGGTGGCGATAAGCTGGGGGACCGTCGCACTGCTCGCCGGCGCCGGCATCTTCCTGGTGATCGGCTATCTGCTGATCGTCGATGCCTTCCGCCATGGCGACCTCATCGCCGTCGGCCCCTTCCGCTATACCGGACTGGTCTGGGCGCTGCTGTCCGGCTTCATCATCTGGGGCGACATCCCGAATGCCATGGCGCAGGCGGGCATCGCCATCGTGGTGGCAAGCGGACTCTACGTGCTGCACCGCGAGCGCATCCGCGCCCGCGACGCCAAGCTCGCCACCGCAAGCCTTCCCAAATAGCGCCGCCCGCTGCACCATCGCGCCCCGATGAGCGAGCCGCGCCTCAAAACCCGCTTCCTCGTGCAGGCGATCCTGCGCCGCTACGATCAGGAAGCCGTCTCGGCCTATATCCGCCGCAAGGGCGATCCGGATGCCGGCACCGTGATGCTGAAGATCGCGCTCAGTGCGCGGGAGGCCATCCTGCTCGCCCAGGCCCGCGATGCCGAAGGCCGGCTCGGCTGGCTGAAGCTGGGCGGCGAGCGGATCGAGGAGACCGAGGCGGAAGCCCAGATCGAGAAAGCGGTGAAGCGCGACCCCGACCTCTACGTCATCGAGGTGGAGGACGCCAAAGGCCGCCTGCTGGTCGAAGGGGATTTGCTGTAGATCCGGCCGGCCTTGGTAGCGGGGGGCGGGATTGAACCGCCGACCCAGGGCTTATGAGTCCCTTGCTCTACCACTGAGCTACCCCGCCCCAAGGCGCCGGGCGACATCCGGGAACCGGATGCGTTCGGAGGCCGGATGGATAGAAGCCCGGGCCGCGGATGTCAAGCGCGGCCCAAGCCTTTGAAACACAGGCTGAATAATCAGGCGGCCGCGATAGCCGTTGCGGAGCTTTCCGCCACTTCTTCACTGCGCGCGATCCAGCCGCCGCCGAGCAGGCGGTCGCCGTCATAGATCACGCCGGCCTGGCCGGGGGCGACACCGTATTCGGCCGCATAGAGCTCCAGCTCCGCCGCCCCCTTCTCGCGGACGAACAGCCGCGCCGCGACAGCCGGCTGGGCCGAGCGCAGCTTCACGGTCACGTCCAGCCCTTCGGCCGGCACCGGAGCGGCCAGCCAGTTGAGTTCGCGCAGGACGACCCGCCGCCGCGCCAGCGCGTCGCGCGGACCGACCACCACCTGCCGCTTTACCGCATCGAGACGAACGACATAAAGCGGCTCGGCTGCGGCGATGCCGATCCCCTTGCGCTGGCCGACCGTGAAGTGGATCACGCCGTCATGACGGCCGAGCACGCGGCCGGACACATCGACGATCTCGCCCGGCTCGGCCGCATCGGGCCGCAGCTTCGCCACCACGCTGGCGTAATCGCCGTTGGGCACGAAGCAGATATCCTGGCTGTCCGGCTTGTCGGCCACAATAAGGCCAAATTCCTCAGCCAGCCGGCGCACCTCGGGCTTTTCCATATCGCCCAGCGGAAAGCGCAGGTAGTCGAGTTGCTCGCGCGTCGTCGTGTAGAGAAAATAGCTCTGATCGCGGCGCGGATCGCGGCCGCGATGCAGCTCCGCGCTGCCGTCCTGCGCCAGCACGCGCTTCACGTAATGGCCGGTGGCCAGCGCCTCGGCGCCGAGATCGCGCGCGGTCTCCAGCAGGTCGCGGAACTTGACCCGCTGGTTGCAGCGGATGCAGGGGATCGGCGTCTCGCCGCGCACGTAGGATTCCGCGAACTCGTCGATCACCGATTGGCGGAAACGGCTTTCGTAATCCAGCACGTAATGCGGTATGCCCAGACGGTCCGCCACGCTGCGCGCATCATGGATATCCTGCCCGGCGCAGCAGGCGCCCGTGCGCGAAATCGCCGCGCCGTGATCGTAAAGCTGCAGCGTGACGCCGATGACCTCGTAGCCTTCGCGCTTCAGCAGCCCGGCCACCACGGACGAATCCACCCCGCCCGACATGGCGACCACCACGCGGGTTTCGGAGGGCGGCTTGGCAAAGCCGAGGCTGTTCAACGCATCCGTCATTACGACTTTCTTCTGCGGCGCCCTTCTCCGCAGGCGCCTTAATCGGAGGCGGGGACTATAACGCCCGCCGGCCTCCGAACAAGATATTACATCCGGGCGCGCGCCGCCTTGCGCGTACACCGCCGAAGCAGCGCTGAACCGGAGCTTATTTGAAGCTTGTTTTTGCTTATCCCGAGCTTAACCGGTGCTTACCTGACGCTTATCTTCGCTTAATCCTGTTAAATCGCTCCATTCGAGTCCGTTTCGAACCGTTTCATTCCGCCCGATGATTCCGGCGGCCGCCCTCGCCCTCGCCCTCTCCAGCAATAAGAACATATAGTGTACATATCTCGGGAGTCAATGCTGAAGCATGCCTTCGCATGGCAGGTCGACATTTTCCGCATGGAACCTATCTTCTTGCCAGACATCCAGAAATGGACATCGAGCGCGCGAAGAACGCGAAGAAACCGGGTTGAAGAACTGCGGAAAAGCTCCATACGCGCGCAAAGCGGCACATTCATTCGGGGACTTGCCTCGCCCTCCTCGGGACGGGCGAAAGGATTTTGCGTCCGTCAGCCGGACAATGTCGGCGGAATGGATTGGATTGAATTCGAGTTGTGTTGAGTCATGCAATGAGTCTGGAATTTCCCGAGCCCAAAGCCGCCGGATCGCGGCCCAACCATCAGCACGGCAATGGCGGCATCAGGATTGCCGTCGACGAAGCCCTGTTCGAAATCGTCCCCGCCGGCGTCTACGTCTGCGACGCGGCGGGCAGCATCCTGCGCTGGAATGCCAAAGCCGAGGAATTGTGGGGCGGCGCGCCGGACACGCAGGCGACGGACGGACGTTTCTGCGGTGCGCCGAAGCTGTTCCGGACCGACGGCACGCCGGTTGCGCCGGAAGCGACCCCGATGGCCGACGTGCTGCGTACCGGCGAGCCGGCGCGCGACAACGAGTTCATCCTCGAGCAGCCGGACGGCCGGCGCATCTGGGTGCTGGTGAACATCAATGCGGTAAAGGATTCCGCCGGCCGGGTAATCGGCGCGGTCAACTGCTTCCAGGATATTTCCGCGAGCCGCCAGGCGGAGGCGGAGGTGAAGCGCAGTGAGGAATATCTGCGGGCCATTGTCGAGGCGACGCCCGAATGCATCAAGGTGGTGGCCTGCGATGGCCGCCTGCTGAAGATGAATCCCGCCGGGCTGCGCATGATCGAGGCCGAGGATTTCGCCGCCGTCGACCAGAGCGACATCCACGGCATGATCGCCCCGGAGCACCGCAACAAATGGGCCGCTTTCCATCGCGACATCTGCGCGGGCAAAACCCGGACACTGGAATTCGACATCATCGGACGGAACGGCACGCGGCGGCATATGGAATCGCATGCGGTGCCGCTGCGCATGCCTGACGGCGAGACGGCCCAACTGGCCGTCACGCGCGACATCAGCACGCACCGGCAGCACCAGGCGATGCTGCGGGATTTCGAGGATCGCAATACCCAGCTGCTGGAAGGCCTGCCCGTCGCGCTCTACACCACCGACGCCGACGGTTACGTGGTCTACTATAACGAAGCCTGCGCGACGCTGTGGGGAGAGCGCCCGCCGCCCGGCAGCGCGCAATGGACCGGCGCCTGGGGATTGCAGCATATCGACGGCCGCCCGATGGCGCATCACGAATCGCCGATGTGCACCGCGCTGAAAACCGGAAAGCCGGTCCGCGATGTGGAATCGATGACGGTGCGTCGCGACGGCACGCGCATTCCCATCGTCTCGTTTCCGACGCCGCTATTCGATTCCGCCGGCAGGCTGGCCGGTGGCGCCAACATGCTGGTCGACCTCACCGTCATCAAAGAGGCCGAGGGGCGCCGGCTGGCGCTGATCGACGAACTGAATCATCGCGTCAAGAACACGCTGGCGACCGTCCAGTCGCTCACCCATCTGTCCTTCCGGGATGACTGCTCGCCGGAAGCGGTGCAGAAATTCGAGCGGCGGCTGCAGGGTCTGAGCCGGACGCATGATTTGCTGACGCTGGGCAACTGGCAGGGCATCAGCCTGCGCGCGATGCTGCGCCAGGAAGTCGCGCCATTCTTCGACGAGGAAAACCCGCGCATCGCGCTGCGGGGCGCCGATGTGTTCCTCCGGCCGAAGATTGCGCTGTCGCTGACCATGGCTTTCCACGAACTGATCGCCAATGCGATGAAATATGGCGCGCTCAGCACCGCCGGCGGACGGGTCTCGGTGCGCTGGTCGGTGGCGACGGCGGAAACCGGCGCGCGGGAACTCGTCATTGCGTGGACCGAGGAGAACGGCCCTCCGGCCCAGCGGCCGAAGCGATCGGGCTTCGGCCTGCGCATGATCGAGCGGGGATTGCCGCGCGAGATCGGCGCCGCGGTCGCGATGGATTTCACCAGGGACGGCGTGCGGCTCTCGATGCGGATTCCGCTGCCGGCGGCGGCGCCCGAAGCGGGAACGGCCTGATCAGGCGGCCCGCAGGCCGAAAACCGTTTCGGCAAAGCGCGGATAGGTTTCCGCCACTTCGCCGGCGATGCGGGTCCGCAGCAGCGTCAGCGTCGCCTCGTCCGGCGACGCGGTCTGCGGCACGCTGTCCGGGCAGTCGAATTCGAAGCCGGTATTGTCGCGCACCTCTTCCAGGCTGTGGCCGGGATGCACGCTTTCCAGCCGGAAGCGGCGCTTCTCCGTCTGCCAGGAGAACCAGCAGAGATTGGTGAGCAGGCCGAGCGGGCCGCCGGGGCGATAAGTTCCGTCATTCTTCGGACCGGCCGAGGAGACGAAATCGACGCGCGGCACCAGCACGCGGCGGGTATGCTCCTCGCGGAACAGGATCACCCGCGGCACCAGGTAATAGAGATAGGCCGAGCCGAAACTGCCGGGCCAGCGCACGCTGTTCTGCGGATAGGCGCCGCCGGCGCCGACCAGGTTGATATTGGCCTCGCCGTCGATCTGGCCGCCGCCGAGAAAGAAGGCATCCAGCCGGCCCTGGGCGGCAATATCGAACAGTTCCACGCCGCCATCGCAGAGGAAGTCGTTGCGCAAGGACCCCAGCACATTCACCCGCAGCGTTCCACCCGACAGCGCGCGGGCCAGCAGCGCGCCCGAGCCGGGGATCGGCGAGGAGGCGCCGGTCGCCACGATGCGGCAGCCCTCCAGCAGACGGGCAATCGAGGTGATCAGCAATTCCTGCCGGCTGAACGGCAGCGCGTTAACACCAGACATGGTCACTCCGCCGCCTGCGATGCCGTGTGGATATGGGAGTCGCAATAGCGCCGGAAGCCGTCATCGGAGCGCGCCATCTCGCAGTAAGCCTTCAGATGCGCCTCGTCTTCCTCGTAGATATCCCACAGCCGCAGCGGCCAGGCGCCGCGCGGCGCCGCCGCCACGCCGCCGATATAGGCCGCCGTCAGCGTGCCGGCCGCGGTTTCCTCGCTGCCGAGCAGATCGATGTCGCGGATTTCCTCGACGGTGACGAGGGTGGTCTGCGCCGCATGCGCCATCGCCACCAGCTCGCGCCGCCGGCCGATGAAGACATTGCCGTTGCGGTCGGCATAGGGCGCGTGGAAGACGGCGAAATCCGGCCGGATCGCCGGCAGCAGCACGATCGGATCGGGCTCGGCGGCAAAGGGATTGTCGATCAGCTTCCAGTCCGGGCGGTTGCGCAGCAGATCGGTGCCGAGCATGCCGCGCAGAGGCATGAAGGGAATCCCCTTCCCCGCGGCCTGGATCGCGGCATGGATGGCCGGACAGGTCGCGTCCAGCATGCGGAAGCTGCCGCGCTTCAGCGCGTCCTGGAAGCGCGGCGCGCCGCCATACTCGCCGAGCGTGACCGCCGAGGTCTCCAGCGTCGCGACGGCGCCGGCGCCGATCAGCAATTCCGCCTGCAGGCCCGAAACCGGGACGCAGACCAGATGCAGGTCGCGCACACCCCTGCGGAGCATGGCGCGGGTCAGTTCCATCGCCACGCCGGAATAATCCGGCGGCACGGCGATCTTGGCGCAATCGGGGATCAGCGCGGCCAGGCGGTCGACAGAGATGATGCTCATGATTGTCGCATTCCTCGCTGGGGATGCGACCATTGTCCGGCCGGCCTGCCGGCAATGCAAGCCGCAGTTTCAGCCGGAAAACCAGCCGGCCAGCGACTTGAAAAAGCCCAGACCCGCCTGCTGCGCAAGCTGCAGTTCGGATTGCGTGCGGCCGAGCCAGAAACATTCCTTGCGCAGCAGGCCCTTTGCCTGCAGCAGGCGATGCAGCCGCGCGGCACGTCTTGCGTCGCTTTCGTCGGGCCGGAAGGGCAGCAGGATCAGGCCCTCGGCCTGGGCGATCTGCGTCGCCAGTAGCCGGCGCCGCGTCTTCCCGTCGAGGCGGCCGGTGACGGCTTCGTCGATCACCAGGAAAAGCCGCCCTTCGAAGCGGCGCAGACAGCCGGCCACCGCCTCGTCCATCTGCATCGCCAGGCTGCCGTCGCGCCGACGCTCCACCTCCGCGAGATGATGCAGCGGCAGCAGCGCGACCGACAGGCTGCTGCCGGTATCCATCAGCGCGGCGGTGAAATCGCGGTAAGTCAGGCCCAGCCGTTCGGCCCGCCGCAACCGCTGCAGCGCGACCTCGCGCCGCGGCTGCGACCAGGCTTTCGCCACCGCGCGGCGCCACAGCCAGCCGCTGCCCGACATGTCGAGCGGCGGCCCGCCATTATGGCCGATGCCGGGCAGGCTCCAGGCCGGAACGGCCGGCGGGCGCTGCAACAGCAGCGTGATATTGCGGTGGCGGGAAGGAAAGAAACGGTCGCCCATGCCGCCGGCGTTGCAACGCCCATGCCGGCATATCGCTGCGTTTTTCGCCGGCAAATTCGGTCCGGATGCCTAACCTGCGAGCGCATTGCCCGCAAAAGCGGCAGCACCATGGCGGGAACCGGCGGCACCTGTTCCGGGTTTTTGTCCTGTAGAGTCAGAAGGAGTCCCCGCCATGGCCGCCAGCCGCAAACCGCCCAACAAGTCCGTATCGCGCGAACAGGTTGTGGAGGCGCATCGGTCCGATCGCACCACCAGTGAAAAGGAAGAGGAGCTCGACGAGGCGCTGCGCGGCACCTTTCCGGCCAGCGATCCGGTGGCGATGAGCCAGCCGACTGCTGCGACTCCGTCGCTGGCCGACCGCCCGCATGCCGAAGCTGGCGATCGCGCCCGCATGGAGATCGTCGAGGCTGCGCCGAAGCGGGTGAATGTGAGCGAGGAGGAGGATATCCGCTACTGGACCGAACGGTTCGGCGTCTCCGAGGAAAAGCTGAAGGACGCCGTGCGCCATGCCGGCTTTTTCCCGTCGGATGTCGCGGATTACCTGGGCAAGACTCTCTAGCCTGCGTCAGAAGCGGTGCGCCAGGCGCAGGCCGATATTGTCCATCCCCGGATTGGGATCGGCCAGCCAGGCATTGGAGACATGCTCGAAATAGAGCGACAGGCGGTTCGCCTCGCTTAGCTGCACGCCCGCCTCGACCGGGATATGAAACAGCACTCGCGAGCCGAGATCCTTGCGGCCGGGCTCGCGATGCAGGTCGCCGTCATGCACCGCCGCGCCCATGCCGAGGCCGAGGAAGAACCATCCCGCCGTATATTCCCAGCGCGCATCGGCATAGCCGTATGAGGTCCGGTTTCCGCCGGTCAGGCTGAGGCCCAGGACCGGGCGAAACCGGCCGCCCAGCAGGCTGCCGAAACTCCGGAAGGCCAGTTCGCCATTTACGACGACGCCGTCCTCCACATCGCTGGCACCCCACATATCCACATCATGGACCAGCACGCCGCCGCGGATCTCATGGATGAGATTCTCCTGGCAAACCGCGGGAAACGGCAGAAGCAGGACGGTGACGACCGCCAGGGCGGCAAGGCGCGGAACGAGCATGGAAGACACTCCCTTCACGGCGTTAACCGCCATGGACGCGCCGCGTTCCTGCGTCGCATTCGCGCTCCCCGTTTACCGGGTTTAGGAACTGGGCTAGCCTCCCCTGCGGTAGTTTGGCGCGGAGGAAACGTGGCCCGCATTCTGGTGGTCGAGGACGAGGCCCTGGTGGCGATGACCCTGTGCGACATGCTGCAGGATCAGGGACACGAGGTGCTGCATGCCGTCAATGGCGGGGCCGCGCTGGCCGCGCTGGAGGTGCAGCGGCCCGACCTGATCATCACCGACTACCAGATGCCGTTTCTCAACGGCGCCGAGCTGATCGAGACGATCCGCCGCGATCCGCGCTGGTCGGCCCTGCCGGTGCTGATGGTGAGCGCCTATCCGGCCCCGAGCGCCGCCGCCACGCCGCGGCCGGCAGAGGCCTTCATCCAGAAGCCCTTCGCCGAAGAGACCCTGATCGGCGCGGTGAATGCGCTGCTGAGCAATTCGACCGTCGCGGCCTGAGCCGCCTAGTCGTCGTCGCGCACGTAAGGATTCTTGCCCTTGCGCAGATGCATGCGGATCGGCACGCCCTGCAGGTCGAAGCTCTCGCGCAGCCCGTTGATCAGGTAGCGCAGATAGGATTCCGGGATGAACTCCGCGCGCGGCGCGAACAGCGCGATCGTCGGCGGCCGCGCCTTGGCCTGGGTGGCATAGCGGATGCGCACGCTGCGGCCGCCGGCGAGCGGCGGCGGATTGCGCGCGGTCACCTCCTCCAGCCAGCGGTTGAGCTGCGCCGTCGGGATGCGGCGGTTCCAGCGCTCGTACTGGCCCAGCACCGCAGGCAGCAGGCGATCGAGATGACGCCCGGTGAGCGCCGAGAGCGTGACAACCGGCAGGCCGCGCGCCTGCGGCAGGGACTTCTCCAGCCGGTCCTCGATGTCGCGCAGCGCCAGAGCGCGGTCTTCCACCGCGTCCCACTTGTTGACGGCGATGACCAGCGCGCGGCCTTCCTGCAGCACGTGATCTGCGATCGTGAGGTCCTGCTTGTCGATGCCGAGATTGCCGTCCAGCACCAGCACGACCACCTGCGCCATGCGGACGGTGCGCAGCGTCTCGGCCACCGAGAGCTTTTCCAGCTTGGCGTCGACGCGGCTCTTGCGGCGCAGGCCGGCGGTATCGACCAGCCGGATGTTGCGGCCCTGGAATTCCCAGGCCACGGCGATGGCATCCCGGGTCAGGCCCGGCTCCGGCCCGGTCAGCAGCCGGTCGCTGCCGATCAGCGAATTGATCAGGGTCGACTTGCCGGCATTGGGGCGGCCGACCACCGCCATCTGGATCGGGCGGTTGAGGTCTTCCGGCGCCTCGGCATCGACCTCGACATCGATGCCGACCGGCGCTTCGTCGATATCGGCGGTGTCGTCATGCGTACCGAAAGCGGCATTGCCGACCTGCGCCACCAGCGCCTCGGCGAGGTCGTAGAGTCCTTCGCCATGCTCGGCCGAAACCGGCAGCGGCTCGCCGAAGCCCAGGCCATGCGCCTCGGCGACGCCATGGCTGCCGGCGCCGCCTTCGCATTTGTTGGCCAACAGGATCACCGGCCGACCCTGGCGGCGCAGCCAGTTGGCGAAATGCCGGTCCATCGGCGTGACGCCGGCGCGGCCGTCGATGACGAACAGCACGGCGGCCGCCTCTTTCACCGCCATCTCGGTCTGCAGCCGCATGCGGCCGGCCATGCTCTCGTCGGCCGCCTGCTCCAGCCCGGCCGTATCGACCGCGGTGAATTGCAGGTCGCCGAGCCGCGCCTGGCCCTCGCGGCGGTCGCGCGTCACGCCCGGCGTATCGTCGACGATCGCCACGCGCCGTCCGACCAGGCGGTTGAACAGCGTCGACTTGCCGACATTGGGCCGGCCGATGATGGCAATCTTGGCGGTCATGCGACCTGTCAGCGATAGGCGGTGATCTGCGCGTCGTCGGTGACGACGTAAACCGTTCCGTCAGCCACGATGGGCGCCACGCTGGCCTTGTCGGACAGCTCCGCCTGGCCGATCAGGTCGCCGGTATAGGGCGAAATCGCGAGCAGCCGCTCGTCGGTCGAGGCGACCAGCAGGCGGTCGCCTGCCAGCACCGGGCCGTACCAGGTGATGATCCCCTTGGCGACCTTCGCCTCCGGATTCTCATAGCGCCGCAGCTGGCGGATCCATTTCACCCGGCCGTCGCGGCGCGACAGGCAGAGCAGCTCGGCATCGATGGTGATGGCGTAGATGAAATCGCCGGCAACCCAGGGCGTCTGGATGCTGGGAATGACGCGCTCCCAGACGCGCTCGCCGGTGCGGATGTTGATCGCGACGAAGCGGCCTGACTGGGTGACGGCATAGACGCGGTCGCGGTCGATCACCGGGCGGCCGTTGATGTCGTTCAGCGCGCCGGCCTGGCTGATCCGGCCGGCGGCGCGCACCAGCTGCTCGCCCCAGGCGACCACCCCGGTATCGGCGCGCAGGGCCAGCACTTCGCCCGAGGAATACGGCACGATTACCGTGTTGCCTTCCACCGCGGCATTGGCGCCGCCGAGGAAGCCGGCTGCCTCGATGACGCCGGAATGGGTCCACAGCACCTCGCCGCGCTCGACATCCAGCGCGTGGGTCTGGTTGTCATAGGTGATGACGAAGACGCGCCCGCCATCGGCGGTCGGCGCGCCGCGGATCGGCAGCTTCAGCGATGTCGTCCAGAAAGCGAGCCCGGTTTCGGGCTGCAGCGCGATGACGTCGCCATAGGCGGTGCTGACGAACAGCTTGCCGGCATGCCAGGCCAGGCCGCCGCCGATGGCGCCGCGCTCCTCGCGGCGCGGCGTCAGGTTGACGCGCCAGAGCCGGCGCCCGGTGGCGGCATCGAAGGCGCTCACCGCGCTTTCGGCATCCATCGCGAACACCCGCCCCTCGGCCACCACCGGCTGGGCCAGGATCTTCTGCTCCTCGTCGGCCTCAGAGCCGAGATCGGCGCGCCAGGCCTGCTTGAGAGTGTCGCCCAGGGCGAGATGGTGCATGGCATGGCCGGGATAGCCGCCGGCCTGCGGCCAGTCCGGATTGGCCCAGGGTTTGGGCAGGATCACCGGCGTTTCCGCCAGCCTGGGATCGGGGTCGAGCTGGCTGTCGAAGGCCAGCACGGAAATGCGTTCGCCGACCGCCTTGGGCGGCGGCTCGGATTCAAACCACTCGGTGATCGTGTCGCAGCCGCCGAGCATGCCCGCCGTCAGCGCGACAATCAGGACCTTCCGTCCCCACACGGCCGGGCGATGCATGATAGCCATGTTACTGGACCGGGCCGCCAAGCGCGGCGAGCAGTTCGGCAGCCCGGCCGCGCAGTCCGGCCGGCGCCATGGCATCGTCGGCGAGCGCGGTGAGCAGCTGGCGCGCGGCATCGATATTGCCGGCCTTCATCTCGGCCATCGCCTGCAATTCGCGGGCATTCGCCGCCCAGGGCGCGGCGGCCGGAATGGCGGCGAGGCGCTGCTTCACCGCTTCGGCATCCAATGTCTCGAGGCCGTGGAAGGCGGCCAGATAGCGCGCCAGATTGCGGTATTCCGCTGAAATGGCATTGTCGGCGGCGATCGCGTCATAGGCGGCGATCGCGCCGGACAGGTCTTTCGCGGCGACCAGGCTGGCGGCCTGCTGGAACCGGGCGAGCAGCGCATAGCCCTCGCCCGCTGTGTTTGCCAGGCTGGCGAAGGCTGTGGCGGCTTCCGCCGGCTTGCCAGCCTGCGCCTGGTTCAGCGCGGCATTGAACGCGGCCCCGTCGGCAGCGGCCTTCTCGGCGCGATGCCCCTGCCAGAACTGGAAACCGGCCACGCCGGCCAGCAGAACGACGACAAATCCGGCGGCCGCCGGGCTCCAGCGTTTCCACAGCTTTTCCAGCCGTTCGCGCCGGACTTCCTCGTCGACTTCCTCAATGAAATTGGCCACGCCCCACTCCTCAAACTGCCGGGCGTCAGATGCCGACCCGCAAGGCGGCGTACCTTAGCCAAATCGCCGCGGAATGGCAAAGCCCGGCGCCCGTTGTCCGTTTTCGGTAACCTTTTGATAACGCATCGAGTCTTGGCAGGAATCGGAAATTCGACTAGTCTGCCTGCCATCAGCAGTCACTGTTCCGCCACACCCGTTAAGGGCTGTTGGTATGGGGGGAGCTAGCATGCGTCTTTTCTGGTTGGGGCTGATCACGCTGGCCGTGGGCATGCAGACCGCCAGCCTGCCGGACGCGGCGGCGCGGGAGCCCAAGAAGCCGACCGCGCTGATCCCTTTCGAGACCGAGCGGGCGCAGGAGCGCGGCGACCGCGTTTTGCTCAACATCAACGAAGACATCACCCGCGTCCCCGCCTTCCGCGTGCTGGAACTGCCGATCGTGGACGGCAAGATCGGCGAACATGCCCGCCTCGACAGCAATGTCGAAATCTATTTCCCGTACGGCCGGATCGTGGTGGCCACGGCGGAATTCGATAAATACCGGCCGGCCCTGATGGCCAGCAGCAACCCCAATGCCACCGCCGAAATCCTGCCCGACCCGAATTATCTGCGGGTACAGGCCTTCGACCGCCAGCTCGGCAAGCCCTGCGCCATCGAAATCCTGGCCGACGGCCACGAGGTCGAGATGCGGATCAATGCGAGCCGGATGATGTCGGTGGTCCATACCATGCCGGCCAGGCATCCCGGCCCGGCCGCGGAAACCAGCCCCTCCTACAAGGTGATCAGCGGGCTGGAGATGCGGTTCCTGCGGCAGAAGGAGCCGATGGCCGAACGGCTTTACCGCCAGTGCCAGGCGGCAAAAGGGCCGAAGCTGACGCAGAAGGACTGAAGAGCCGGCGTCTCACCCCGTCCGGACCAGCAATGTCGCAATCCGACTGGCTGCAACTCATTGCCCTGCTGATGATGGCGGTGCTGGTGCTGCCGGCGCTGCTGCGCCGGCCCTGGCGCGGCTCCCGCATATTCCTCTTCATTGCGCTGTGGCTGGGCATCTTCCTGATCGTCAGCCTCGCGATCCGCTTCCTCACAAGCTGATCCCCTTCTAACTCACTTCGGAGTAACTACCGGAGCCCGTCCCGGCGGCGGATCATCACGCCAATTTTTATCGCCAAACGTTCCGTTCAAGCCAAATATCCAACGCTCGGGTTTGTCTCAATGGCAACGCGGCGCTGCCGCATCTGGAGGAAACCGATGAATGCCGATCTGTTGAGTCTGGTACCCAAGGTCGATTTTACCCGTCGCGGATTTGTCGCCACCGGCCTGATCACCGGCTTCACCGCGGCGGCCGGTCCGGTGGTGGCGCAGTCCGCGATCACCACCGATACCAACGGGCTGACCGCCGGCGAAGTGAAGATTCCGGTAACCGGCGGCGAGATGGCGGCCTATCGCGCCATGCCGGCGCAGGGCGGCCCCTTCCCCACCATCCTGGTGGTGCAGGAAATCTTCGGCGTGCATGAATACATCAAGGATACCTGCCGCCGTTTCGCCAAGGCCGGTTACATGGCGATCGCGCCCGACCTCTACATGCGCCAGGGCGATATGAGCAAAATCACCGACATGCAGGGCGCCATCGCCGTCGCCGGGCAGGTGCCGGACGCGCAGGTGATGGCCGATCTCGACGCCACCGCGAACTGGGCGAAGAGCAATCGCGGCCATGCCGAGAAGCTGGGCATCACCGGCTTCTGCTGGGGCGGCCGCATCGCCTGGCTCTATGCCATCCATAACCCCAACCTGAAGGCCGCGGTCGCCTGGTATGGCCGGCTGGTCGGCCAGTCCAACGAACGCACGCCGAAGCATCCGGTCGAACTGGCCAAGGACCTCAAGGCGCCTGTGCTCGGCCTGTATGGCGGCGCCGATCAGGGCATTCCGCTCGATACCATCGAGCAGATGAAAAAAGCCGCGGCCGATGCCGGCAAGAAGGTCGAGTTCCACGTCTATGAAGGCGCGCCGCATGCCTTCCATGCCGATTACCGGCCGAGCTACCGCAAGGAAGCGGCCGAAGACGGCTGGAAGCGCGCGCTGGCCTGGTTCAAGCAGCACGGCGTCGCGTAACACTGATCTGTTTCATTCCAAGCCGGCGCGGGCGAGCCCTGCGCCGGCTTTTTATTGTGTGCTAGCCTGCGCCGATAACCCGGAGTTCCGAATGCTTCTCGTCCCCACCTATGCCGCGGCCAGCCCCATCCAGGGCATCGGCCTGTTCGCCGCCGCGCCGATTGCCAAAGGCACCGCGATCTGGCGCTTCGAGCCGGCCTTCGACCGGATCATTCCGGAAGCGGAATTCGCCAGGCTGCCCGAGGTGGCGCAGAAATTCGTCGACCGCTACGGCTATATCACATCGCAGATTCCGGGCGGCTGGGTGGTCAGCCTCGACAACACCCGCTTCATCAATCACTCGCCGACGCCGAATACCGACAACCGGACGGCGATCACCTATGCCGCACGCGACATCGCCAGCGACGAGGAGATCACCTGCGATTACGGCGAGTTCTGCGAGAGTTTCGAACTGTCCTGAATGTCGCAGTCAAAATGTCATGGCCGGACCCGGCCATGACAACAGGCGTGCAGGCTTACAGCCGCTCCTTCAGCTGGCCCGAGGCCTTGAAGCGCACCGACTTGGATGCGGCGATCCTGATCGGTTCTCCCGTCTGCGGATTGCGGCCCTTGCGCGCGGCGCGCCTGGCAACCTTGAAGGTGCCGAAGCCGACGATGGTGAAGCCGCCTTCCTTCTTCATCGCCTTCGCCATCGCATCGAATACTGCGTCCACCGCTTCGCCGGCCGCCGCCTTGGTGCAGCCCGCGGTTTCGCGCACGATTTCGACCAGATCCGCCTTGTTCATCACTCCCTCCGATACAGGAAAAACGACTCGCCCGCCGCCACAGGATCGCGGCAGAGAGTCGCTGTTATCTGCATCGGGAGTAAGGCGCAACGCGCGAATCGCCGCGCTACAGCAATGAAGCCGGCAAAAGCACCCGCAGGGCGCCGTCCCGGACGATTCGCCGGGCCGCTTCGAGGTCCGGCGCCAGCCAGCGATCCTCCGCCATCACAGGCACCGCGCTGCGCAACAGCCGCAGCGCCGGAACCAGCGCCGGACTGGTAACGAGCGGCCGGCGCAGGTCGACGCCCTGCGCGGCGCAGAGATATTCGACGGCGACGATCCCCGCCGCATTCTCCGCCATCGCCAGCAGGCGATGGGCCGCGTGGGTCGCCATCGAGACATGGTCTTCCTGGTTGGCCGAGGTCGGGATGGTGTCGATGCTGGCCGGGTGGGCGCGCTGCTTGTTCTCCGCCGCGAGCGCGGCCGCCGTCACCTGCGCGATCATGAAGCCGGAATTGATGCCGGGATTGGGCGCGAGGAA
>CAYSCA010000036.1:0-20544 GCA_964429465.1 uncultured Rhodospirillaceae bacterium
ACGCGGCCTGCTGCGGGATATCGAGCGGGTGACGCGCCAGCGTATCGCCGCCACCGACCGGCGCGGCGATACCAAGCTGGCGGCGGCGACCGCCGCCGAGCCGAAGGATGCCCGGCCGCCGCGTCCGCATGGCCACAACCACGGCCATCGTCACGACAATCGCGGCGAGGGGCATCGCGCTGAAGGCCATCGTGGCCAGCCGCAGCAGCACCGCAATGGCAAACCCGGCGGACGCCGGTTCGGCAAGCCGCGCGGCCAGCGGCCCGGCCAGGCCCAGGCGAGCTGATCAGATCATCGTTCACGGAACGGAAACGGCGCCTCACGGCGCCGTTTTTTTATTTCTCCTGCTCCAGCTGCGCGAAGACCTCTTCGGCCCAATGCGTGGCGCTGTTGGCGGCCGGTACGCCGCAATAAATCGCCGCCTGCAGGATAACTTCCTTGATGTCATCGCGGGTCAGCCCGTTATTGAAGGCAGCGCGGACATGCAGCTTGAACTCGTCGGCGCGGTTCAGCGCGATCATGGTCGACAGCACCATGCAGCTGCGGGTTTTCCGGTCGAGTCCTGGCCGTGTCCAGATCTCACCCCAGGCATAGCGGGTGATCAGCGCCTGGAATTCGGTATTGAAGTCGTTGCGGCGGGCCAGCGAGCGCTCGACATGGGCCTTGCCCAAAACGGCGCGGCGAACCTCGAGGCCGGCATCGAAACGGTCGTTCTCGTCCATGGGACCCTCCGGTCACTATGCCAGGAAATGCACCAGCGCATCGGTGAATGCCGGCGCGGATTCGATATTCGACAGATGCGCAGCCGGCAGCTCGACGTATTTCGCGTTCGGGATCGCGTCGGCCACGGCGCGGCCCTCAGCGGCCGATGTGGCCAGGTCATGGGTGCCGGCGATCACCAGGGTCGGCGCGCGGATCGCGGCAATCGCCTGGCGCTGATCCATATCGCGCACCGCGCCGCAGGCCGCCGCATATCCTTCCGGCGCGGTGGCGAGCAGCATCGCGGCAATGGGCGCGACGGCCTCCGGATGCCTGGCGACGAAGTCTTCCGTGAACCAGCGCTGAATCACGCCGGGCTGGATCGTTGCCATGCCGCCCTTTTCGACAGCGGCGATGCGCGCATTCCAGATTTCCGGCGTGCCGATCTTGGCCGCCGTATTGCAGAGCACCAGGCGTCCGATACGGTCGGGCGCGTGAACGCCCAGCCACATGCCTGTCATACCGCCCATCGACAGGCCGCAGAAATGCACGCGCGCAATGCCGAGGCCGTCCAGCAGCGCCAGCACGTCCCTGCCCAGCCGCTCGACCTGATAGGGCGCCGGCGGCAGGCCGGAAAGGCCGTGGCCGCGGGTATCATAGCGCAGCACCCGGAACCGGAGGGCCAGCGCGCGCATCTGCGGCTCCCACATGTTCAGATCGGTGCCGAGCGAATTCGACAGGACCAGGACCGGCGCGGCCTCGTCGCCATCGAGGCGATAATGCAGTTCAACCCCGTCCTGGCAGGCGAGATGCGGCATGAATCCTCCGAACTATTTGCGCCGCGCGGCCAATACGCGGTCGATCATTGCTGGCGCGACGCCGGTATAGGCGAGCGGATCGAACAGGCGCGCCAGCTCGTCGGCACCCAGATGCTGCATGATGACCGCATCTTCGGCCAGGACGTCGCGCAGATGGCGGTTGGCGCTCACCGCGCGATGGCAGGCCGCCTCGATATGATCATGCGCCGCCAGCCGGCCCATCCTGGCGCCGAGCGCCATCATCACGGCTTCCGCCATGATCAGGCCGTTGGTGATGTCGAGGTTGCGGCGCATCCGGCCGGTGTCAACCTCCAGGCCGGCCATCGTCTCGGCGGTCTGGGCCAGCGCCCCGGCCGCCAGTTGCGCCAGTTCCGGCAGGGCGGTCCATTCGGCATGCCAGCCGCCCAGGCCGCGCTCATGCTGTTGCCCCATCCCGGCCAGCATGGTCGACACCAATTGCGGGGCCCGCAGCGCGGCAGCCAGCACCACGGCGCCCGTCACCGGATTACGCTTATGCGGCATGGTGGAGGAGCCGCCGCGCCCTGCGCCTGCCGGCTCGAAGGCTTCGCCCACATCGGTCTGCATCAGCAGGGCAATATCGCCGGCGATCTTGCCGAGGCTGCCGGTCAGCAGACCGAGGAAGGCAGCAAACTCGGCGAGCCGGTCGCGCGCGCCATGCCACGGCATCGCCGGCAGGCCGAGCTTGAGGTCATCTGCCAGGGCCGCCGCGACATCCATGCCCCGGTCGCCCAGGGCAGCCAGGGTCCCGGCGGCACCGCCGAACTGCACGACCAGCAGCCGCGGCTTGAGCTCATCGAGCCGCGCGCGATGGCGCTCAATCGCGTCGAGCCAGCCGGCAGCCTTGAGGCCGAAGGTGATCGGCAGGGCATGCTGCAGCCAGGTGCGGCCCACCATCGGAGTCTGCCTGTGTGCTGTCGTCAGATCCGCCAGCGCGCCGGAAAGCTGCGCCAGCCCTGCCTCGATCAGGCCGGTGATCTGCCGCAATTGGAGCACCATGCCGGTATCGATCACATCCTGGCTGGTCGCACCCCAATGGACATAGCGTGCCGCCTCCGCGTCCCGGGCGGAGACTTTTGCGGTCAGCGCCTTCACCAGCGGGATGGCCGGATTGCCGGCCGTCGCCGTCGCTTTCCCCAGCGCCGCCATGTCGTAACCGGCGGCATCGCACTGCCCGGCGATCGGGGTAACGGCGGCGACCGGGATCACGCCGACCCTGGCTTCTGCCCGCGCCAGCGCCGCCTCGAAATCGAGCATCGCCTGCAGCCGGGCGCCGTCGCTGAACACTGTCGCCGCGGTGCCGGAAAATAGCGGGCCGAGCAGGCTGGTTCCGTCTATCGCCAATTCATCCATTCCAGCAGGCCGTAGGTGAGGATCGGGAATGCGACCAGCAGGCCGACACGGATCGCATCCGAAATCAGGAAGGGCACGACGCCCCGGAAAGTGTGGCTCATTGGCACGTCGCGCGCCAGCTTGTTGATGACGAAGACATTCATGCCGACCGGCGGCGTGATCAGCCCGACCTCGACGACGATGAGGATCAGGATGCCGAACCAGATCGCCGTCTGCTCCGCCGTCAGGCCGAAATCCAGCGCCATGACCGCCGGGAAGAAGATCGGCAGGGTCAGCAGGATCATGCTGAGCGAATCCATCAGGCAGCCGAGCACGAGATACACCAGCAGGATGAGCAGCAGGACCATCATCGGCGACAGGCCGCTCCGGCCGATGGCATCGGCGAGCGCTTGCGGCACGCCGCTCAGCGCCATGAAGGAATTGAAGATGTCGGCGCCGATCAGGATCATGAAGATCATGGCGGCACTGACGGCGGTTTCCCGCAGGCTCTCGATCAGCCCGCGCCATCGCATCCCGTTCAGGACCACGGCGATCAGCAGCGCCCCCATGGTGCCGAAGGCCGCGGCCTCGGTCGGCGTGAAGACGCCGGTATAGATGCCGCCGAGCACCAGGACGAACAGCAGCAGGATCGGCACCATGTCGCGCAAGGCACGCAGCCGCTCGCTCCAGGATGCCTTGCTGCCGGCCGGGCCGGCGACAGGATTGATCCGCACATATATGGCGATGGCGGTCATATAGCCGAGGGCTGCAAGGGTGCCGGGCAGCATGGCCGCAAAAAACAGCTTGGCGATGTTCTGCTCGGCCAGGATGCAATAGACGATGAGCGGGATCGAAGGCGGAATCAGGATGCCGAGCGTGCCGCCGGCCGCCAGCGTGCCGGTCGCATGGCCGCCATGGTAGCCGTAGCGCTTCATCTCCGGCAGGGCGACCTGCCCCATCGTGGCCGCCGTCGCAAGCGAGGAGCCGCAGATCGCGCCGAACAGCGCGCAGGCGCCGATGGCGGCCATCGACAATCCGCCGCGGACATGGCCGATGAAAGCGTTGATGCCACCGAACAACGAGCGGCTGATGCCGGAACGCGAGGCGATATACCCCATCAGCAGAAAGAGCGGGATCACCGAGAAGCTCTCGGAGGAGAGCGAATAATACGGCCCCGTCTTGATTCGGTTCAGCAGCGGCAGCCAGCCGGCGAGCGTGATATAGCCGCCGGCCCCGGTCAGCATCATGGCAAGCGCGATGGGCACGCGCAGGACCATGAGCACGATCATCAGGACGATGAACAGACCCCCGATGGCCAGGCTCGTCACACGGATTCTCCGGGCCGGCGAATGGCGGCGGAATCGCGCCAGGCGGCGATCAGGCCGGCAACGGCCAGCAGGGCGAAGGAAGGAACGACGACGATGAAGCCGATCCAGGTCGGCAGCCGGAGCACCATGGTCTCGTCGCGGGCGGCCTGCAGCTCGACCATGCCGATGCCCATGCGCCAGGCGATCACCGCCGCCGCGACGGCGACCGTCAGGCTGGCAATCATGTCCAGCCAGGCCTGCATCTTCACCGGTGCCGCCGCCGTGAAGACATCGACGATGACATTGCCCTTGCGCAGCTGGCATTCCGGCAGGAACAGCGCGATCGCCGCCGCCATCAGGAAGCCGCCGATTTCGATGTCCCCCGGAATCGGGGCGCTGAGGAAATAGCGGCCGAGCACGCTGACGACGGTGAGGATGGCGGCGCTCAAGAGGATGAAACCACCAAGCGTCGCCAGCCAGCGGCAGAACCGGTCGAAAGCGGGCAGCGACCGATCGGCCGCTGCCGCGCTCACGCCGGCTTCAGTTGGATTTGCCATACTTGTCGATCAGCGCCTGGGCGGCCGCCAGGAGCTTGGCACCGTCCTTGCCCGCCTTGTTCATATCCTCAACCCAGGCGGCCGAAACAGACTCGGCCAGCTTGCGCAGCTTGGCGGTTTCGGCTTCCGGCATGGTCAGGATCTTGTTGCCGCGCTTCTTGGCCGCCTCGAGGCCCGGCTTCTCGACGTCTTCCCAGGCCTGGCCGATCTTGTCGGTCATCGCGGCACCGGAATTGGCGTCGATCACCTTCTTAAGATCGGCCGGCAGGCTTTCGTAGGTCTTCTTGTTCATGCCGTAGAGGAAGACGGAAGTATAGAGACCGCGGGGGCCGGTCACCTGGGTGTGGTGGTCGGTCAGTTCGTAGAGGCGCAGCGATACCGTGACTTCCCACGGAACGACGATGCCTTCGACGACATTCTTCGACAGCGCCTCGGGCGCCTGCGGCACCGGCATGAAGACCGGCGTGGCGCCGTATTTCGCCAGGGCATCGCCGACCGGCCGCGAGGGCGCGCGCAGCTTCAGGCCTTTCAGGTCATCGGCCGTCTGCACCGCCTTGCCCTTGGTATGGATGACGCCGCGGGCATGGACGTGGAAGAGGATCGGATGGATGTCGGCGAATTCATTCTTGGCGTAGGTCTCGTAGAATTCCCACGCCGCCTTGGTGGTTGCCTTCGCGTTGTTGATCATGAAGGGCAATTCGAAGACCGACATGATGGGGAAGCGGCCGGGCGTGTAGCTGGGCAGGGTCCAGACCACATCTACGATGCCGTCGCGCACCTGGTCGTAGAGTTCGGGCGGCTTGCCGCCGAGCTGCATGGCGGGGAAGATGCGCGTCGTGATGCGGCCCTGCGACTGCGCCTCGACGGCCTTGGCCCAGGGCTCGATCAGCGATTTCTGCGCCGGCGCACCGGCCGGCAGGAAATGCTGGATCTTCAGTTCCACCGCCTGGGAAGCTGCCGGCAGCGCCAGGCCCAGGGCCGTCACTGCGGCCAGGTAAAAACGCTTCATTGCCATTGTTTCCTCCTCGCATATGGCCGTGTTTCCGGCCTTGTGGTTTCAACAATCGAAGAAAACCGTCTCCTTCTCACCCTGCATGACGATGTCCCAGCGGTACTGCGCCTGCCCCGCTTCGCGCCGGGCGATCAGCGTGGCACGGCGCGACTCGTCCGGAACCAGGCCCAGCACCGGATCGTCGGCATTGCCGGTCTCGTCGGAGAAATAGATGCGCGTATAGAGATGCCGCAGCATGCCGCGCATGAACAGGCAGACGACGATATGCGGCGCCTGCCAGCTGTTGCCGGGTCCCGGCACGGCGCCCGGCTTCACCGTCGCGAAGCGAAACTCTCCCGCTTTGTCGGTCGGCACCCGGCCATAGCCGTGAAAGGCGCCGTCCAGCGGCTTGTCCTGCGTGTCCTCGGGATGGGCGTATTTGCCATCCGCATTGGCCTGCCAGAATTCCAGCAGGGCGTCGGGAATCGGCTGCCCCTCGCCATCCAGAACGCGGCCGCTGATGACGATCTTCTCGCCGCGGCTCGCATCCTTCGCGATGTCGGCAACAGTGATCTGCGTCAGCCCGAGATGAAGATAAGGCCCGACTGTCTGCGAAGCTGTTGGGATAAGCGTCATCTCAGCGGTTTTCCATCGGCGTGGCGTCGCGGCCCCGCAACACGATATCCCAGCGGTAGCCCAGCGCAAACTCGGGAATGGTGGTTTCGAGGTCGAAAGCGGCGATCATGCTGTCGCGGGCGCGAGCGTCGCTGACGCAATTGAAGATCGGATCGAGCGGCAGCAGGGGATCACCCGGAAAATACATCTGCGTCACCAGCCGCGTCATGAAGCTCGGGCCGAACAGGGACAGATGGATATGCTGCGGCCGCCAGGCATTGTGGTGGTTGCGCCAGGGATAGGCGCCCGGCTTGATGGTGACGAAGCGATAACGGCCCTCGTCGTCGGTCACGGTGCGGCCATAGCCGGTGAAGTTCGGGTCCAGCGGCGCATCATGCTGATCCAGCGCATGGCGGTAACGGCCACAGGAATTGGCCTGCCACAGTTCGATCAGCGTGTGCGGCACCGGCCGGCCGTCTTCGTCCAGCACGCGGCCGCTCAGGATCATGCGCTCGCCGATCGGCTCGCCGTCATGCTGCTTGGTCAGGTCATTGTCGGTCGGCCGGACAAGATCATGACCGAAAACGGGACCGGTCACTTCCGACAGGGTATGCGGCAGCAGCACCAGCGGCTTGCTGGGCGCCCGCTTCACCGAGGATTGATAGGCCGGATGGAGATAGGCCGGCTGGGTACCGGGCGCTGCCCTTCGATAGCCTGCGATTGCCATGGCGGATCCTGCCTTGACTTAGTGCGCTAAACGCACAACAATTTGTATATCGAACATTAGATCGGGCCGTTCCTGTCGTGTCAACCGGCATTGCTGCACGCGACTTCTCCACTTCGCTCGCCCGCGGCCTGCGGGTGATCGCAGCCTTCGACCGCGACAATGACGCGATGACCCTGACCGAAGTGGCGCGCCGCTCGGACATGACCCGCGCCGCCGCCCGCCGCTATCTGCTGACGCTTTGCGAGCTTGGCTATGTCGCCGGTGACGGCAAGTATTTCCGCCTGACGCCGCGCGTGCTGCAGCTCGGCTTCGCCTTCCTCACCTCGATGCATCTCTGGGAACGCGCGCAGCCCTTCATGGAGCAGTTGACCGAACAGGTGAATGAATCCTGCTCGATCTCGGTGCTGGAAGGCGACGACATCGTCTATGTCGCGCGCGTCCCCACCAAGCGGATCATGTCGGTGGCGCTGGGCATCGGCTCACGCCTGCCCGCCTATTGCACCTCGATGGGCCGCGTTCTGCTGGCCGACCTGAAGCCGGCCGAGCTCGACGCCTATTTCGGCCGCGCGCAGTTCCTATTACTGACGCCGCATACCCTCACCGAACCGGCAGCCCTGCGCAGCAAGCTGGCCGAGATCCGGCAGAACGGCTTCGCTCTGGTCGACCAGGAGCTGGAGATCGGGCTGCGCTCGATTGCCGTCCCGATCCGCAACCGGACCGGCCGGATGCTGGCAGCGATGAATGTCAGCGGCCATGCGTCGCGGATCAGCGTGGATGAGATGCGGCAGCGCTTCCTTTCGCCGCTGCTCTACGCCGCCGACGGAATCCGGATGGCGATGGGCTGAGACTTACGACAGCTTCGCGCGGATCTCGGCCGGCACCGGCAGGGCCTTGAGACGCCCCGGCTTGTCGGGGTGCGGCGCGGCCCAGACGCGCTTCTCATAACCGTCGACGCTGAGAACCCCGGCATTATAGATCTTGTGACTCACGACGAAATAACGGTCGCTCCATTCCGACACGCCACTATGCACTTCCAGTTCGTCGGCAAACTTCGACGGCGCCAGGAACCTGGCATTGGTCTCGGCGATCGGCATGCCGATCACGCCATGCTGGTCGTAGATATCGGGCACCTTGAAGCCGGCGCTGACGAAAAGATGCCTGGTCGCCGCGTCGAACCAGGTGAAGTATTTCGGATAGAAGACGATCCGTGCCGGATCGGCATCCCCCCATTCCACCGTCAGGCGATAGACGCTGCTGTGCATTAGTTTGCCCTCAAACTATCTACCCGGTTGTAAGGCCGGCGCAGCGAGGCGTCAATCACAAAGCATGCCCCGGAGCGTCCGGTTGCAACATCGGCCGATTTCTTCTACACCGCGTTAAACCATTACCCCGGACACGATGCCCAAAGCGAAAACCCGTTCAAATCCAGAGGCGGCCGGCACCGGCGTCCAGCTCGGCTATCTGGACGGCCTGCTGGGTTACGCGCTGCGCCGTGCCCAGCTTGCGGTGTTCCAGGACTTTATCGTGAAGATGAAGGGGTTTGACCTGCGGCCGGCGCAATTCTCGATCCTGGCGATCATCCAGGCCAATCCGGGATTGCGGCAATCGCGCGTCAGCGAGGCGCTCGGGATCAACCGCGCGAATTTCGTCGCCCTGCTGGATGAACTGGAAAAGCGCAAGCTGGCGCGACGGGCGCGGGCGGAAGGCGACCGCCGCTCGAATGCCCTGTACCTGACGACGAATGGCGAGGCTTTCCTGAACGATGCATACCGCCATCTGAAGGCGCAGCATGAAAGCCGCCTGGACACCGCGCTCGGAGCTGCCGACAAGCGAAAACTGCTGGCGCTGCTAACCAGGCTTTCGGCACTCACCTAAGCGGCAGCCGGATTCTCGACCAGCAGTGCGATCCCCTGCCCGCCGCCGATGCAGGCCGAGGCGATCCCGTAACGCAGGCCCGCGCGCTGCAGCTCGCGTGCCACGGTCACCGCAAGCCGCACGCCGGTGGCGCCCAGCGGATGGCCGATGGCAATCGCGCCGCCATTGACATTGAGCTTGTCGCGCGGAATCTCCAGCGCGCGCATGCAAGCCATGACCTGGGCGCCGAACGCCTCGTTGATCTCGAAGCGATCGATATCCTCGATCTTGATGCCTGCCTTGGCGCAGACAGCCTGGATCGCGGGCACCGGACCGATGCCCATCACCTCCGGCCGCACACCGACGCTCGCGCCGGCAACGACGCGGGCCAGCGGCGTTTTCCCCCTTTCGCGGATATAGCTGCCTGAGGCAACGAGCGCTGCCGCCGCGCCATCCACGACGCCGGAACTGTTGCCGCCGGTCTGCACGCCGCCGAAAGCGGGCCGTATCTTTGCCAAGACCTCCACCGGCGACGGGCGCACATGGCTGTCTTCGGCGACTTCGGGGGTTTTCCGGCTCAGTTTGATGCCGCGCTTGTTATAGCCGGGGAAGTCGAACTCTTCCGTCGTGACGGGCGCTATCTCGCCGGCCAGGAATTCCCTCGCCTTGCAGGCCCGATCGAAGCTTTCGGCCGCGTAGTGATCGACCTCTTCGCGGGTGATCTGGTATTCGCGCGCCAGGTTCTCGGCCGTGTCGCCCATCATGATGCCGGGTGCGGTGTCGATCAGCGCTTCCCAGAGGAAATCCTTGAACTCGACCTGCCCCATGCGGAAACCGTTGCGATGGGTGTAGGAGGCGACCGGATTGCGGCTCATAGACTCCGTGCCGACCACAAGGCCGAGTTCGGCCTGCTCCAGCTTGATTGCCGTGGAGGCCTGGATGATCGCCTCAATGCCGGTGCCGCAGACGCGCTGCACCAGATGGGCCGGGACCTCGATCGGCACGCCGGCATACAGGCCGATATGACGCGGCAGCATATACGCATCGTAGGAGGCCTGCGCCATATTGCCCGCCACCACCGTATCGACATCCTGCGGCGCGACCTCGGCTTTCTTCAGCACCTCCTTCGCCGCCTTGATGCCGAGATCGATCGGCGAGACTTCGGCAAAGGCGCCCATGTAATCGGCAAACGGCGTACGCAGGCCGTCGAGCAGCCAGATGTCGTCGAAGGAAACGGTCAGTCCTGCGGCTTTAGGCGACATGGGCGATCCTTGCATCGGCGGTGATCACGCTTTCATGGGGGCGGGCAGCATAGAGGCGATCCACCAGTTCTCCGCGGTGATCGAGCACGGCGCGCTGGTTGATCGAGCCTTTGTCGGTGACCTCCCCGACATCGAGAGACGGCAGGGTGTCCAGCAGGATGATCCGGGCAATACGGTTGGCGCCGCCGGTCGCCTGGGCGGCGAAGCTGCTGAGCAGTTGCTGGAACCTGGCACGCAGATCCCGCTGCGCCACGATGGCGGCGATATCGGCGTTCGTCGGCAGATCGGGGCAGCAGGCCCGGCAATTCTCCACATCGATGAAAACCAGCGCCGCGATCTCGTCGCGGTCATGGCCCGCGATCACCACGTCGCGCACCAGCGGCGCAAAATGCGCGATGAAACGGCCGCGCAGCGGCCCGACACTGACCCAGGTACCGCTGGTCAGCTTGAAATCCTCCGCGATGCGCCCGTCGAACAGCAGGCCCTTCTCGGGCTGGTGCGGGTCGATGAAGCAGGCGGCATCGCCCATCATGTAATAGCCCTCGTCGTCGAAGCATTTCGCGCTGGCGTCGGGCATGCGCCAGTAACCTGGGGTGACGTTGGGGCCGCGGACCCGGACCTCGAGCTTGCTGCCGTTCGGCACCAGCTTCAGTTCCTGCCCGGGCACCGGCAGGCCGATGACCCCGGAGCGGTCGACCGGCCAGTTGGCACAAAGCGCGAAAGGCGCGGTCTCGGTGGCGCCAAGGCCGCTGATGATGGGAATCCGCGCACCGATGGTCTCGACGGCAATCTCCTCCAGCGCCGTCCAGACATGCTGCGGCAGGGCAGCCCCGGCATAGAAGATCATTTTCAGGCGGCTGAAGAAGGTTTCGCGCAGCTGCTTTTCCGCCCGCAGATAAGGCAGCAGCATCTCGAAGCCTTTCGGCACGTTGAAATAGACCGTCGGCGTGATCTCGCGCAGATTGCGCACGCTGCGTTCGATCAGCGCGGGCACCGGCTTGCCGTCATCGATATACAGCGTGCCGCCATTATAAAGCGTGATGCCGACATTGTGATTGCCGCCGAAAGTGTGATTCCACGGCAGCCAGTCGACGAAGACCGGCGGCTCCTCGCCGAAGACCGGCAGCGATTGCACGATCATCTGCTGGTTGCTGCACAGCATGCGCTGCGTGTTGATCACGCCTTTCGGCATGCCGGTGGAGCCGGAGGTGAACAGCAGCTTGGCAAGCGTATCCGGCCCGACCGCCTCATGGGCGCGCTCGACGGCGTCCGAGGCAATCGTCGCCGCCAGAGTGTTGAATTCGGTGACATTCCGGCCGGCTATCGCTCCCGAGACGGTGACGATCTCCACGTCGGCGGCAACGGCCGCGGCCACCGCCCTGGCAAAGCGCTCGCCATCGGTGGCGAAGACCAGCCCGGGCCGCAGCAGATCGAGAACGTGGCGCAGCTTGCCGTAGTCGCTGGATACCAGCGAATAGGCCGGCGAGATCGCCGCCGAGGGAATCCCGACATGCTGGGCGGCGAGCGCCAGCACCAGATGCTCGATATCGTTGTCGGACAGGATGGCAACCGGGCGCTCCGCCGACAGCCCGCGGTCCAGCAGCGCCTGGCCGACAGAACGGACCAGTCGAAGCATCTCGGCATAGCTGATCCGCCGCCATTCGCCGGCAGGATCGCGCTGGGCGACAAAAACGCGCTCCGGCGCAACTCGCGCCCAGTGCAGCAGGCGCTCGGTCAGTTTGTCCGGATAGGGCCCGAGCGGCTCGGGCGAGCGCATCAGAATCGTGCCGTCGGCGCGCCGCGACAGCTCGGTTTCGGCACGGCCGAAGCGGACCTGTCGGTGCGGATGCGACATCGTTTCCTCCCTGCGCGCATCAGGCAGCGGCGCCGCTTCCGGTCGGCGCCCCTCTGCCCGGTATTGGATTACTTCCCGACTTTTCCGGCGCGCTTCTCCAGGAAGTCGCGGATGCGGGTCTTGGCCTCGGCATCGGCCTGGGCGATGGAAGAGATCATCGCCTCCATCATGTAGCCGGATTCCGGGCTGGTTTCGGCGATGCGCGGCAAGGCATGCATCACCGCGAAATTGGTCATCGGCGCATTGCCGGCGATCTTCCCCGCCAGCTCCATTGCCTTTTTCATGCCTTCGCCGGCGCCGACCAGGTATTGCGACAGGCCGATGGCATGACCCTCAGCCGCATCATAGACCCGGCCGGTCAGCATCATGTCCATCATGCGGGCGACGCCGATCAGCCGCGGGATGCGCACCGAGCCGCCGCCGCCGACAAAGATGCCGCGCTGGCCTTCCGGCAGGGCGTAGAAGCTGCTGGCCTCGGCAATGCGAACATGGGTCGCGGCAGCCAGTTCAAGTCCGCCGCCGATCACCGCGCCATGCAGCACCGAGATGACCGGCACGCGCCCGAACTGGATATGACGGAAGGCTTCATGCCACATCATCGAATGGCCGACGCCCTCGGTGGACGACAGGTCCTGGGTGGCGCTGAGATCGAGGCCGGCGGAGAAATGCTCGCCTTCGCCGTCCACAATCACTACCTTCACGCCTTCGGGTGGTGCCGCGAAGAACCTCTGCAGGCCCTGGATGGTCCGATTATCCAGCGCATTGCGCTTTTCGGCCCTGGTCAGGCGCAGAATGCCGATCTCGCCCTCCAGCTCGAAGCCGAGGCTGGACGGCAGGTTGAGAAGGGATTGGTCTTTTCGTTCAATCGGGTCCAGGCGCATCGCGGTTTGCTTGATCTGAGAATTGTTATGCAACATAACTATTTCGCCGGATGCTGGCAAGCCCCCCTGCATGGCACAATCCGGCCGCCCCGGTGTCGATCAGGGATGCGGCAGGAGGATGGCGGCCGATGAACGAATCCGGATCGATCGTCTCGACCGATCTTCCGCAGCGCCTGGACCGGCTTCCCTGGGGCCGGTTCCACTCCCTGGTGGTCGCCGCCCTGGGGATTACCTGGATTCTCGACGGCCTGGAAGTCACGCTGGCCGGCGCGGTCGCCGGCGCATTGAAGGAAAGCCCGGCGCTGCGTTTCAGCAATGCCGAGGTCGGCCTGGCCAACAGCGCCTATCTTGCCGGTGCGGTGTTCGGCGCCCTGTTCTTCGGCTGGCTGGCCGACCGGCTCGGGCGCCGCCTGCTCTTCTTCGTGACCCTTGCCCTCTATGCCGCGGCCACGGCGGCAACGGCCCTTTCCTGGGATATCTGGAGTTTCGCGCTGTTCCGCTTCGCCACCGGCGCCGGGATCGGCGGCGAATATGCCGCGATCAATTCGACCATCCAGGAACTCATCCCCGCCCGCGTGCGCGGCTGGACCGATCTGGCCATCAACGGCAGCTTCTGGATGGGTGCCGGCCTGGGCGCTGCCGGATCGATCCTGCTGCTCGACCCGCTGCTGCTGCCGGGCGACTGGGGCTGGCGCAGCTGCTTCATGATCGGCGCCATTCTCGCCCTGCCCATTCTTGCCATGCGAAGCTGGATTCCGGAAAGCCCGCGCTGGCTGCTGACGCATGGACGCGCAGTCCAGGCTGCCGCCGTCGTCGCCGATATCGAGCAGCGCTTCTGCGCGGCCGGCCACAGACTGGCCCAACCCGCGGCATCCAGCCTCCAGCTGCGGCAGCGAAGCCATGCCTCGATCGCCGAGATCGCGTCCATCCTGCTGCATCGCCACCGCCGCCGCACGCTGGTGGGCCTGAGCCTGATGACGGCGCAGGCCTTCTTCTACAACGCGATCTTCTTCACCTATGCACTGGTCCTGACCGACTTCTACGACATTCCCGCGGACCGGGTCGGCTGGTATATCCTGCCCTTCGCCCTGGGCAACGTGCTGGGACCGATCCTGCTGGGACGGTTGTTCGACACAGTGGGGCGCCGCCCGATGATCAGCTTCACCTATATCCTTTCGGGGATATTGCTGGCCGCCAGCGGCCTGCTGTTCCAGCAGGGTTTGCTGGACAGCCGCACCCAGACGATGGCCTGGATGGTGATCTTCTTCTTCGCCTCGGCCGCGGCAAGCTCCGCCTATCTGACGGTCAGCGAAACCTTTCCCGTCGAGATGCGCGCCGTCGCCATCGCGATCTTCTACGCCCTGGGGACCGGACTGGGCGGCGTGGCGGCGCCTTTCCTGTTCGGTGCCCTGATCGATACCGGCTCGCGCGATGCCGTCTTCATGGGCTACCTGATCGGCGCCGCGCTGATGATCGCGGCCGGAATCATACAGGCGATCTTCGGCGTGGCGGCCGAACGGAAATGCCTTGAGGAGGTCGCGCGGCCCCTCTGCGCGGTGGACTGAGGATCAGCGTCCGGCCCAGGTCTTCGCAATGGCGACCTGCATGCTGCCAATGCTCTCGATCCTGGCTTCCATCAGATCGCCGGGATTGACCTGCGACACGCCTTCCGGAGTGCCGGTCATGATCACGTCGCCGGGATACAACGTATAAAAACGCGACGCGTATTCGATCAGCTTCTGCACGTCGAAAATCAGGTAGCTGGTATTCGAATCCTGCCGCGTCTCGCCATTCACCTTGATGCTCAGCGCCAGATTGTTCGGATCGGCGACCTCATCGCTGGTCACGACCCACGGGCCCAGCACCGCGAAAGTGTCGAGCGACTTCCGGAAGCCGGGGAATTCCGGACCGCGCGTCGTCATGTCGAGGCCGATGCAATAGCCGAACACATGGTCGAGCGCCTGCTCGCGCGTCACGAAACGCGCTTCCTTGCCGATCACCACCGCCAGTTCCACCTCATGGTCGTTGCGGCGGTCGGCAAAGCGCAGCTGCACCTCGCCGCTCGGGCCGATCAATGCGGAATTCGCCTTGATGAAGAGGCCATACTGGTCGAGCGAGGAGAAGGTCTTGCCGTGGTTGATCGCCTTGTCGGCATTGGCCTCGTCGATATGGGCGCGGTAGTTGATCGGCGCACCGATGATCTTGCCGGGATTGGCGACCGGACTCTCGAGGCGGACAGCGTCGAGCGGCAGCGGTGCCTGCCCGCGGATATGGGCGGCGATCTTCGGCAGGATCGAGGGCATCTGCCGCATGATCCAATCGCCCTGCGGCAGCGGCCATGTCGGCTGCAGGTCGAACAGCCCGGTGATGTCGAAAACACCCTCGCCTTCGACAACCCCGATCCGGTTGCGGTCATAGCGGCAGATACGCATGTCACTGCTCCTCGAATAGCTGGCGCAGGCGGAAGCGCTGTATCTTGCCTGTCGCCGTCTTGGGAATCTCATCGGTCAGCCGGACCCAGCGCGGCCGTTTATGCCGCGGCAGGGTTTCGCAGGCTATCAGGATGCGCTGCTCGACCTCTCCCGGCTCGCCGTCGGCCACCGCGAACAGCGCCAGGCGCTCGAAGCCATCGCCGTCCGGCACCGGAACGCAGGCGACCTCGCGGCACAGGCCGGCGGCAAAGACGACATTCTCCACCTCCGCCGGACTGACCCACTGGCCGGCCACTTTCAGCATGTCGTCGGCGCGGCCCTGATGCCAGTAGCGGCCCTGCTCATCCCGGCTGAACATGTCGCCGGAGCGGAACCAGCCGTCGCGGAAGGCCTCTGCCGTCGCCTCTGGCAAATCCCAGTAGCCGCGCGCCAGGCAGGGATGGCGCAGCCAGAGCACGCCGATCTCGCCCGGCGGCACGGCCTTGCCGCCGGCATCGCCGAGATAGGCTTCGGTGTCGGGCGTGGCAAAGCCGGCACAGCCGGCGATGCGGTCATCAGGCCGGCTGGCCAGCACCACCGCATGAGTTTCCGATGTGCCATAAGCCTCGATAATGCCGCGGCCGGTCAGCGCTTCCCAGCGCCGCGCCAGCGCCTCCGGCATGCGTTCGCCGCCCGACACGCAGAAGCGCAGGCTCGTCATCCGGGCGACCGCGCCTTCCGCCTCCTGCAGCAGGCGCCGGTAAACAGTGGGCACGCTGAACATCACGGTGGGATGGTAACGCCGCACCATCTCGACGATGGCGGCAGGGTCGGGCCAGTCGGGATAGAGTACCACCCGCAGGCCGAGCGCCAGCGGCCCCATTACCGCATTCGCCATCGGATAGGCGAAGAACAGCTTCGAGGTCGCGAACACGATATCTCCGGCGCCGCAGCCGAGATGATCGCGCAGCAGGAAGCGGCAGGATTCGACATTGCCGTGGGTATGGACGACGCCTTTCGGCCGCCCCGTGGTGCCTGAAGTGTAGACCCAGAAGGCCATGTCGTCGGGTGCGCGCGACACGGCAACCGCCTGATCGCTCTGGGTGCCGGCGAATTCGCCCCAGCTTCTGCCGGAACCGGCTTCTCCCTCACCGCACCACAGCATCTGCAGATCCGCGCCGATCCCCGCCACAAGCGGCGCGAAAGCGGTATCGACGAGCATGGCGCGGGCGCCGCTATGCCGGACCAGGAAGGCGATATCCTCCGGCGGCAGCTTGTTGTTCACGGCAATCGCCACCCCGCCGGCCTTGATGGCGCCGAGATAGGCGGTCACCATCTCCGGCGTGTCGCGAAGAATGAAGAGAACGCGGTCGTCCGGGCGGATGCCCAGTTCCCGGAAGGCATTCGCGGCCCGGTTCACGGCCGCAAGCACCTGGCCATAGGTCGTTTCGCCGTCCGGCGTCAGGAAACAGGGATCGTCGCGCCGCCGCGCGGTTGCCGCCGGGTCAAGAATGACATCGCAGGCGTTCATGCGCGCCGTTTCCTCCCACCGTCCGCTGCATGCGGCGCCATTGGTTGGGCAGGGCAATTATTGGCACAGCCGACGACCGGCCGGCAAGGTTGCCCGATCCGCCTATTCGGCTGTCGGCACCAGGTCGGCGCGGGTCGGCGGCAGGTCGCCCGGCGGGCCCATCACCTGCTCATCGCGGGCGAACAGCGGCTTGGACTGCATATAGAGGCAGAGCAGCCGGGCCAAGGCATCGATGGAATCCACATGCGTCCGCTCATAGCCATGCGAGGCATCCAGCGCGAAGCAGACCAGGGAGGTGCGGATATCGTTGCCGGCCTCGACCGCCGACGCCGCGTCGCTGCGATAATAGCGGAACACGTCACGGGAATGCTCGATGCGGAACTTGGCGCAGATATCGAGCAGGCTGCGGGTCAGATGCCGGTCGAACGGCCCGCTGGAATCCTGCATGGCGATGGTGACGCCGTACTCGCTGGTATACTGGCCGGGCGCGATGGTGCCGTTATCGATCGATACCAGCTCGGCGACATCGCCATGCAGCACGGTGGATGCTCCCACCCCGACCTCCTCGGAAATCGTGAAGATCAGGTGGCAATCCATCGGCAGCTTCACGTCGGACTCGGCGATCGCCCGGGCCGCGGCCAGCATGGCGGCGACACCAGCCTTGTCGTCGAGATGGCGCGATACCAGAAAGCCGTTATCGAGGAATTCCGGCATCGGATCGATCGAGATCGTATCGCCGACATGGATGCCCAGTGCCGCCGCCTGTTCCGGCGTCGAGACCTTCTCATCCAGCCGCAATTCCAGATTGCTCCAGGCGATCGGCTGGGTATCGACCTCCTCGTTGAAGGTATGGCCCGACGCCTTGCGCGGCAGAATGGTGCCGCGGACCGTCGTGCCGGCATCCGTGTGCACGCAGCAGCGCGCCCCTTCCGCAAACCGGGCCGACCAGGTGCCGATCGGAACCACCTCCAGCCGGCCGTTCGGCCAGAAGCCTTTCACCATCGCGCCCAGGGTATCCAGATGCGACACGATCGCCCGGTCGGGCGAGTTGCGCCTGCCCTTGAAATCGGCCCGGATCGCGCCCCGACGGGTCAGCTCGTAAGGGATGCCCAGACTTTCCAGCTCGGCGCAGACATAGGCGACGGCGGCGTCGGTCATGCCGCTGGGGCTTGGAATCTCCAGCAGGCCGCGCAGCACGTTGGTCATATATTCCCGGTCGATCGGCAGATGCTTCATCCACGCCCTCCTTTGGCATGGCTCCAGGAAGCCTTTGTTTCGGGGAACAGGAAATCGATGAATTTCTCCGCCGTCGGCTGCGGCTCGTGATTGGCCAGGCCCGGCCGCTCGTTGGCCTCGATCACCCGGTAGAAGGGCTGGTCAGGCGCCCGCACGATGAAATCGAACCCGACCACCGGCATATGCAGGACGGCGGCGGCCTTCACGGCGGCTTCCGCGATGGCCGGGTGCAGATAGTCCGTCACGTCGTGAATGGTGCCGCCGGTATGCAGATTGGCGGTCTTCCGCACCGCCAGGCTTTCGCCCTGGGGCAGCACATCGGTGAAGCCGAAGCCGGTCGAGCGCACGCAGCGCTCGGTTTCCTCGTCCAGCGGGATGCGGCTTTCGCCGCCGGTCGCCGCGGCGCGCCGCCGGCTCTGCTTCTCGATCAGTTCGATCACGCTGTGCACGCCGTCGCCGATGATCGTGGCCGGCCGCCGGATGGCAGCCGCCACCACTTCGCTGTCGATCACGATCACCCGCAGGTCCTCGCCGGCGACGAATTCCTCGGCCACCACATGGCTGTCCAGCCGCCGCGCCGTCTCATAGGCCACCAGAACCTCGCTGCGACGACGCAGATCGACAAAAACGCCACGGCCCTGCTCGCCGCGCGCCGGCTTGATGACAATCCGGCGGTGCTTTTCCAGGAATGCCACCGCTTCCTCGGGCGTATTCACATCCTGCTGGTCCGGCACCGACAGCCCGGCGCGCTCCAGCAGGCGCTGGGTCAGCGCCTTGTCGTCGCAGCGGCTCATGGCCACCGAGGTAGTGAAATCGCTCAGGCTCTCGCGGCAGCAGACGGTGCGCGCGCCGTGATGCAAGGTGAAGATGCCCGCCGCCGCGTCCTCGATTTCGACCCCGATGCCGCGGCGCCGCGCCTCGTCGATCAGGATGCGGGCATAGACATTCACCTCGCTGTCGAGGCTCGGGCCGATATAGAGCTTCTGGTTGATCGAGTTGCGCGTCTTGACGCAGTAGACTGGAATTTGCGTGAACCCGATCTGCCTGTACAGCGCGATCGCCTGCTCGTTGTCGTGCATCACCGAGAGATCCAGGAAGGCGCGCCCGGCCTCGCGCATGCGCCGCGCCAGGTCGAGCGTCAAGGCCCGGCCGATTCCGGGCAGCGAGGCCTGGGGATCGACCGAAAGGGCCCACAGGCTGGCGCCATTATCGGGATCCCGGAAGGCCTCCGCATGATCGACGCCCATCACCACGCCGAGCAGGCGTTGGTCTTCGGTCTTTCCCTCGGCAACCAGGATTCTGACCGCCGGATGCCAGTCGGCGCAGTATCCCTCGCGCAGCGGGACCATGCCGCGCGCCGTATAGAGCCGGTTGATCTCCGGCTCGTCGGATGGTCGCGCCAGCCTGACACTCACCGCCTGGTCGCCTTCCTCCGGCGGGATGGCGTCCAGCGGCAGCCGGAAGGCATGCGACGGATCGAGGAACAAGGCCTGGGGCGCCATCGACAGCGCGACATGCGGCTCGCGGACGTAGAAGGCGATATCGCGCTCGCCTGCCGTTTCCTCCAGCAGCCGGTCCACCAGCTGTTCCGGGTTGTCGAATGTCTGCCCGAACAGCAGCCTGCCCCAGCCGCAATCGATCGCGGCAGCCCGGCGCCGGACCGCCCGCGGCGGCCTTCCCCATTGCTGCAGCGAGATCGGGGTTTCGGCCGATCCCAGCATCTCTGCCCGGCCGGGTGTCGAAAGCGGTGAGCTTTCTGCCATGACGTTTCCTCCGGTCGTAATGACGTCGTCAGAGCGCATGGCTCTGCAGCCACATCTCAAGCACGGCCAACTGCCAGAGCTTCGAGCCGCGCAATGGCGTGATGTGGCCTTTCGGATCGTCCAGCAGCATATCGACATAGGACTGCCGGAACACCCCGCGCTGCCGCGCCTTACGGCCCTGCAGCACGCTGCGCACCATCTCGAGATACGGGCCTTCGATGTATTTCAGCGCGGGGACAGGAAAATAGCCCTTCGGGCGGTCGATCACCTCGGCCGGCAGCAGCCGGCGCGCCATATCCTTGAGCACCCCTTTGCCGCCATGATTCAGTTTATGCTCCGGCGGAATCCGGGCCGCCAGTTCAACCAGCTCGTGATCCAGGAAGGGAACGCGGGCCTCCAGTCCCCAGGCCATCGTCATGTTGTCGACCCGCTTCACCGGGTCATCCACCAGCATCACCGTGGAATCGAGGCGCAGCGCCTTGTCGATCGCCAGATTGGCGCCAGGCAGGCCGAAATGCCCTGCCACGAAAGCGGTGCTGTAATCCTCGGTGGCATATTCGGGGGCGATCGCCTCTGCATACTCGGCATGATTGCGATCGAAGAATACCTGCGCGTAATCCCCTACCGCATCATTCGAATTGAGGAGCGGCGGATACCAGTGATAGCCGCCGAAGATCTCGTCGGCGC
>CAYSCA010000037.1:0-20488 GCA_964429465.1 uncultured Rhodospirillaceae bacterium
CCGTGGCCGGACTGCTCGATGACGCAGTTGCCCTCGCACAGCCGGTCCTGCGGGCAGATGCGGCCGCAGATTTCCGGATAGGTGTTGGTGGCCGAGGAGAGCTCATAGGCCTCTTCCAGCCGGCCTTCCGCGGTCATGCGCAGCCAGTCGGGGATATTGTTGTGCAGCGGGCAATGGACCTGGCAGAAGGGCACGCCGCATTGCGAGCAGCGCGAAGCCTGCTCGGCCGCCTTCTGCGCCGCGAATTCGCGATAGATCTCGTCGAAATCGCCGGCGCGCTCGGCCGCCGACCGCTTCTCCGGCATGGACAGCGGGGTTCCGACAAACTTCAGCATCTTCTCGGCCATGGGGCGCACTCCAGTCTTCCCGCTGGTCACGGTCCTTGCGCGGGCAGGTCAGGCCGGCAGTTTTATGTCCGCAAACCGCCGCATGCAAGCAAATTTCGGCCGATAGGGCAGCTTTGATGACCTTTTTTGACGACGTTGCCGTCTCGCAACATTATTTCCGAACCGGGAGTATCGTCGCGACTCGGAAATAGGTCCGATATGGTCCTTTTTTCAGCCCGGCCAAGCGGTTGATTCGAAAAGAATTGTCACCCCTGGCCTTGGTCGGTGGGCACGGTTTCGCTGGCCGTGACCCGGCGACCGGGCTATGAAGAAGACGTCATCTGGCCCGGCCGGACCGTCTTTCCATCCCAACATTGATTGGGGAGGCCGGGCGTAGCGCCGGGCGCCCGTGACGGCGGACGCACGGCCCTTCGCAATATTGCGCGCGTTTGCCATCCGGCGCTTCTGGCCTTGAGTTGCCTTGGGCATTGTACTATATTTGTTCCAAGCGGCCGCTCGGTGTGTCAGACCACGCGCGGAAGCGCAGCCGCATAATTATGTATGCATCTGGCGCCCTCCCGCCTCTGCCCCGTTAGCTGCCGTTATGCCGTCTTACGCGCCGTTATGAAAAACGGTCAAAAACGGTTCAGAACGGTGCGAAACGGGACGAAATGGTACGGAGCGGGACAGAACGGTCATCGCCGGTCTGCTCCGGTTCAGGCCGGAAGCGGCTGGCGCTGCTGCGGTACAGCCGCCGCCTTCAGGCCGAAAAGCGGCCTGAGCCAGGGCACCCGGCGGATGATCTCGTAGCCGCCGAGGCAGACGGCCAGGGTGGCGAGCAGGATGATGCCGGCCTCGGCCGGCGCGCCGAGGCCCAGATCGCGCAGATAATGCCCGGTCACCACGATCGCGGTCTGGTGCAGGATATAGAAGGGGAAGACCGCCTCGGTGAGCCAGCGCCGCGCCGCGTTGTCGTGGTTCAGCCGCCGCTGCGCGAGGCCGAGCAACGCTACGATCCAGACCCACTGGTCGAAGGCCCAGAGCGCGTCGCGCCAGATACGGAATTCCGCAGGCAGGCCGGCCGGAAAGCGCAGCATCGCCCAGGCGATGACGGCATAGGCGGCGATGCCGAGCCCGAGCGCCGGCCAGCGCGCGCGGTCGATCGCCGCCCGGAGCGCGGCGGATTTCGCCAGGCCGAAGCCGAACAGGAACAGGCTGAAATAGACGGCATGCAGATGCCAGTCGTCGAGCAGCGCATGGGTCTCGCCGAACAGCGGCTTCAGTGTCACGCGCAGGCCGATCAGCCAGAGCGCCGGCCACAGGATCAGGCCCGGGCCGGCCAGCCGCGCGGCCGCCCAGGCGCCGAGGCGCTGCGCGCTGCCGCCCGCCAGCCAGGGCCGCAGCGCCAGCAGCAGCATCGTGTAGACCCAGAGATAGGCGACGAACCACAGATGGTTCCAGGTCGGCACGATCAGCGGCCGGCCGCCCGGCTGCCAGCCGTCATAGCCGGTGGCATAGCGCGCATAGAAGGCGAGCCAGCCGCCGTCGAAGCCCAGTTTCTCGACGATCTCGAGATAGGTCTGCGGCGGCACGATGACGAACATGCCGAAGGCCAGCGGGATCAGCAGCCGCGCCGAGCGCTGCCGCGCCATCGCGCCGCGCGGCAGCCGGTCAGCCATGAAGCGGGTCGCCGCGCCGGCGATCAGGAACAGCAGCGCCAGCCGCCAGGGCGAGGTCAGCAGCATCAGCGGCTGCAGCGCCGGCCCGGCATGGCTGCTTTTCACATGCCAGTCCCAGGATACGAAAAACATCCCCATGTGATAGAAAATCAGCAATCCGAAGGCGATGATGCGCAGCCAGTCGAGATCGCAGCGGCGGGACGAGGAAATCAGCGGATTCATGATGACGGACTCCTGCAGCGCAACTCCGCCTTCTCCCTTGCCATGGCCGGTGCCGCGGCGGAATCGCGGCGGGCCGGCATGCGGGCTGGCTGCCGCGAATGGAAGGCCGCGATGAACGCGCCGGTGACGGATGGCGGGACGCCAGGGACGAATGGCGGGATGAATGGCGGGACGGAAAACCGCCGCTTCCGGTTTCCGCGCTGGGTCTGGGCCGTCTATGCCGCGGCCCTGCTGGTGCTCGCTGCGGTGATCGGCTCCTCCTACTGGCTGGAGGCCCGGCGCGCCGGGCTGCCGGTGCCGGCCTGGCATATCGCCGTCAACGAGGCGACCAGCATCGTCATCGTCTTCGCCGTCACGCCGCTGGTCTTCGCCTGGACCGCCCGGCTCGATCCGCGCCGCATCGGCTGGGGCAAAACCATCCTGGGCCACCTCGCCGGCATGGCGGCCTTCGGCGCAATCCATATCGGCGGCATGACCCTGCTGCGCCTGCTGCTCTATCCGCTGTTCGGCGGCGCCTATTCGATCGGCGCCGACCCGCTGCTGCTCGGCCTGGTCTATGAGGGGCGCAAGGATGCGCTCGCCTATGCCGGCATGGCGCTCGGCGCCTGGCTGCTGGAAGCGGCCCTGCGCCAGCCCGAGCGCGTGGTGGTCACGAAGACCGTGGCCGCGCCGGCCGCCACCCGGCGGCTGGAGATCCGCGACGGCGCGAAACGCGAATTCCTCGATCCGGCCGAGATCCTGTGGGTGGAGGCGGCCGGCAATTATGTCGAGCTGCATCTGGCCGGTCGCGCGCTGCTGCAGCGCCAGACGCTGTCGTCGCTGGAAGGCGATCTGGCCGCGCTGGGCTTCGCGCGCATCCACCGCTCGCGGCTGGTCAACCGCCGCCATGTCCGCGCCGTCGAAAGCAACGACAGCGGCGATTTCACCGTCAGCCTGAGCGATGGCCGCCGCATCGCCGGCGGCCGGCGCTGGCGCGAGGCGCTGAAGGCGCCGGGCTGAGGCCTAGCTGAAGCGCGGCTCGAATTTGCCGCCGCCGCGGCGGAAGCGGTAGAGATAGGTCTCGATGATGCCTTCCACCGGCACCGGATTGGTGATGCCGAGATGGCTTAAGCCATGCGCCCCGTCCGCGACGACATTGTCGGATTTCAGCAGCTCGATCTGGTCGCGGGTGATCGGCGGCGCGAAGAGCGGCTGCATTTCCATCAGGAAGGCCGCCGGCTTCAGCAGCGCGCCGGGCACCGGCAGCAGCAGGCGCTTCTTCCTGATCTGCGCCAGCGTGAGCTCCATGATCTCGCGCATGGTGTAGATCCGCGGCCCGCCGAGCTCATAGGTCAGGCCGGCGGCGGCATCGCTCTGCAGCGCGCGCACGATGGCCTCGGCGACATCGCCGGCATAGACCGGCTGCAGCCGCGTATGGCCGCCATCGACCAGCGGCAGGGCCGGCACGAAGGCCGCCAGCGAGGCGAAGCGGTTGAAGAAATCGTCTTCCGGGCCGAACACCACCGAGGGGCGCATGATCGTGGCCTGCGGCAGCTGGCGATGCACGCCGGCCTCGCCCGCCGCCTTGCTGGCCGCATAGCGCGACGTGCTGTCCGCCGCGGCGCCGATCGCCGAGACATGCACCATGCGCCGGATGCCGGCCTCGCGCGCGCAGAGCGCGACGATCTCGGCGCCGCGCGCCTGGACGGCCTCGAAGCTCTGCCGCCCGCGCGGATAGAGGATGCCGACGCAGTTGATCACCGCATCGGCATTCTGCAGCGCGGCGCGCACCGAGGGGGCGACGCGGATATTGGCCTGCACGATATCGACCTGGCCGGGTGAGCCCATCGGCTTGAGGAACAGGCCCTCATCCGGCCGCCGGATGGCGACCCGCACCCGGGCGCCCTGTTCGGCCAGCTTCTTCACCACATACCGGCCGATGAAGCCGGACCCGCCGAACACGGTGACAAGGCTGGAGCGGAGCGACATGACGCGAACCCTCGAAACGAAGCGGACAATCGCCCGGACTATAGCGATTTCCCGCGCCGCGCCAACACTTGGGGCCCGCTCCCGCCCGGCCATAGGCGGCGGGGCGGCCCTGCCCTAGGCTGGCGGCATGGGATTCGGCCTGTTCAACCTGATCGCCCTGCTGCTGCTCGCGGCGGTCTATTTCCTGCCCAGCCTGCTGGCCTGGCGCAAGCGGCATCGCCGGCGCGACCGCATCCTGGTCGCCAATGCCCTGCTCGGCTGGACGGTGATCGGCTGGGGAATCTGCCTGATCCTCGCCCTGCGGCCGCAGCCCGCAGCGGCGCGCTAGAAAACCCGGCTAGAGAACCGCAGTCAGCGCGGCGCGGCGTTCATGCGCCGCGACCAGCTCGGCCAGGTCGCGCCGCAGGCCGTCGTCATGGATGCGCGGCAGCAGGCTGCGGGTCTCGGCGACCAGCGCATCGCGCCGGCGGAGCAGGGCAGAGGGGCTGCTGGCCACCGCATCCGCCGGCGCGGCGCAGGCGGATGCCGCGGCACCGCCCAGCCGCTCGAGCTGGCGACGCAGCTTTTCGCGGATCACGATGTCTTCGCGGCAGATCGCCCGCAGGGCTGCTGCGATCTCGTCGTCATCCATCGCGCCGCCCGAGGCGGCGGGAATGGCCAGGCCGGATTGCCAGCCGGCCTGCAGACGGACGAGGAAATCCCGCAACTCCTCCGGCCGCAGATAGCCGAGATAGCCGGGGTCGAGCTCATGCATGAAGCAGGGCGGCGAGGCATAGCCGGCCGGCTCCAGGTTGGGATCCTCGTCCGGTCCGGCAATCTCCGCGCGGCGATGGATGGCGGCGGCCGGCGCGGGCTCGAAGATCACCGCGACGGCGCTGCCGCTCGCGCTGGCGTAATAGCCGGCGCGGGATGTGATCTGTTGTTTGGGATCCAATACGGTCATGGCATTCCGGTCCTGCTGCGCATCATGCCCATTGCCAGGTGAATAACGGTATCGGCGCCGGACGCATCCGCGCCAGCGTCGCCTCGGCGGCGCGCATGATCGCCGCGATGCGGTCGCCGGCGCTCGGGATGCTGTCGATCGCGCCCGCCACCTGCCCGGCGAACAGCGCCAGCTCCTCGATATTCCCCGTGGTGCTGCGCAGGGGCGAGTCGGTGCTGTAGCGATAGATCGGCCGGCCATCCTCCCGGGCAACCTCGTCGCGGCGGAAATCGTCCGGGTCATGGCCCAGCAGCTGATAGCCGAGATGCTCGGTGACGCCGTTGCGGATCACCCGCACCGGCGAATTCGGCGGCCAGTTGATCGAGAAGGCATCGGTATAGACCGTATCGGCCGAGCCGGCCGAGACGACCTGCTGCTTGTGGTAGTCATGCGCAAAGGATTCGCGGGTCGCCAGGAAGGCCGTGCCGCAATGGATGCCCTGCGCGCCCAGCGCCAGGGCGGCGACCAGGCTTTCGCCCGAGGCGAAGCCGCCCGATGCGACCACCGGAATGTCCACGGCGCGGGCGACCTGCGGCAGCAGCACCAGCGACGAGATCGTGCCGCGCACATGGCCGCCGGCCTCGACGCCCTGGGCGATGACGATATCGGCACCGGCGGCTTCGGCGGCCATCGCATCCTCGACCGAGCCGACCTGGTAGAGCACGACGCAGCCGGCTTCCTTGGCGCGGGCGACGGCGTCGGCGCGCACGTCCCAGAAGAAGCAGAGCGCATGCACTTTCTTCGCCAGGCAGACGGCAAGCTCGGCCTCGAACAATTCGGCTTCGGTGGCCGCCGGAATCAGGTTGACGCCGAATGGCCGCGCGGTCGCGGCGCGCACCGCGTCGATCTCGCGGGCGATCAGCTCAGGCGCTTCGCGCACCATGCCGAGGAAACCATAGCCGCCGGCCCGCGCCACCGCCGCGACCAGTTCGGCGCGCGCCACGCCGCCCATGCCGGCCTGCAGGACCGGATAGCGGCAGTCGAGCAGCTCGCAGAGCGGCGTGCGGAGGAAATCGGGATTGTCCATCTGACCTCCCGCTTCAGGAGGCGGCCGCCATCTGCCGTCCCGCAGATGGCGCAGCTTCGTGACGCTGCAGATTGCGGGCGGCGAAATCCCAGTTCAGCAGATGCCGGATGACGGCCGCGACGTAATCCGCCCGGCGGTTCTGGTAATCCAGGTAATAGGCATGTTCCCATACATCGAGAGCCAGCAGCGGCACGCTGCCATGGACGATCGGCGTGTCGGCATTGGCGCTGCGCTGGATCTTCAGCTTGCCGCCATCGAGCACCAGCCAGGCCCAGCCACTGCCGAACTGGCCGGTGGCCGCCGTCGCGAACAGCTCGACGAAACGGTCATAGCCGCCGAAATCGGCATCCAGCCGCGCGGCCAGCGCCGCATCCGGACGCCCGCCCTGGGGCCGCAGCGACTGCCAGTAGAAGGCGTGGTTCCAGGCCTGGGCGGCATTCTCGAACAGCACCCGCAGCATCGGATTGCCGGCGGTGGCGACGACGATCTGCTCCAGGCTCTGCTGGGCGAAAGGCGTATTGGCAACCAGCGCCGCGGTCTTGTCGAGATAGGTCCGGTGATGGCGGCCGTGATGAAGCTCCAGGGTCGCCGCCGAAATATGAGGCTCGAGGGCGTCGTAGGCATAGGGCAATTTCGACAGCGCGAACCGCATGACATCTCCTGGGGCAGGCCGGCGGTTATATGCCCGGAAAGTTCAGGATTCCGCCGTTCCTGTGACAGTATCGCAGGAAATGATATTTGAATAACGATATAATTTCGGTTATGATATCGACATATCCTATAGAAAAACGGGCAGGACGACATGGATACCGAGCTGGCCAGGACCTTCCTCACCGTGGTGTCAGCCGGCAATTTCGTCTCCGCCGCGGCCCAGCTGAACGTCACCCAGTCTACGGTGAGCGCCCGGATCCACAATCTCGAAGAGCAGCTCGGCTGCATCCTGTTCGTGCGCAACAAGGCGGGCACCACGCTCACCCCGTCCGGCCGGCAGTTCCAGAAACACGCCTCCACCCTGGTCCGCACGGTGGAACTGGCGCGGCACGACGTCGGGGTGCCGCAGGGCTTCCGCGCCGCGCTGACCGTCGGCGGCCGCTTCGGCCTGTGGGAGCAGCTGCTGCTGCGCTGGCTGCCGCTGATGCGCAGCAGCGCGCCCGACATCTCGCTGCGCGCCGAGGTCGGCTTCGAGCCCGAACTGATGCAGGGCCTGGTCGAGGGCCGGCTGGATATCGGCGTGATGTATGCGCCGCAAAGCCGGCCCGGACTGACGGTCGAGCCGCTGCTGGAAGAGCGGCTGATCCTGGTCTCGACCGATCCGGAGGGTCTGCCGCAGCCCGGCCGTGATTATGTCTATATCGACTGGGGACCGGAATTCTATGCGCGCCACAGCGCCGCCTTCCCCGATTTTGTCGGCGCGGCGCTGACCGCTAATGTCGGCTGGCTGGGCCTGCAGCATCTCCTCGCCAATGGCGGTTCCGGCTATTTCCCGGCGCGGCTGGTCCGCCCCTATCTGGCGCAGGGGCGGCTGACCCATCTGCGCGGCGCGCTGGAATTTTCCCAGCCGACCTATCTCGTCTATCCCGCCGAAGCCGATGCCACGATCTTCGGGCCCGCGCTTGCCGGCATGCGCGTGCTCGCCGCGCAGGAGACGCAATCGGCCGCAGCGGCGTGACCTAGTAGCGGATCACCTGTCCATCGGCATCGATCGGCACGGCGCCGACCAGCAGCCGCGCGACCTCTGCGCCATCGCCGGCCAGCGGCAGGCAGATGCGGTGCCAGGCCGTGACCCGCTCGGCGCCGAGCGGCTGGCGCCGCGTATAGACCGGCTGGCGGCGCCGGCAGACTGCGCGATCCACCGCAATGCCGAATTCGGTGACATAGCCGCTGGCGGCAAATTCCGACAGCAGCTTGCCGCTCATGTCGAAGCCGGAAATTTCCGCCAGCAGGCTGCCATGGAGCCGGTAGCGGAAATCGCGGCCGCCATCGACCGCATCCAGCAGCGCCACATAGCCGAGCGCGGGGCGCATCGCGAAAGGGTCGACCTGAGACAGATGCGGCAGGCCGCCGCCCGGGCCGGCCCCGGACAGGCCGTTCCAGTAGCCGGCGAGGAAGTCGAGGACCGGCGGCAGCGTTTCCGGCAGCGGCGTCCAGATCGCTTCGATCGCCGCCGCGCCGTGAGCGGCAAAGACGCCATGGATGCGCGACAGGTCGCCGCCGGCAACATCGTCGGTCCAGGTTGCGATGCGATCCCAGTCGAGGTTCCGGTCCGCAGCATGATCGTCGTGGCGAGGCATCGCTGCATACTGCCGCGAGCCCGGCCGCAAAGAAAAGGGCCGGCGCGATGCCGGCCCCTTCATCATCCGCGGTTCGCCGTCCCGGCGGGTCAGGCCGCCTGCGGCAAAGCCGGCATCCGGCTGCCGGTGAATGTATGCAATGCCAGCAGCGGGACGAGATCATCGCCTACCCGCGCGATGCCCTCGACCAGCTCGGACGACCAGGCTTCGTCGTCAGCGCGGGCGATGTTGCCGCCGTCGACCTGGACGATGTCGGAGACGCCATCGACCAGCAGGCCGAGCGGCTTGTCCTCCATCACCGCCACCACGATCACGTCCTGCGGCCGCGGCGCGGGCGTCGGCTTGCCGAGGATGCGGCGGGCATCGAAGACCGGCAGCACATGGCCGCGCAGGTTCAGCACCCCGAGGCAGGCGGGATCGGCATTCGGCAGGCCGGTCACCGGCGTCCAGCCGCGGATCTCCTGGATCTGCAGCAGCGGCATCGCATAGGTCTGGTCGCCGACCTTGATCAGCAGCGCATCGAAGCGGTCCATGCTCAGAACTCCTGCCAGTCCTGCTCGGCCGCGGCCTGCAGCTTCAGCGCTGCGGAACCATGCTTCACCGGCCGCGGCATCGCTGCCGGCTTCGGGCCGGCAGCGCGCGGTGCGGCGGGCGGCGGCGCGTAAGCCGCCGGTGACGAGGCGCCGCCGGTACGGAAGAAGCTGACCAGCTGCGAGAGCTGGTCGGCCTGCTGCGACAGCGCCTGGGCCGAGGCGCTCGTCTGCTCGACCAGCGCGCCGTTGCGCTGGGTGGTCTCGTCCATCTGCGCCACCGTGCCGTTGATCTGTTCCAGCCCGGTCGCCTGCTCGCGCGAGGCCGCGGTGATCTCGGCCACGATGTCGGAGACCTTTTTCACCGCGCCGACGATATCCGTCAGGCTGCTGCCCGCCTGGGCGACCAGCTGGCCGCCCTCGCGGACCTGGCCGTTCGAGGCGGTGATCAGCGTCTTGATGTCCTTGGACGCATTGGCCGAACGCTGCGCCAGCGCCCGCACCTCCTGCGCCACGACGGCAAAGCCCTTGCCGGCCTCGCCGGCGCGGGCGGCTTCCACTGAAGCGTTCAGCGCCAGCAGGTTGGTCTGGAAGGCGATCTCGTCGATCATGCCGACGATCTCGCTGATCTTGCCGGCCGAGCCCTCGATCCGCTCCATCGCCTTCACCACGTCGCCCATCACCGCGCCGCCCTTGTCGGCGGCGTCGCGCGCCACCGAGGCGAGCTGGTTGGCGGCGGCGGCGTTGTCGGCATTCTGCTTCACCGTCGCGGTGATCTCGTGCATCGAGGCTGCCGTCTCCTCGATGCTGGCGGCCTGGCTTTCCGTCCGGCTGGCCAGGTCCTGGCTGCCGGTCGAGATCTCGGCGGCGGCCTCCTTCACCGCGCGTGAGCTTTCGCCCAGCGAGCCGGCGATCTCGCGCAGCTTCGCCGCCATGGTGTTGACGCTGTCCTTCAGCATACCGAAGACGCCGTCGTAATTGCCGCGGATCGAATTGGTGAGATCGCCTTCGGCCATCGCCGCGGTGATCTTCGCCATCTCGCCGGTCATCTGCTGCAGCATCGCGGTCAGGCCGTTCAGCCGCTGGCTGATGGTCAGCAGGAAGCCGTCCTTGCCGGCTTCGTCGATGCGGGTGGAGAGATCGCCGGCCACCGCCTTCTCGCAGAGCGCCGAGATTTCCTCGATCGCCCTGCGCTCGCGCGCTTCGCGGGCGGCGCGCTGCTGTTCCGATTCCTCGCGCTGGCGCGTGACGTCGGCTTCGGCCTTCTCGCGGGCGATCATGCTGTCCCTGAAGACCTGCACCGTCCGCGCCATCGCGCCGATCTCGTCGCCGCGCGCCGTGCCGAAGACCTCGCCCGCCGTGTCGCCGCCGGCCAGGCGCTCCATCACCGATTTGAGGCGGTTGACCGGCCGCACGACGCCGCGCAGCAGGATCGCCGCGTTGCAGGCAAGCCCGGCGAACAGGGCCGCCAGCAGGAGGGTGAAGACGAGATCGTAGGTGTCGAGATGCTGCTGCGCCGCGGCGATGGCGCCGGCGGTGCGCTTGTCGAGCATGACGAAGAATTCGTCGATCGGCGCCATGATCTGCGCCTTGTAGTCATGGTATTCCTTGGAATGGACCAGCTTGCGGGCCAGCTCGAAATCCGGCTCCTTCTTGACGGTGAAATTGCCGTTGCCGTCGTCGAACAGGCCCTTCACCGCGTTCATCGCGATGACTTCCAGTTTCACCAGGCCGTCGGACTTCGACTGCGCGAGGTCCAGCTTGGCGAACTCGGCATCGGTGAAGCCGGCCCGTTTCATCAGTTCCTGCAGCGGGACGGCGACATCGTCGCCGCGCGGCTTGGTGCCGGTGCTGGCGACGAAATCCCAGTAGATGCGGTGGTATTCCTGCGGCCGCGGCTTCTTGCCGTTCCGGATGTCGAGGATCTGGAGATACTGGTCCTCGTAGCGCGCATCGCCGGTGACGACATAGGTGCGGGCGAGGCGGGTCAGATCGTCGGAGCTCTGCCGCAGCTCGTCGGCCAGAAGATAGGACTGGTAGCGTTCGTTGAAACGCCGCTGCAATTCGCCCTGGGCACCATCGACCAGAAACCACGTGGCGATCAGCGCGGCGAGGATGACGGCCAGGCCGAGATTCATGGCGACCGCCAGCCGTTTCAAAGTCCAACTCATAGCAACTCCCCTTCTGGTTGTGTATTGCCGGCGAGAGGGATTCTCCCGGGCGGCTGCGCAGCCCGGCTTTCTCCAGAAAACCGGCCGCGCCAGCTTCACGGTAGGAGGCCGGCATTTGGCGTCACATCAATTTTCGATAACTCAACCCAATTTATGCGTGTGAGATACCTAAAATCCCCGGCTGAAACCGGCGGTTGTCCGCTTTTCTTTGACGTCACGCCATGTTCATGCGAAAGTCATCTTAATGAAATGAACATCCGGCAATGTTCATACGAACATGATCGCCGGCCAGGGACAGGAAACGACGGGGAGCGGAATGCTGGCGGAAGACCGCGGGCGGGCCATCGTGGAACTGGTGCGACGACAGGGTTTCCAGGCCATCGAGGCGCTGGCGGCCCAGTTCGGCGTCACGCCGCAGACCATCCGGCGCGATGTCACCCTGCTCTGCGACCGCGGGCTGCTGCGCCGCCGCCATGGCGGCGTCGAATTGCCGCCTGACGGCGAAAATCTCGCCTATCCCGCCCGCCAGGTGCTGAACATTGAGGCCAAGCGCCGCATCGCCCGGCTGGTCGCCGGCGCTATCCCCGAGGGCGCCTCGCTGTTCTTCGGCATCGGCACCACGCCCGAGCAATGCGCCCAGGCGCTGGTCGACCATCCCGGCCTGCGGGTGATGACCAACAACCTCAATGTCGCCATCGCGCTGAGCCGCAACCCCTCCTGCGAGATCACGGTGGCCGGCGGCCGCCTGCGCAACCTCGACCGCGACATGATCGCCGGCGAGGCGCGCGACTTCTTCAGCCGCTTCATGGTCGATATCGGCGTCTACGGCGTCGGCGGCGTGGCCGAGGACGGCACCCTGCTGGATTTCAGCAGCGACGAGGTTCACATGCGCCAGAGTCTGGCGCAGCATTGCCGCCAGCGTTTCCTGGTGCTCGACCATTCCAAGTTCGGCCGCGGCGCCACGGTGCGCGGCGGGCATATCGCCGAGGCCAGCGCCGTCTTTACCGACCAGCCGGTGCCCGCGCCCATTGCCGCCCGCCTGCAGGACGCCGGCGTGCGGCTCGTCGTCTGGTCGGATGAAGAGTTCACCGCGTCACCACAGCAGCATAACAGCAGGAGAGGCTGACCATGTTCAAACGCACGTTTTTCGCCGCCGCGGCGCTCGGTATCGCCGCGCTCGGCGGCATCGCCGACGCCACCGCGCAGAATCGCGCCATCTGCTATAATTGCCCGCCGCAATGGGCCGACTGGGGCTCGCAGCTCAAGGCGATCCAGGCGACGCTCGGCATCCAGGTGCCGCCCGACAACAAGAATTCCGGCCAGGCCATCGCGGCTTTGATCACCGAGAAGGCCAATCCGGTCGCCGACGTGACCTATCTCGGCGGCATCGCCTCCGACCAGGCCAAGAGCGCCGACATCCTGGCGCCCTACAAGCCCAAGGGCTTCGACAAGATTCCGGCCGACCTGAAGGACCCGGATGGGTACTGGTTCACCATCCACTCCGGCACGCTCGGCTTCTTCGTCAACAAGGAAGCCCTGGGCAAGAAGCCGGTGCCGCAGAGCTGGGCCGATCTGCTGAAGCCGGAATACAAGGGTCTGGTCGGCTATCTCGATCCCACCTCGGCCTCGGTCGGCCAGCTGGGCGTGATGGCGGTCAACCTCGCCCTGGGCGGGACTTACGAGAACCTCGATCCGGCCATCAAGTATTTCAAGCAGCTGGCCAAGAACGATCCGATCGTGCCGAAGCAGACCTCCTACGCCCGCGTCATCTCGGGCGAGATCCCGATCCTGCTCGACTATGATTTCAACGCCTATCGCGGCAAATACACCGACAAGGCGCCGATCGAGTTCGTCATCCCGAAGGAAGGCAGCGTGGTGCTTCCCTATGTGATGGGCCTGGTGAAGAACGGCCCGAATCCCGAGAACGGCAAGAAGGTGCTGGATTTCGTGCTGTCGGATCAGAGCCAGGCGATGTGGGGCAATGCCTATCTGCGCCCGGTCTTCGCCGACAAGCTTTCGGCGGAAGCCAAGGCGAAATTCCTGCCGGATGCCGATTACGCCCGCGCCAAGGCGGTCGACCTGAAGAAGCTGGCGGCTGCCCAGAAGCAGATCGTCGACCGTTACCGCGCGGAAGTGAACTGAAGTCCTGTATACTGCCGGGCGGCGGATGATTGCCGCCCGGTTTTTTTCCTGCAGAGCCCGCATGCGTCGCGATACCCGGACCCTGATCTTCCTGCTGCTGCCGGCCGGCATCTTCTTTGCCGCCTTCTTCCTGATCCCGATGGTCGAGCTGTTCTTCATCGGCGGCAGCGGCGAGCGCGGCTGGGCGGCCTATGCCGCCATCATCACCGACGAGAATTATTTCGAAACGCTGGTGGCGACGCTGGGCGTCGCCACGGCCACCACCATCGTCACGCTGGTCATCAGCGGCATCACCGGCGTGTTCCTGCAGCGCCACAAGTTTCCCGGCAACGGGACGCTGGTCGCCATGCTGACCTTTCCGCTCGCCTTCCCCGGCGTCGTCATCGGCTTCATGGTGATCATGCTGGCCGGCCGCCAGGGCCTGATCGGCGATATCAGCCAGGCGCTGACCGGCGAGAAGGTCGTGTTCGCCTATTCGATGGCCGGACTGTTCATGGGCTATGTCTATTTCTCGATCCCGCGCACCATCCTGACCGTGATGGCGGCCGCCGAGAAGCTCGACCCCAAGCTGGAGGAGGCCGCCCGCTCGCTCGGCGCCTCGCCCGTCCGCGTCGTGCTCGACGTCATCATTCCCGGCCTGAAGCCGGCCTTCATCTCGGCCGGCGCGATCTGCTTCGCCACCGCCGTCGGCGCCTTCGGCACGGCGTTTACGCTGGCGACCCGCATCAACGTGCTGCCGATGGTGATCTATACCGAGTTCACGCTCGCGGCCAATATCACCATGGCGGCTTGCCTGAGCTTCGTGCTCGGCGCGGTGACCTGGATCGTGCTGGCGCTGGCGCGCACCGCTGCCGGCTCCACCGTCGCGGCGGCGGGCTGATGCCATGAAGACGAGATGGCTTTTCCTCGCGCAGCTCGGCTTCACCCTGCTGGTCTGCGCCTTCCTGATCGTGCCGGTGGTGCTGTCGATCCTGGCCGGCGTCACGGTGAATTATTTCGTCGGGCTGGGCAGCGGGCTGACGCTGCGCTGGGTCTACGCGGTCTGGGACGGCTATCGCGACACCATCTTCCTCTCGATCGGATTGTCGGTCGCCTGCCTCGTCGCCACCCTGCTGCTCGGCGTGCCGACCGCCTATGTGCTGGCCAAGCGCCAGAGCGCGCTGAGCCGCGCCATCGAGGAATTGCTGGTCATGCCGGTCGCCGTGCCGGGGCTGGCGACGGCGCTGGCGCTGATCGTCACCTATGGCAGCCTGCAGGGTTTCCGTACCTCATGGCTGTTCATCCTGGTCGGCCATGTGCTGTTCACCCTGCCCTTCATGGTGCGCTCGGTGCTGGCAGTGCTGATGGCAATCGACCTGAAGACGCTGGAGGAAGGCGCCGCCTCGCTGGGCGCCGGTTTCTGGCGCCGCTTCCGCGACATCGTGCTGCCCAATTGCCGCGCCGGCATCCTCGCCGGCTCGCTGATGGTGGTGACGCTCTCGATGGGCGAGTTCAACATGACCTGGCTGCTGCACACGCCGTTCACCAAGACGCTGCCCGTCGGCCTCGCCGATGCCTATGCCAGCCTGCGGCTGGAGATCGGCAGCGCCTATACCCTGGTATTCTTCCTGATGATCATGCCGCTGCTCATCGCGCTGCAGCTCTTCGCGCAGCCGCGGCTGGAGAAGTTCGTGGCGGAGGACAACAATGACTGACCGCAACACCCCGCTGGCCATCACCCTGCGCGACTGCGCCAAGACCTTTGCCGATGGTACCCGCGCGCTGGAGCCGCTCGACCTCGCGATCAATGCCGGCGAAACCGTGGTGTTCCTCGGCCCGTCCGGCTGCGGCAAGACCACGACCCTGCGCATCATCGCCGGGCTGGAAGAGCCCGATGCCGGCGGCAGGGTGCTGTTCGACGGCCAGGACGTGACGCAGCTCGCCATCGAGCAGCGCAATGTCGGCATGGTGTTCCAGTCCTATGCGCTGTTCCCGAACATGAGCGTGGCGGAGAATATCGGCTACGGCCTGAAGATCAGGAAGATGCCCGCTGCGCAGATCCATGCCCGCGTCGCCGAGATGCTCGGCATGATGCGGATCGAGAAGCTGGCCGACCGCCGCATCGACCAGCTCTCCGGCGGCCAGCGCCAGCGCGTCGCGCTGGCCCGCGCCCTGGCCGTGCGGCCGCGCGCCCTGCTGCTCGACGAGCCGCTGACCGCGCTGGATGCCAAGCTGCGCGATACGCTGCGGCTGGAGATCGATACCCTGCTGCGTTCGCTGAAGATCACCACCATCTACGTCACCCATGACCAGGCCGAGGCGATGGCGCTGGGCGACCGCATCGTGGTGATGGAGCATGGCCGGGTCGCCCAGATCGGCAGCCCGCGCGAGATCTACCAGAAGCCGGCCTCGCGCTTCGTGGCGGAATTCATCGGCACGATGAACCGGCTGACCGGCTCGGCGCGCAACGGCGTCTTCTCCTGCCGCGCCGGCGACCTGCCCTGGGCGGAACTGCCGCCGGGCGCTTCGGAAATCCTGTTCCGCCCCGAGGATATCCGGCTCGCCGAAAGCGCCGAGGCCGCCCCGCTGCGCGGCACCATCGCCGCCGCCTTCTTCCTCGGCGACCGCACGCGGCTGTTCGTCGATGCCGGCGAGGCGCAGCCGCTGGTGGTCGAGACGGCGGCGCGGCGGGACTTCGCCCATGGCGAGGCGGTCGGGCTGAACATCGACCCGCGGGGTTTGCTGGTGTTGTAGTTTTTGATCGTCATCCCGGGCCTGACCCGGGATCCCGTTTGCAGCCGAAGAAATGGGATCCCCGCTTTCGCGCGGATGACGTACAGAGAGGGTCTTCCATATGCTGATCGCGCAGATCACCGATACGCATATCAAGCTGCCGGGCAAGCTCGCCTACAAGAAGGTCGACACCGCCGCGATGCTGCGCCGCTGCGTCGACGAATTGCTGAAGCTGAAGCCGCAGCCCGACCTGATCCTGCTCACCGGCGACCTGGTCGATCTCGGCCGGCCGGAGGAATACGAGCATCTGAAGTCGATCCTCAGCCCCCTGAAGCAGCGCATCATCGCCATTCCCGGCAATCACGACGAGCGCAACGCCATGCGCGCCGCTTTTGCCTCCGGCGGCTATTTGCCGCGCGAAGGCAGGTTCCTGCAGTTTGCCATCGACGACCAGTATCCGTTGCGCATCATCGGGCTGGATACCCTGATCCCGATGCAGGGCGGCGGCGAGCTCTGCGCCGAGCGCCTGGCCTGGCTGGACGAGGCGCTGAAGCAGAAGCCCGCTACGCCCACCCTGGTGCTGATGCACCATCCGCCCTTTGTGACCGGCATCGGCCATATGGACAAGATCGGCCTGACGGGCCGCGAGGCCTTCACCGGGATCGTTTCCCGCCATCCGCAGATCCAGCTGATCCTCTGCGGCCATCTGCACCGGGTGATCCATGCCGATGTGGGCGGCCGGCCGGCGCTCACCTGCCCCAGCCCGGCGCATCAGGTGGCGCTCGACATCGATCCCGAGGCGCCGAGCTGCTTCCGCATGGAGCCGCCGGGCTTCATGCTGCATTGGTGGCATGATAACAGGCTGGTCACGCATACCGCCTGGATCGGCGATTACGACGGGCCGTATCCCTTCTTCGACCGGGACGGCAAGCTGATCGACTGAATGCCCCGGGTGCGGGCCGGCGTGCGGGCCGGCGCTGAAGCTACTCCTCCAGCGCATCCTTCCAGAACGGCTTGATCCGCGAGAAGGCATCCCAGCAGGCGCCGAGATGGTCGAGCTGCAGCCGCTGGCGGCCGGCATACCAGCCGGCGACCGCTGCCGCGGCGGGATCATGCGCCGGTATCTGCAGTACGTCTCGCATCAGCCTGGCGCCGACGGCGGCGTCGTTCAGCGCGCCGAGGCAATCCTGCAGCTGGCTCAGCGCCGCATGGAAGCGCTTGCCCTCCTTGCGGCCGAAGAGCGGGCGGAAGAATTCCACGGCATAGCGCAGCCGCTTGGCGCGGATGCGCAAATCATGCAGCTGCTCGGTATCGAGCTGCGCATGGCTGCGCCCCAACGCCTTCACCTTGCGGCGCCGCTTGCGCAGCACGGCAGCGGCAAAGCCGCGCGCCGTGCCGGCGGCGAGTCCCTCGGGGACAGGATCGGCATCGCCGCCATTCTGCGCTGCAAGCGCCGGCAGATCCTCCAGCAGCCGGGCGAAGCGCAGGCGCCAGCCGGCGCAGCGCGGCGAGCGCAGGACGGCAGCGAGCTCGTCCTGTGCCGCTTGGCGATGGCCGGCGACGGCATCGCGCAGATGCTGCAGCCCTTCGGCGGCGGCGGCGAGCCCGTCCAGCGGCAGCAGCGTCTCGCTCAGGAACACGTCCAGGTCGCGCTTGGCGCCGAGCGGAGCGTTCAGCCAGCGCAGCTCCGCCAGCAGCGGCGCCAGCATGGCTTCCGGCAGGATCGGCTCGAAGACATGCAGCGCCGAGCGCAGGCGCCGCAGCGCCACGCGCATCTGGTGCACGCCTTCCAGGTCGGTCTCGCGCAGCACCGGCAGGATATTGGCGTCGAACTGCGCCAGGCAGTGGCGGGCGATGGCAATGAAGGCGGTCAGCGCGCTGGCCGTCTCGGGCAGCGCAAACGGAATCTGGCCGGCGCGCACCGGTCGCGGCTCGACCAGATCGAGATCGGCGGCCGCCGCCAGCAGGGCCGGCCCGCCATGCCATTGCAGCGGCAGGTCGGCGGCCAGCGCGACCGCCAGCGCGGTGATGGCGGGCGCCGCGCCCGGCGAACCGTGCAGCAGGATCTCCTCCACCGCCGTCTCGCGGCCGCCATGCTGCAGCGTCTTGGCGATGAACTGCGCCGTGATCCCGGCCGCCGCGCCGGCGAGCGCGACGGTGGCGAGCTGCGCCTCGCCCTGGGCCATGATCTGCAGCGCCGCGCCCGGCAGCGGCGCGGGCGACAGCGGCTGGCCGGCCAGCGGCAGGAATTCCTGGCGCCGGCTGGTGCCGTCGTCGCGCGACAGGCAGAGCCAGCCGGAAGCGGCGAGACTCTTCTCGGCCGTGTCGAGCAGCATGAGCGTCTGCCGGCTGCGTTTCGCGCGTCCCGCCAGCAGCGGATGGCGGTGCGCCTGCCGCAGGCCCCCGGCAGCCAAGCCCAGGCGCAGCGTTGCAGGGGTCTCGCTCATGGCCGCGGACTCTGGCGGTGCCGATCAAAAGAGTCAATTACCTCAGTCATTTACTGTTATTACGGTTTCGTGTCAGAGGGGCTGCCGGGCCGGCCTCAATTCCGCCTTTTTGTCCGGCTACATAGACATCATTAAGCAGGCAGCCTCATCGCAGGCCTGTTCCGGGCCGTCCGCCTCGCCCGCTCCCCCCTGGGCTTCGCGGACGGCCCACCTCCACCTTCCCCTTTCTGCGGATGGTGGACGCCCTTTTTGGCAATTCGATTTTCAAGATTGCTCGCCGGCCCGTGCCGCTGCGTTCCCCTGTCTATTGTCCGAGGCAACCTCCCATGCCGAAATCTCCCGCCCGCACCCGCAAGAAAACCGCCGCTCCCCGCGAGACGAAGAACGGCGCCACCAGGCCGAAACTGATCCTGCGCAATGCCACGCCGAAGGACATCCCCGGCATCCGCGCGCTGACGGCCAAGGTCTATGCCGCGCTGGGCAGCAACGGCGCCTATTCGATGGCGCAGCTGCGCGGCCATCAGCATCACTTCCCCGAAGGCCAGTTCGTGGCGCTCTACGATGATGCGGTGGTCGGCTACGGCGCCACCTTCCGCATCAACGGCCGGCTGGCGCTGAAGCCGCATGACTGGGAGAGCATCACCGGCCGCGGCTATGGCTCGCGCCACGATCCCGAGGGCGACTGGCTCTACGGCATGGAAATCTGCGTCGATCCCGACTATCGCGGCCTGCGCATCGGCCAGCGGCTCTATAACGCGCGCAAGCAGCTGGCCCAGCGCCTGCACCTGCAGGGCATCGTGTTCGGCGGCCGGATGCCCAACCTCAACCGCCGCTGGGCCCAGGTACGCTCGCCCGAGCGCTATGTCGAACTGGTGCGCGAGGGCCGCCTGCGCGATCCGGTGATCAATTTCCAGCTCCGCAACGGCTTCGAGCCGATCGGCGTGCTGCGCGGCTATCTCGGCACCGACCATGAATCGCGCGGCTTCGGCACCCATATGGTCTGGCGCAATCCGCAGGTGGTGGGCGAGACGCTGGTGACCGCCGCGCCGGTGCTGCCGCGCTCGAACCTCGTGCGCATCGCCTGCGTGCAGTATCAGCAGCGCGCGGTGCGCTCGTTCGAGGAATTCGCCAAACAGGTGGAGTATTTCGTCGACGTCGTGGCCGACTACAAGGCCGATTTCGTGCTGTTCCCCGAACTCTTCACCCTGCAGCTGCTCTCGATCGAGAACCGCCATGCGCCGGCGGCCGAAGCGATCGCCGCGCTGACCGAATATACCGAGGGCATCCGCTCGCTGTTCAGCCGCCTGGCGGTCAGCTACAACATCAACATCATCGGCGGCTCGCATCCGACCCGCGACAGCGACGGGCTGGTCTACAATATCTGCTATGTCTGCCTGCGCGACGGCGCGGTGCACGAGCAGCGCAAGATCCACCCGACGCCGAACGAGCGCTACTGGTGGAACATCACCGGCGGGCAGGAGATGAACGCGATCGAGACCGATTGCGGGCCGATCGGCGTGATGATCTGCTACGACGCCGAATTCCCCGAGCTGGCCCGTCACCTGACCGACCAGGGCGCGCAGATCCTGTTCGTGCCCTTCTGCACCGACGAGCGGCAGAGCTATCTGCGCGTGCGCTATTGCGGCCAGGCCCGCGCGGTGGAGAACCAGTGCTATGTCGCCATGGCCGGCAATGTCGGCAATCTGCCGAATGTCGAGAACATGGACATCCAGTATGCCCAGAGCTGCGTGCTGACGCCCTGCGACTTCAATTTCGCCCGCGACGGCATCGCCGCCGACACCACGCCGAATGTCGAGATGGTCGCCATCGCCGACCTGCAGCTCGACAGCCTGGTCTCGGCGCGGCAGGCAGGCACGGTGCTGAACCTGCGGGACCGCAGATTCGACCTGTATTCCGTGAACTGGAAAGAAGCGTAGCCCCCTCACCCCAACCCTCTCCCTCGGGGAGAGGGAGCACTCTGCGGCGCTCCT
>CAYSCA010000038.1:0-20431 GCA_964429465.1 uncultured Rhodospirillaceae bacterium
TTCTACGCCTGCCCCTTCGGCGCGCCGCAATACCCGCAGGTCGGCAATTTCGGCAGCCGCGGCAAGATGGACAAGTGCACGTTCTGCGCCGGCGGTCCGGAAGCCGACAATACCAGGGACGAATACATCAAATACGGCGCCAACCGCCTGGCGGAAGGCAAGCTGCCGCTCTGCGCCGAGATGTGCTCGACCAAGGCGCTGCTGGCCGGCGACGGCGATGTGATCGCGCAGATCTACAAGGAGCGCGTCACCCGTCGCGGCTATGGCTCCGGCGCCTGGGGCTGGGCCACCGCCTACAAATCCGGCACTGCGGCCTGATCCTGCTGGGGAGAGAGACGATGCGCATATTCTCCTGGAAACGTAGTCTGCTGGTGCTCGTCGTGGCGGCAGCCTTCGGACTGCTGCTGAACGCGGCCGCGCCGGCCTCGGCGCAGCAGGCGGCCGACGAATCCGCGCTGCTGCAGCAGCTCAAGGGCGCGCCGGTCGCCGGGCGGGTCTCGATCCCGGATGCCAAGTCCGGCGTGCTGATCCAGCCGCAGGGCCGCGAATGGCGCGAGACCCTGAACGGCCCGGTCAAATCGGCCGGGGGCTGGCTGCTTGTGCTGACAGTGGTGGGCCTCGCCGCCTTCCTGGCGATCCGCGGCCGCGTGAAACTGGAAAGCGGACCTTCGGGCCGCACCATGGAGCGCTTCAATGCCACCGAGCGCTTCGCCCATTGGCTGACGGCGATCTGTTTCGTCGTGCTGGGTCTGAGCGGCCTCAACCTGTCGTTCGGCCGCGGCGTGATCCTGCCGCTGATCGGCCCCGAGGCTTTCGCCAGCCTGAGCGCCTTCGGCAAGCTGGCGCATAACTTCCTCAGCTTCCCCTTCGTGCTCGGCGTGCTGCTGATGGCGGTGCTGTGGATCCGCCACAATATCTTCAATGCCGTCGACATGGAGTGGTTCCGCCAGGGCGGCGGCATCGTCAAGAGGGGCGTGCATCCGCCGGCCGGGAAGTTCAACGGCGGCCAGAAGGTGCTGTTCTGGCTGGTGGTGCTTGGCGCGGCGACGCTGGCGGTCAGCGGCTATATCCTGATGTTCCCCTTCTATGTCACCGATATCGCCGGCATGCAGCTGGCCCAGCTGGTGCACGCGATCGCCGGCATTGTCATGGTGGCGGTGATCCTCGGCCATATCTACATCGGCACCGTCGGCATGGAAGGCGCGTTCGATGCGATGGGCACCGGCCACGTCGATGCCAACTGGGCGAAGGAACATCACAGCCTGTGGGCCCAGGAGGGACGTGCCCGTGCGGCCGGCGACGACTGACGGCCATCCAGCCATGCAAAACAAAAGGGGCGGTGACAACACCGCCCCTTTCTTTTTCCGTCCGCCGGGACGATCAGCCGAGATTCTGCTCGGCGAATTCCCAGTTCAGCAGCTTGTCGATCACCGCGTTCACGTGGTCGGGCCGGCGATTCTGGTAATCCAGGTAATAGGCATGCTCCCAGACATCGATGGTCAGCAGCGCCTTCACGCCATTGAGATGCAGCGGGTTCTCGGCGTTGGCGGTCTTGCGCAGGGTGAGCTTGCCGCCCTCGAGGCAGAGCCAGCCCCAGCCGGAGCCGAATTGCGTCACGCAGGTCTGGGCGAAATCCGCCTTGAACTTGTCGTAGTCGCCGAAGGCGTCCTTGATCATCTCGCCGATCCGGCCCGAGGGCTTGCCGCCGCCATTCGGCTTCAGGCAGCGCCAGTAGAAATCATGATTCCAGACCTGGGCGGCGTTGTTGAAGATCGTCTTCTTTGCGGCCTCGTCGCTGCCGGCGGTCGCCTTCACGATCTCTTCCAGCGAACGATCCTTCAGCGGGTCGTTCTCGACCAGCTTGTTGAGGGTGTTCAGGTAGGTCGTGTGATGCTTGCCGTAATGGAAACCGATGGTCTGCGCGTTGATGACCGGGCTGAGCGCATCCTCGGCATAGGGCAACGGTTTCATGGTGAATGGGGCACCCATAATCGGCTCCTCGTTTTTGGTTATGGCCGGACCCGGCCGCAAGACGATGGGCCGGCCTGGCATGTTGGACGCAAAGGGCTGGAATGTGACAACCCCGGCGGCAGGATTTGGTTGCACCCCGCCGCCGGCCGGCCATGATGGACAGCCAGCGTTGGAGACATGGATGAGCGGGCGGCAGAAAGCAATAGCGCTGATCGTCGCATTTGGCCTCGCGGCGGCTCCGATCCCGGCCGCGGCCGACATGCTGGGCCACGGCGCCATGGTCAACAGCGTCGCGGTGGCCCCCGATGGCCGCCGGCTGCTCTCGGCCAGCTGGGATTACACGGTGCGCCTGTGGGATATTGAGCGCCAGGCCGAGTTGAAGCTGCTGGAAGGCCATACCGCCAGCGTCAATGCGGTGCTGTTCCTGCCCGATGGCAGAAGCGCGCTGTCGGGCAGCTGGGATCATTCGATCATCCGCTGGGACCTGGCCTCGGGCAGGGAAACCGCACGGCTGACCGGCCATGTCAACAACATCGCCGGCCTGGCGCTCAGCCGGGATGGCCGCCTGCTGGCCTCGGCCGGCTGGGACCGCGTGGTGAAACTGTGGGACCTGTCGACCGGCAGGCCGCTGCGCGGCTTCGAAGGCCATACCGCCAATGTCATGCAGGTGGCCTTCGCCATGGATGACCGGCAGCTGGTCAGCGTCTCCTACGACCTGTCGGTACGGCTCTGGGACGTCGCCACCGGCAAGGAACTCGCGGTGATGATGGGCCATGAAGCCAGCGTGAATGCGGTGGCGGTGACGCCGGACGGGAAGCTGGCGCTGACCGGCAGCACCGACGGCGCGATCAGGCGCTGGGATCTGATGACGCAGCGCGAGAGTGGCAGTCTCGCCGGCCATGGCGGCTTCGTCACCTCGCTGGCGATCTCCAAGGATGGCCGCTATGCGCTGTCGGGCGGTGGCGACCGGCTGATGCGGCTGTGGGACCTGCGTACGGGGCGGCAGCTGCGGCAATTCACCGGCCATGACAAGCCGGTCTGGTCAGTCGCCTTCACGCCCGACGGCAAGCGTGCGGTCTCGGGCGGCTATGATGCCGTGATCAAAGTCTGGTCGCTCGAGACCGGCGAACTCATTCCGCCGAAGCGGTGAGCGGAGCCGTTCAGTTCTGATGGATGTCCGGACTGACCCGGGCGGATTGCGTGGTGTAGGCCATGTCCACCGTCCGGTTGGCCGTCTGCAGGATCATGGCAGCGCCAACGGCGACGACGAGGGCGGCGACAAGGCCGGCGATGAAGGCTTTCATTCCGGTATCCTCCCCAAGCTCTTATCAGCCGGATTATAAGGGGATTATTGGCGGTTTCAAAGGGAACAACGGATCAGCGGGCGTCACCGGCCTGCTGCTTCAGCCAGGCGATGAGATCGGCCCGGTCCTGTGCGATCGCCAGCCCGCCATACATCTTGGTGCCTGGCAGGAAATCCTGGGTCGCCGCCAGATAGGCATCCAGCGTCTGCTCGGTCCAGATCAGCCCCGACGTCTTCATGGCCTCCGAATAGCGGTAATCGGGCTGAGAGCCGGCCTGGCGGCCGAACAGGCCATGCAGCCGCGGCCCGACGATATTCCGGCCATGCGGTTCCAGCGTATGGCAGGCGCGGCACTTCCCCCAGAGTTCGGCACCGCGCTCCAGGCTCGGCGGCTCCGGCGCCGCATCGGCTGGCGCAGGCTGGGCCTGGGCCGGCAGGCTGCCGAGCAGCGCCAGGGCGGCCAGGGAGACGAGCGCGCGCAACTGGACCTCCCGCTGGTTTTCCCGATCTCCCAACACTATAGTTTTAGGAGCAATTTTGCCAAATGCCCGGATGGAAATGCCGATGCCATTGGACGGGAAGCACGTCCTTCTGTGCAATTGCGAGAACACCATGCCGCTGGACGGCAAGGCGCTGGCGAAGGCCTGTGGTGCGCATGGCGCCGGCGAGATTGCCACCCAGCTTTGCCGTGCCGGACTGGCGCGTTTTCATGCAGCCGTGCAGGCAGGCCAGCCGGTCACCGTCGCCTGCACCCAGGAAAGCGCCCTGTTCGAGGAACAGCGCGAGGAGCGCGGCAGCAACGCGCCAGTGACCTATGTCAACATTCGCGAGACAGGCGGCTGGTCGTCCGAAGCTGCGGCCGCAACGCCGAAGATCGCCGCGCTGATCGCCGCGGCCGCCGTGCCGGTGCCGAGCCTGCCCGCGGTCACCATGAATTCGCAGGGCGTGACCCTGATCTATGGCCGGGACGAGCGCGCCATCGCGGCGGCGCGGCAGCTCAGCACCCGGCTCGACGTCACCGTCATGCTCGACCGGCCCAGGGACGTGCCGGGGCAGCCGCGCATGGACCTGCCGGTCGTGCAGGGGAGGATCAGCGGCGCGCGCGGCCATCTGGGCGCCTTCGAACTGGTGATCGACGGTTATGCGCTGCCGTCGCCGTCCTCGCGGCAGCAGCTGGTTTTCGGGCCGGCACGCGATGGCGCGAGCTCGCGCTGTGACATCATCATCGATCTTACCGGCGGCACGCCGCTGTTCCCCGCGCATGAGAAGCGCGACGGCTATCTGCGTCCCGATCCGAACGACCCGGTGTCCGTACAGCGTGCCCTGTTCGAGGCGACCGACCTGGCCGGCAGTTTCGAGAAGCCGAAATACGTCGAGTATCATCCCGAGATCTGCGCCCATTCGCGGTCGCAGAAAACCGGCTGCAATCGCTGCCTCGATGTCTGCCCCACCGGCGCGATCACGCCGGCCGGCGACTATGTCGTTTTCGATCCTTACATCTGCGGCGGTTGCGGCAATTGCGGCGCGGTCTGCCCGACCGGGGCTGCCGATTTCCGCCTGCCGCCGGCGGCGACGCTGACCGAGCAGCTGCGCGCGCTGCTGCTGGCCTATCGGGAAGCCGGCGGCCGCCAGGCTGTCCTGCTGGTGCATGACGAAAAGCATGGCGCGCCGCTGATCGATGCGCTGGCGCGCCATGGCGACGGCCTGCCGGCCCGCGTGCTGCCGCTGGCCGTGCATGCTGTATCCGAATGCGGCATCGCGTTCTTCGCCTCCGCTTTCGCCTATGGCGCGGCCGATGTGCGCGTGCTGGCACCGGCGCGGCGCAAGGACGATCTCGGCGGCCTGGCGCAGCAGATGGCGCTGGCCGAGAATGTGCTGACCGGCCTGGGCTTCGAAGGCGGTCGCCTTGGCCTGATCGAGACCGACGATCCGGATCAGTTCGGCGCGGCGCTGGCGGCCCTGCCGCAGCGGGAAGGGCCGGGCGGTGCCAGCTACCTGCCGATGGGGCGCAGTCGCGATCTCGCCCGTCTCGCCTTCCGCCATCTCCACAAGGTGGCACCTGCTCCGGTCGATACCGTGGCGCTCGCGCCGGGCGCGCCGTTCGGCAATCTGCAGATCAATACGGATGGTTGCACGCTCTGCCTGTCCTGCGTTTCCGCCTGTCCGACCGGTGCCCTCAGCGACGATACCGAGCGGCCGCGCCTCACCTTCACCGAAGATGCCTGCGTGCAATGCGGGCTCTGCCGCAATACCTGCCCCGAGGAAGTGATCGCACTGGAGCCGCGGCTGAATTTCACCGACGCCGCCGTCGCGCCGCGCCTCGTGAAGGAGGAAGAGCCGTTCCACTGCATCCGCTGCAACAAGCCCTTCGGCACCAAGTCCTCCATCGAGCGCATCATCGCGCAGCTCGAGAACAAGCACTGGATGTACGGCAAGGGCGACATGGTCGAGCGCATGCGCATGTGCGGCGACTGCCGGATCGTCGCGCAGAGTGAAAGCAAGCTCGATCCCTATGTCGGCGCGCCGCGCCCGCTGGTGCGCACTACTGATGACTACATCGCCGAACGGGATGCGGCCGCAGCGGCGGAGAAAAAACCGGTATGAAGGTTCTGGGTATCGCCGGCTGGAGCGGCGCGGGCAAGACCACGCTGCTGGCCGAACTGATTCCTCTGCTGGTCGCGGGCGGATTGCGCGTTTCCACGATCAAGCATGCCCATCATGAGTTCGACGTCGATCAGCCCGGCAAGGATTCGTATCGGCACCGCCAGGCCGGCGCCAGCGAAGTGCTGGTAAGCTCGGCGCGCCGCTTTGCCCTGATGCACGAGCATCGCGGCGAGGCCGAGCCGACGCTGGAGGATCTGCTGGCAAAGCTCAGCCCCGTCGACCTTGTGCTGGTGGAAGGCTTCAAGGCGTCGCCGCATCCCAAGATCGAGGTCTGGCGCGCATCGGTCGGGAAGCCGATGCTGCAGCCGGACGACCGGCATATCATCGCGGTGGCAAGCGATGCGGCCATTGCGTCGCTGAGCGTGCCGCTGCTGGACGCCAACAACCCGAGGCAGGTGGCGGACTTTATCCGGGCCTGGATGAAGCAGCCGGCAAACCGCAGCGAGGCGCGCCTTGGCGCAGCTGAGTGACGATTGCTTTGCCCATGGCGGCGCGCTGACCCGGCTCGATGTCGCGCTGAGCGAACTCAAGGCGCGGCTGGTGCCGGTCGCCGGCATCGAAACCCTGCCGCTGGCCTCCTGCCATGGCCGCATCCTGGCCGCTCCGGCGATCGCCCGCGTTTCGGTGCCGCCGGCTGACAACTCCGCGGTTGACGGTTATGCCGTCTATCACGCCGACCTGTCGCAGGATGCGGAAACCCGGCTGCCGGTCATCGGTCGTGCCACCGCAGGACATCCATTCGCATCGCTGCAGCCGCGCGGCACGGCGGTCCGTATCCTCACCGGCGCAGTGATGCCGGCCGGGGAAGGCCAGGCACCGGATACCGTGATGATGCAGGAGGATTGCATTGTCGCGGGCGAAACCGTGGCGATCCGGCCGGGCATCCGGCCTGGCGCCAACCGCCGCCTGGCCGGCGAGGATATCCGCCAGGCGGAGACGGTCCTGCCAGAGGGGCGGATACTGAAGGCGGCTGACCTTGCGCTTGCGGCGGCTGCCGGTCTTGGCGAGTTGCAGGTGCGGCGGCCGTTGCGGGTCGCCCTGCTTTCGACCGGCGACGAAGTGCAGGAGGCCGGCAGCGCATTGCCGCCGGGCGGCATCTATGATGCCAACCGGCCGCTGCTGGGCGCCCTGCTGACAGCCGCGGGCTGCAGGGTCAGCGATCTTGGCATCCAGCCGGACCGGCGCGAACGCATCGCAAAAGTGTTTGCCGAAGCAGCGGCATCGCACGATGCGGTCGTGACCTCGGGCGGCGTGTCCACCGGCGACGAAGATCATGTAAAGGCCGCGATCGAAGCCGGCGGTGGCCGGCTGCATTTCTGGCGGCTGGCGATCAAGCCGGGCCGGCCGGTGGCGCTGGGGCAGATCGGGGGGGTACCGTTTTTCGGCCTGCCCGGCAATCCGGTGGCGGCCATGCTCACCTACGGCTTCTTCGCGCGGCCGCTGCTCCAGCTCCTGGCGGGCGCCGATCCGGAAACGCCACGCGGCTTCCCGGTGACGGCGGGGTTTGCCTACAGGAAGAAGGCGGATCGCCGCGAATGGGTGCGGGTGTCGCTGACTGATGACGGGGAGGGCGGCTGGCGGGCAGAGAAATATCCCGTCGACGGCGCGGGCGTGATCACCTCGCTTACCCGTACCGATGGCGTGATCGAATTGCCCGAAGACCTGCTGCGGCTGGAACCTGGCCAGCCGGTCCGCTTCTATCCTTACGGCGTGCTCGGGGCCTGAGCCGAGCCGGAGCCCGCGTTGCCGATCTGGCGCAGGATGTGATCGGCGCGCAGGCCGTCGACAAAGCCCGGCGTCTCGATCATGGCGGCGACGGCGTCGCCGGAGAAGTAGGTGAAGCCGCCGGCAATCGCCGTCGAAACGTCGTCGTGGCTCATTGCATCCGTCAGCACGCATTCCATCCGGTGCAAAGCAGCGCGTTTGGTGAAGGTGGAAAGCAGATTCAGCCGTTTGGCCATGTCCGTCTCCTCTTCGGGCATCCAGGTGCTGAAACCGTGGCAGCCGGTGCCGGCATAGAGGTCGATCAGGCGGCTGTCGGGTGCGATCCGCAGGAAGCGTGTGGCACAGAACGGCTGCACATAGGCCATGACCTCGGAGATCCGGCTGGCCGGCGTGCCGGGCGGGATGTTGCGGACACTGACGCCGAGGAATTTCGAAACGCCGGCAGGAACTTCCTTGAGCCGCGCGAAATAGGTGTCGCGCAGTTTCGCCTGCGCCAGGGTGTCATAGGTGACGGACATGACGACGATGCCGCGGCGCCCGCTGGTCAGCATGCGATGGACGCCGAGCAGGCCGGTGGTGAGGACATAGCGATCGAGCTGGAACGGCAGCTCTTCCGGATTTTCGAGGAAAGGATCGGAGACGCTGTGGGCCGCCTGGCTCGAAGGTACATGGATCACCGCAGCGTGGTATGACGAGAACGAGCGTCGCTTCACGCTGAACAACGGATAAAAACCGGCGCGGCATTCCTTCAGGAAGGCGGCCACCGTCTTTTTCTGGAACAGTCCGGCCAGCGACTGGTCCAGATCGGCCAGGTCGGGGCCCTCGCCGACTACCGCCTGCGCTGCGGGGGCGGTTTCCGGATCGGCCTCGGCGCCCTGGTGGAAGAAGGTGACATTCCCGTCCTCGGTGCTCGGCCCGCCGGCGGCACGGACGTAATCCACCAGTTCGGACAGCGAATTCATCTTGTCGAGCACCAGGCTGCGATCGACCTCGGTGACGCTCGACGAAACGATGACATCCTGGCCGGGCGGCAATTCGCCGACCACCAGCTTTTGGATCTCATCCGAAATGACCTTGGCCTTGAACTCGGCTTCGCGGCGGCCGAGCCGGGTGAACAGGATCAGGTAATTCTCTTCGTCGATCCGGTAGAAGGCGTCCGTGACATCCAGCTTGCGGCGGAAGACACCCTCGACGAGGCGCAGAATCTGCTCACTGCGTTCCGCCCAGCGGTCGCCCAGCACCTGCTGGATGCCGCCCAGCCCGATCAGCTGCAGCGTACCGGCAGGCATGCGTTCCGGAAGGCTCGTTATGGCGGGTGCCACTGCGGGGCTTCCGGCAGAGGGGGTACCGGCGACGACGCGGCTGACCTTCGGTCGCTTCTGCGTCGGCTCCTCATCTTCGCCGAACAGGTAGTCGCCGATTTTGCCGAGAACGGATTTGGGCGGCGGGTTCGTCATCTTGTTACGTTGCCAACGTTTTCCCCGAGCATAGAATGGCTATAGCACGGAATCGGGCATTACTTCTTGGTAATGCGGGGCAGCAGAAGGACAACCTGAGCGATAATATTTTATGTCCCCATTCGGGGTGATGTGCGCGAAGCCGGCCGCCCTGCGGCCGGCAATTCCTTACAGGATGGTCGGATTCGGCGCGTCGCCGTAAACCGCCTTCGGATCGAAGGTCTTTTCCTTCTCCTCGAAGGTCAGCTCCACCGGCTTGTCGCCGGACTGTCCGGTGGGGACCGAGCGGTAGAAGCAGGAGCGGTAGCCGACATGGCAGGAGGCGTCGCCGGGGATCTTCACCCGCAGCCAGACGGCATCCTGGTCATCGTCGATGCGCAGCTCAGTGACCTTCTGCACCAGGCCGGAGGTGGCACCTTTGTGCCACAGCACCTTGCGGCTGCGGCTGTAGTAATGCGCCTCGCCGGTTTCGATGGTGCGCTTCAGCGCCTCCTCATTCATGTAGCCCAGCATCAGCACTTCGCCGCTATCGGCATCCGTGGTGACGCAGGGCAGCAGGCCGTCGGCATCGAATTTCGGTGCCAACTCATTGCCTTCTTCGACCTGCTCGACAGAGATGCGCTTGGCGAACACGACTTGCTCCTGCGGATGGGCCGGTCAGAGGATATCTGGGCCGCTCCGTCCCGATTGCCCTTTAAAGATGGGCCGTTATATATCGTCGGGTGGCCCGGGCATCAAGCCGAGCCGCCGGGATCACCATGCTGAACGCCCTGTATAACGAGAAAATCCTTAATTTTGCGGCACATATCGGCCAGACCGAGCGCCTGCCCGACGCCGATGCCACGGTAACCCAGCATAGCCCGCTCTGCGGCAGCCGGATCACCGTCGATCTCAAGCTGGCCGACGGACGGGTCACAGCCTATGGCCAGCAGGTGCGCGCCTGCGCGCTCGGCCAGGCAGCCGCCTCGATCCTGGGGCGGCATATCGTCGGCCAGGATGTGGCGACCCTGCGGCGGCTGGCGGAAACCATGCGGGCGATGCTGAAGGAGAATGGCCCGCCGCCCGGCGAAGCTTTTGCCGATCTCGAAGTGCTGGTTCCGGTGCGCGAGCATAAAGCCCGTCATAATGCCGTGATGCTGCCCTTCGAGGCGGTCGTGAAGGCGATCGACCAGATCGAGGCCGGGCGGAAAGAGAGCGTCTAGGCCGCCTTCAGTTCGCCTTTGGCGACAGTCTGGATCAGCGCAATCATGCCGTTCAGGCCGTTGATCCGGTTCGACGTGATGTTTTCCCATACGCCGATGCGCTGCAGGAAATCCGGCGGATTGTCGACGATCTCGCGCGGCGTGCGCCCGGAATAGACCTTCAGCAGCAATGCGATCAGTCCGGCGACGATTTCGGATTCGCTGGAGGCCTGGTAATAGACCTTGCCGTCGCGCGCCTCGCCATGCAGCCAGGCGCGGTTGATGCAGCCTTTGACCCGCCATTCGTCGGTCCGCAGCGCGTCGGGGTAGGGTGGCAGTGACCGGCCGAGATCGATCAGGAACTTGTAACGCTCCATCCAATCGTCGAAGACCGAGAAATCCTCGACGATCTCATCCTGCACCTTGCGGATATCCTCGCTCATGCCCACCGCCCTACGACGCCACGCGCCATGTGGTCTCGCCCGCCTTGTCTTCAAGCAGAATGCCGCGGGCCGCCAGATCGTTCCGGATGCGGTCGGATTCGGCCCAGTCCTTCCGGGCGCGAGCCTGCTTGCGGGCCTGGATCAGCGCCTCGATCTCGGCCGGGTCTATATCGGCCCTGTCCACGGCGCCTTTCAGCCAGGCGGCAGGGTCCTGCTGCAGAAGCCCCAGCAGCCAGCCGGCCGCCAGCAATTCGGATTTCAGCCGCGCGCGCTCGGCCTGATCGGCCGTCTTGTTGGCGGCATTGGCGATCTGATGCAGTTCGGCCAGCGCCTTCGGCGTATTCAGGTCGTCGGCGAGGGCTGACAGGAAAGCCTCCGGCGCGGTGCACGGCGCGGCCTGCACGTCGCGCAAGCCGTCCAGCGCGCGATACAGCCGGTCAAGCTGGGCCCTCGCGTCCTTCACGGTGGCTTCGGTCCAGTCCAGCGGCTGGCGGTAATGGGCAGAGAGCAGCACAAGACGCAGGGCTTCGCCCGGCGCCAGCGACAGCAGGTCATGCACCAGGGTGACGTTGCCCAGCGACTTCGACATCTTCTCGGCATTGATGTTGACGAAGCCGTTATGCAGCCAGGTGCGGCAGAACAGCTTGCCGTCATGGGCGCAGGTGCTCTGGGCGATCTCGTTCTCGTGGTGGGGAAAGATCAGATCGTGGCCCCCGCCATGGATGTCGAGCGGCTCGACGCCGAAACTGCGTTCGATCATCGCCGAGCATTCGATATGCCAGCCCGGCCGGCCGCGTCCCCAGGGGCTGTCCCAGCCGATCATGTCGGGCGGCGACGGTTTCCACAGCGTGAAATCGGCCGGATCGCGCTTGTAGGGCGCGACGTCGACGCGGGCGCCGGCGATCATCTCGTCGCGGTCGCGGCGCGACAACTGGCCGTAGGCCGAGAACGAGGGTACATGGAACAGGACTTGGCCATCCGCTTCATACGCATGGCCATTGGCGATCAGCCGTTCGATCATCGCGATGATGGCGTCGATATGTGCGGTTACCCGGGGTTCGATGCTGGGCGGCAGGACGCCGAGCGCGCCCATGTCGGCATGATAGGCGGCCAGATACCGGTCGGTGATCGTGCCGATCGGCACGCCCTCGGCCTTGGCGGTGGCGTTGATCTTGTCATCCACGTCGGTGACGTTGCGGGCGTAGACGACCTCCGGAAAAGTCTTCTGCAGCAGCCGGTAGAGCGTATCGAACACGACCGCCGGGCGCGCATTGCCGATATGGGCGAAATTGTAGACGGTCGGGCCGCAGACATACATCGTCACCCGCTGCGGATCGCGCGGAACGAAGGCTTCCTTCTGCCGGGTGAGAGTATTGTAGAGCTGGATCTGCATGGCCCGCCTGTCTCCGGGCCGGAATATAGGGGATGGGCGGCGCGGCGCAACCGGCGGAACGCCGGCTGCGGCGGAAAACCCCTAAAAATGCCTAGCGCAGGAAGTTCACCAGCGAGAGCTGCAGACTGTCGCGGGTGATCACGTAGCTCGCCTCCAGCGAAGTCTGCAGATTCTTGATATTGACGGAGACCTCCGCGATGTCGGCATTCTCGATCCCGCCGATCCGGGTCTTCAGCACGTCGATCGTGCGGTCATGGCGCTGCTGGATTTCCTTGAGCTGCTGCTGCTTGTAGCCGTTGCGGGAGGCGATCGACTTCAGGTCGGTCAGCGCCGCCAGCACCTGGTCGCGGGCGTCATCGATGCGCGCTTCGTAGGTCGCCGGAGCAGTCGTGACATCGGCGGTCGCGTCGCGGAAGCGGATGATCGCATCGACCAGACGCTGGAAACCCGATTCGGCGGCGGCCACGCCATAGGTCACCTGTTCCGCGTCGTCGGAATACAGCGCGGTGCTGGAGGTATCGAAGAAATCGTCGTAGGTCGCCGGCGTCGCGGGATTGAGGAAGAATGCCGTCTCGTCGGCGTATTCCCCGCCCGGGCCGGCAGGAAAGTCGGCGATGGCGGTAATCGGGGTGAAGGCGCCGCCCGGCACCGCGCCGGCGGGGTAGACGGTTCCCAGCTGCGACAGAGAGCCGTTGATCGGATTCTGCGTGTAATTGGTGCCGGCGAACAGGAAACGGTCGCCGTCCTTGACCTGCAGCAGATTGCCGAGGCGATCAAGCAGCACTTCCGCCTGGGCGCGCGGGGCGGCAGTGGCGGCGAAGAACGGGTCGCGGTTCTTCATCATCGTGTCCTGCGCCTCGGTGGCGAGATCGATGATCTCCTCGATCGTGAAGGCGTAGATATCGACGCGGTTCTGCACGGTCTGGACGCCGGCCTTGTAATTGTCGACCGTGCCCAGCTGCGACTTCAGCTGGCCCAGTTCCAGGGCCTGCGACGAGACGCCGATCAGGCCGTCGACGATGCGGCCGGAGCCGAGCTGCTGGTTCTGCCGGTTGAGCTGCAGGTTCAGCAGCCGGATGCTGCGGGTGACGTCCAGCTGCAGCGCGAATTGCGTGGTTCCGACGAGGGCTACCATGATTTACCTCCCGATGTTGACCAGAGTGTCAAACATCTGCGTGATGGTGGTCATCACGTTTGCGAGTGCACCGTAATTGTTGGTCAGAAGCTGCAATTGCGCAAGCTCGTCGTCGATGTTGACGCCGGTCAGGTTGCGCAGCTTCTGGTCGAGCGCATGCTCCAGCCGCTCGGCGGTGTCGCGGTTGCTCTCGTTCTGGGCGGCATTGCGCGCATGATGGGCGAGTATGCCGTTGGCAAGGCCGAAGATGTTGAGGTTGCCGATGACCAGTCCGTTGGGATCGGTTGCGCGGTTTACCTCGGCAGAGGTGAGGGTGGTGTTGCGCAGGGCCTGCTGCACCGCGCCGGCGCGGGTGGCGTCCAGGTTGGTCGGGGTGGTGACCAGCGCTGCCAGGACGGCGATATCGCCGGCTTCTGCGTCCGCCGTCGGCGTCGCGAAGAACTGCTCGGTTGCGGCCGTATTGGGATCGTCATAGGCATCGTTGACCACAGTCGCCAGGTTGGCGGCAAGCGAGTCGAGCTGGTTGAAGTATTTCGCCAGCATGCCGACATTGGCATCCGGGTCGGCGAGGGCGGTCGCACTGTCGTCCATGTAGTCCAGCGAGGCGCGGATCGATCCGTCCAGGAAGCCGTCGTTCAGGACTGCGGTGCCGCCGACCGTGGTGATTTCGTTGGTCAGCGGATCGTATTCGAACTGCTGCGCCGTGGTGCCGACGATCTGCACGCCGCCTTCGGTATAGACGAACAACTCGCCGCGATCGTTGGTGAGCGTGCGAATGCCCACCTTGTCGGCCAGCTTGGCCACTTCAGCATCGCGCAGGTCCTCCAGTTCGCCGACCGGCGAACCGCCGGCGAGCTGCGAGGCGATCTGGGTATTGAGACTGGCGATCTCGAGGCTGGCGGCGTTGATGTCCTCGATGTCGAGCTCGATGCTTTCCCGGCCGCGGGTCTGCAGCTGCGACTGCAGGCCGTTGAGCCGCCGGATTTCAGCGGTTAGCTCGACGCCGCGCATGACCACCTGGTTGCGCAGATCGTTGTTTTCCGGCGTGGCCTCGAGCTGTTTCCAGGCATCCTCGAAGCGGGTCATCAGCGTCAGCAGGGTGGGCTGGCCGCCTGTCACATTCATGGCATCCAGCGTTTCCGCAAGGCCGCGTGAATATTCGAGCTGCTTGTCCAGGCGCCCGAAATCGGCTGTCGCCTCGTAGATATCCTGCCGGATCTCGGCATTGGCGACGCGCGTAATGCCGGAGATCAGGGCTGCCTGGGGCAGGCCTTCGGCCGACGGCGTGGTGAGGGTGGCAACCTTGCGGCTGTAATTCGGGTTCTGCGCATTGGCGACGTTGCCCGAAACGATGCGGGTCTGCGCCTGCAGCGTGGCAAGACCGTTGACGGCAACATTGAGGGCGGCGCCCAGCGACATGACACTCTATCCTTTGCTTCTGCCGGCGGCGCTTTCGACGCGGCCCGGTCAGGTGAACCGCCGGGCGGCAGGGCCGCCCGGCGCTCAGGTCAGTTAGCGGCGGATATTGATGGTTTCCTGCAGCAGTTCGTCGGAGGCGGTGATCAGCCTGGCATTGGCCGAGTAGGTACGCTGGGCGACGATCAGCTTGGAGAATTCCTCCGCGATATCCACGTTGGAACCTTCCACGGCAGCCGAGACATAATCGCCGGCGCCGCTGGCTCCCGATTGCGACAGCACGGCGGAACCGGAGCTCGGCGTCTCGACGAAGGCATTGCCGGGCACGCGGTCCAGTTCGGTCGGGTCTCGGAATTTGGCCACCGGAATCTGGTAGAACTCCTTAACATTGCCATTGTCGAAGGTGACCGACACGAAGCCGTCCTGATCGATCGTCAGGTTCTTGAAGTTGCCTTGCGGCACGCCATTCTGGCTGAAGTTGTTCAGCGTCAGGGTATCGCCGGCATATTGCGTGGTGCCGATCGAATTGCCGTAAGAGCCGAGATCGAGGCGGACAGTCTGCGTTCCCGCGCCGTAGTCCAGATCGAAGCTGAACGATGCGTCGTCGTTGATCGCACCTGCGGTCGAAGCGGTGATCGTGCCGGTGCCGGCGCCGCCGGCCACGGTGGACAAGCTGGAAATCGTTCCAGGGTCCACCACGTCAGTGCCCACGGACGCACCGAAGACCACGGTTGCCGGGCCGAAGCTGGAGGTTGCGGCACCGGTGGCAGTGACTTCCAGCGTCCAGGTATTGGTGTCGATACGGGTCCATTCCAGATCCAGGGTGCGGGCATTGCCGAGCGCGTCGAAGATCTGGATCGAGCTGGCCGGCAGGGTTGCCGGCGTCGTGCCGGACGAATTTGTCACGTTGGACGGCAGGTTCGCGGCGTAGTCAACCAGCGTCGTGGCGACCGGCGCGTCGAGCAGGTTGGAGACGCGGACCTCTTCGGTGGCCGAAGAGTCGACCTCTCCGGTTACCGGATCGATCGGCCAGCCGCGCAGGAAGTAGCCCGAGGAGTTCACCAGGTAGCCGTCGCTGTTCTGGTTGAAGTCGCCGACGCGGGTGAAATAGGAGGTCGTCTCGAAGGTCGGCAGGCCGCTAGCAGAGTCGTTGCCGTTCTTCTTCGAGACCGGAATGAAGCCGCCGCCGACGATCGCGATCGAGGTGGTGGACGACACCTGCTGGATCGCGCCCTGGGCATTGTTGGCGAAGAAGGGCTGGTTCAGCGCGCCGCCGGGCGAGTGGGTATTCGCCTGGGCGCTGGAATTGGTGATCAGCGTCTGGAAGCGCGACTCCACCTTCTTGTAGCCGATGGTGCTCGCATTCGCGACGTTGTCGGAGATGTAGCTGATCGCGGTCGACTGGCCGCTCAGGCCGGTGATCGCCGTCTGCAAGGAACCACTGATGGACATAACGCTGCCTCCTGGCTTGGAAACCGATTTGCCTGAGGAGGAGCAAACGGCGTGCCAGTTTTCACGCAGGCGTTAAATCATTGATATTCAAAGAAGGATGCTTGTCCGGGAGCTGGCAACTTCTGCCGTGGCTTTGCTTCCCCCGGTCCCCGGCGGCAGTTTTTGCCGGGCTGATTTGCCTAGCCGCGGTTGAGACCCGGAACCCAGAGCACGTCGCTGGCGCCGCCACGGTTGGCATGACGGGCCGCCACGAAGAGATGATCGGAGAGACGATTGATATAGGTCAGTGCCGCCGGATTGATGCTTTCGGCATCCTGCAGGGCGGTGACCAGCCGTTCGGCCCGCCGGACGATGGTGCGGGCGAGATGCAAATAGGCTGCCGCCGGGCTGCCGCCGGGCAGCACAAAGGAGGTCAGGGGCCCGAGCCTGGCATTCATCGCATCGATCTCGGCCTCCAGCCGGTCGACCTGGACCTGGGCCACCCGCAGGGCCGGCCGGCGGCGGCTGTCCTCTTCATCCTCCGGCGTCGAGAGATCGGCGCCGAGATCGAAAAGGTCGTTCTGGATCCGCGACAGCATGGCGTCGAGGTCGCCGCCGGTTTCGCCGGTATGCAGCCGGGCGAGGCCGATGGCCGCATTGGCTTCGTCCACCGCGCCATAGGCCTCGACCCTCAGGTCGTGCTTCGGCACCCGCTCGCCGTTGCCCAGCGAGGTCATGCCCTTGTCGCCGCCGCGGGTATAGATCTTGTCCAGCTTGACCATGGTCGTCGTTCAGGAGCGGAAGGCGAAACTCGCCACCGCGATCAGGATGATGGCGATGAATTGCAGCAGGATGCGCCAGCGCATCAGCAGGTTGGAATAGGAGCGATTGAAGCGCCCGCCCCGGAACAGCGCGTAAATCCCGACGCAGAGCACCATGAATGTGGCGACGGCGAAGACCGGGATCAGCGCATTGACGAAACTTTGCATGGACGAAGGATATAGCGCCCCGGCCGAGGGGTCCAACACCCTGGCAGCGGCAATCTGCCGCGAGGGGTCAGAGATCGTGCAGGCCCTGCCGCAGGGCGGCGATCGCGGCCTCGTTGCGCCGGTAGAAGATCCATTGCTTGATCCGCTTGCCCTGCAGCAGGCCGGCCTGGGTGAGGATGCGCAGGTGTTCGCTGGCCGTTGGCTGGCTGACCCCCAGTTTTTCCGCGATCAGCAGGCCGCAGACGCCGTCCTTCACCAGATCACCATCTTTCTGGGGCGGGAAATGAGCCCGTGGGTCGCGCAGCCATTCCAGGATGGCGAGCCGCTTGTCGCTGGCCAGGGCGCGAAAAACTTGCAGCAGCATATTGCCAATTAGCCAATTTCCTAATTATAAGTCAACGATCTTCTTTCCGTGGTGTGCCCCCCATGACGTCCCTCGCCATTGACCGATCCGCCATCGCCGAGACCTATCGGCTGGTGGCACCTTATATCCGACGCACCCCCGTGATCGCGGTGGCGGGCGTCGATTTCGGCCTGACCCTGCCGCAGCTTCGGCTCAAGCTGGAACTCCTGCAGCATTCAGGATCGTTCAAGCCGCGCGGCGCTTTCGCCCATCTGCTGCGCCGACCGGTGCCGCCGGCGGGCGTGGTGGCGGCGTCAGGCGGCAATCATGGTGCCGCCGTCGCCTATGCCGCGATGGTGCTGAAGACGCCGGCCAAGATCTTCGTGCCCAGCATCGCAGCCCCCATGAAGATCGCGCGGATCAAAGCCTATGGCGCCGATCTGGTGGTCGGCGGCGATCGTTATGCCGATGCCCTGGCAGCTTCCGAGGCCTGGCTGGCCGAAAGCGGTGCCATCGCCGTGCATGCCTATGACCAGCCCGAGACGTTGCTGGGCCAGGGTGGTGTGGGGTGCGAGTTGGAAGAGCAGGAGCCGGATGTCGAAACCCTGCTGGTAGCGGTCGGCGGCGGCGGCCTGATCGGCGGCATCGCGGCCTGGTATGCCGGCCGGGTGAAGGTCGTCGCCGTGGAGCCGGAGGCGGCGCCGACGCTGCATATGGCGCTGAAGGCCGGCCGGCCGGTGGAGGCGCCGGCCGGCGGCATTGCCGCGGACTCGCTGGCGCCGAAGCAGATCGGCGGCCTGATGTTTCCGATCGCGCAGAAACATGTCGCCGAATCCGTCCTGGTGCCGGACGGGGCCATCCGCGCGGCGCAGGTGGCGCTGTGGGACAAGCTGCGCCTCGTGGCCGAGCCGGGCGGCGCGGCCGCTTTCGCGGCTTTGCTCTGCGGTGCCTACAAGCCTGAGCGCAACGAGCGCGTCGCCGTGCTGGTCTGCGGCAGCAATCCAACCAGCATGGATTTCATCTAGCCCGAAGATCAGCCGTTGCGCTGTTCCAGCAGGCGGCGGGCGATGACCTGGGCCTGGATCTCGGCCGCGCCTTCGAAGATGTTGAGGATGCGCGCGTCGCAGAGCACGCGGCTGATCGGATATTCCTCGGCATAGCCGTTGCCGCCATGCACCTGCAGGGCGTTGTCGGCATTGGCCCAGGCGATGCGCGCGGCCAGCAGCTTGGCCATGCCGGCTTCCAGGTCGCAGCGGCGGCCCTGGTCTTTCTCACGGGCGGCGAAATAGCAGAGCTGCCGTGCGAGCATGGTCTCCACCACCATCCAGGCGATCTTGCCGTGCACGCGCGGGAAGCTGTAGATCGGCTTGCCGAACTGGATGCGCTCGTTGGCGTATTTCAGGCCGAGTTCCAGCGCGCATTGCGCCACGCCCAGCGCGCGGGCGCCGGTCTGGATGCGGGCTGACTCAAACGTCTCCATCAACTGCTTGAAGCCCTGGCCCTCGCGCTGGCCCAGCAGGTTCTCGGCCTTCACCTCGAAGCCGTCGAAGCCGATCTCGTATTCCTTCATGCCGCGATAGCCGAGCACCTCGATCTCGCCGCCGGTCATGCCCTTGGCCGGGAAGGGATTGGCATCGTCGCCGCGCGGTTTTTCGGCGAGGAACATGGAAAGGCCCTTGTAGCTCTTCTCGCTGGGATCGGTGCGCGCCAGCAGCGTCATCAGGTCGGTGCGCGCGGCATGGGTGATCCAGGTCTTGTTGCCGGTCACCTTGTAAACGTCGCCGTCCTTTACCGCACGGGTGCGCAGACTGCCGAGATCGGAGCCGGTATTCGGCTCGGTGAAGACGGCCGTCGGCAGGGTCTCGCCCGAGGCGAGCCTGGGCAGCCATTTCTGCTTCTGCTCTTCCGTGCCGCCGCGCAGGATCAGTTCGGCGGCGATCTCCGCCCGGGTGCCCAGCGAGCCGACACCGATATAGGCGCGGCTCAGTTCTTCCGAGACGACGCACATGGCCATCTTGCCCAGCCCGTGACCGCCGTATTCCTCCGGGATGGTCAGGCCGAAGACGCCGAGTTCGGCCATCTCCTGTACGATCTCCATCGGGATGAATTCGTCCTTGCGATGCCACTCATGGGCGAAGGGCGCGACCTTGTCTTCGCCGAAGCGGCGGAACTGCTCGCGGACCATGGCCATGGTCTCGTCGAGGCCGAGTGCGCCGAAATCGCCGGTCGAGAGGCCGTCGCGGATCAGCGCGGCAATGCGGCTGCGCGCGTCGCTGGTATTGCCGCTGCGGATCAGCTTCTCCACCGGGGGGGCGCCGCGGAAGGCGCGCTGTGCGTCATCCGCCACACCGAGATCGGCCAGGCGGCAGACCTCGACCTGGCTCATCGGGATGCCGCCGGCCATCTGCGCAAGATATTCGCCGAAACCGGCCTGCAGGATCAGCAGTTCCAGTTCGCGCAGCTTGCCATCCTGCTGCAGCCGTTCGGCCCAGTGCAGCGTCTCCTTCAGCGTTGCGGCATAGGTGGCAAGCCAGGCGAGGCCATGGGTGGCGAACTGCTCTTCCTCGAGCTTGGTGGCGTCGATCTGCCCGTCGGCGCCGCGCACCTGCTGCGCCACCGCGGCAGTCGCACTGCCCAGCAGTTGTTCGGCGGCTTTCAGGGCCGCCGAACAGGTCGGCAGCAGATCGTCGATCAGCAGGGTTTCGTTGGCAGGGGCAGGCTTCGCGGCAGCAGACATGGCGTGATCTCAATTAGGAAAAAAGCGGCTGGCAGGACTTCTCCTGCCAGCCCGTCAGCGTCGAGAGGGTCTTAAGAATTGCCCGCTTCGATCGCGTCTTCAACAGTGCGCAGGCCTGGCAGCTTGGCGCTCACCAGCACGGCCATGTTGCCCGGCTTGTGCTGGTTCTTCCACATCTTGGTATGCGCGCGCGGGATATCGGCCCAGGAGAAGACTTCCGACATGCAGGGATCGAGCCGGCGT
>CAYSCA010000039.1:0-4683 GCA_964429465.1 uncultured Rhodospirillaceae bacterium
CGACGGCGGCGAACACCGTGGTGGCCTATGAGCCGGTCTGGGCGATCGGGACCGGCCGCACCCCGACGACCGCGCAGGTGGCCGAAGTACATGCCGCGATCCGCAAGGACCTGATGGCGCGCTTCGATACCGGCGCGGGCTTCCGCATTCTCTACGGCGGGTCGGTCAAGCCGGATAACGCCAGGGAGCTGATGGGCGTGGCCGATGTCGATGGGGCGCTGGTCGGCGGCGCCAGCCTGAAGGCCGCCGATTTCTGGCCGATCGTCGCAGCGAAGGGATAGCCGCGATGGGGGCGGAGGAGCGCGACCGGGACGGCCATGTTGCGGCACTGAAGAAAGTCGCCGAGACATTTGCCGTCGCCGTCACCCCGCACCTCCAGGCACAGATCGATCCTCGCGATCCGCATGATCCGATCGCCCGCCAGTTTCTGCCCGATGCAGCCGAGCTGGATACCCACCCGCATGAACTGGCCGACCCGATCGGCGACGCTGCCCATAGCCCCGTGCCGGGCATCGTGCACCGCTACCCCGACCGGGTGCTGCTGAAGCTGGTCAATGTCTGCCCGGTCTATTGCCGCTTCTGCTTCCGGCGCGAGATGGTGGGGCCCAGCAGCGTCAAGAACGGATCGAAGGGCCTGACGGGCAGGGAGCTCGATGCCGCCATCGACTATGTCGCGCAGCATCCGGCAATCTGGGAGGTGATCCTGACCGGCGGCGACCCGCTGATCGTGTCGCCGCGCCGTCTGGGCGAGGTGATAGCCAGGCTGAACGCCATTCCGCATCTCGGCATCATCCGCATCCACAGCCGGGTGCCGGTGGTCGATCCCGAACGCATCACGCCGGCGCTGATCGATGCGCTGAAAGGCGCGAAGCCGGTCTGGCTGCTGCTGCACGCCAATCATGCCGCCGAGTTCGCGCCGGAGGCGCGGGCCGCCGTCGCCCGCCTGGTGGATGCCGGCATCCCGGTGCTGGGGCAGTCGGTGCTTCTGCGTGGCGTGAACGACAGCCCCGAGGCGCTGACCGCTCTTTTCAGGGCGATGGTCGCCAACCGCATCAAGCCGCATTACCTGCATCATGGCGACCTCGCCCGCGGCACTGCGCATTTCCGCGTCAGCCTGGAAGAGGGGCAGAAGCTGGTAGCGTCGCTACGCGGCAGGGTTTCCGGCCTGGCGCAGCCGACCTACATGCTCGACCTGCCCGGCGGGCACGGGAAGGTGCCGGTCGGGCCGCTCTATGCGCGGCCGGAAGCCGATGGCTCGTGGAGCATCACCGATCCCTGGGGCTGCATGCATCGCTATGACGATCCGGCGGCGAAGCGATAGTCGCCGCTAAATCGCCGCTAAAGCTGCGCCGTCAATTCCGGCCGCGTGCGTCGCGACGGGGCGGCCGGCTGCCGCAGCGGCGGCAGGACCGGGCGTTCCGGCCGCATGTCGCGCATGAAGATCTTCAGCATCATCATCGCGATCTCCGAGGTGCCGTTCTGGCTGACCCTGATCGCGTCCACCATGGCCGGGATGCTGCCCGGCGCAGCGCGGCCCGATGCCATCGCCCAGCGGCCGAACAGACGATTGCCGATCTGACCCGCAGCCAGATAGCTGAGGCCGCCATGGCGCGGATCGGCCTCGATGCGCCGCATCAGATGACGCAGGATGACTTCCTCGCCTTCCAGCGCCTGGATGAAGTGCTCTCCGTCATGGAGCAGGAGGCCGGTGACATTGTCGCGGATATTGCGGCGGCGGGCGGCCGTGAGCAGCAGGTCGAGATCGACCAGGCCAAAATGCTGCAGGGCAGAACTGAGATAAACGACGCGGTACAGCATGACATTTCCCCCACATCGTTGTTGCTTGCCGCACCATAAATCGCAGTTTTCCGTCAGAGGGGTGATCACTTCGTTATCTGCCTGCGACAAAAACGTGGCACGGCCGCGGATCTGCCAGGTTTCCTTACCGGAATCCGGGGCTTAAACCGCAGGGTGCTTTGTGAGCAGACTTCCTCTCTCCGGCCAGTACAGTGCAGGATTGCGCGTGCGGCGAGCGATGCGAGGAAGCCAGCGTGTCGCCTGCTGCTGACAGCATTCGCTATCTGAGAAGTATTGGCAGTCCGGGTGAGATGCTGCTGATCGGCAGACGGCAAATTGCCGCTTATGCGCAGCAGGAAAAGCCGCTAGTCTGACCCTCTCTCATTTGGCATGGCAAGACGCCGTGCGCTCTCCGAGGACAATCATGCCCTGGCGCACCCGCCTTTATGCTCCGCCTCTGCGTCGCCTGCGCGCCGGGCTGATTGTTGCTCCGATCGTGGTGGCGATGATCTGGGCGCACCAGTTGTGGCGGGAGAAGGAAAGAGCCGCGATCACCGAGGCCAGGCAAAGTGCCGCACTGGTCAGCGAATATGCGCTTCGGGTCATCCAGAGCCAGAAACTGCTGCTCAACCAGGTCGACAGCATCATCACCGAGCATCCGGAGATTACGCAGCACGACCTGCACAACCGGCTGCGCGCTCTCGATGCCGGCTATGAATACAGCACCAGCCTGGGCGTAGCCGAAGCGGACGGCAGGATGAGAGCGGGCAGCAGGCAATTCCCGCTGCAGGTCAGCATCGAAGACCGCGAGTATTTCCGGGCCCTGCGTGAAAATGATTTACCGCTTTTCATCGATCGCGTCGTGTTGCAGGCCACCGGACGGGATACGCTGATCATGGCCCGGCGCCTCTCCGGCGAAGGCTTCCGGGGTATCGTCACGGCCGCGACGGACATCGTGCAGTTCACCGATTTCCTTGCCGGGATCAGCCCGGCTGCCGATGCGGCGGCGTTCCTGATGCGCAGCGACGGCAAACTGCTGGTCCGCCCGAATCCCTCCGACCCGGCGTTCATGATGCTACCCGACGGACCTGTCATGACGGCGATCTCGAAGGAAGATGCCGGTATTTTCGAAGGGCCCGGCCGGATGGACGGCGTTGGTCGACTCTACGCCTTCAGGAAAATCGGTAACCTGCCGCTCTACGCAATCTCGGGTCGCTCGCAGCAGGCGCTGCTGATGGCCGTCCTCCGCGACATGGCGGCGGTCGCCCTGTTTCTCGTGCTGTCGGCGGGGCTTGGCTATCTGGCGCTGACCGAAGCGATCCGGCGGATCGAAGCCGAGCGGGCCCGCCGCGAAGCGGAATTCGACCGGCGGCATCTGGAAGAGGCGCGGCAGATGGCGGAGCTGAAGGAAACGCTGCTGAAGGAAATGAACCACAGGGTTCACAACAACCTGCAGACGATCCAGGCACTGATCCATCTGCGCAGCCGCAATCCGGTCGATCCCGGAGTCATGCTTCAGGAAATTGCGCAGCGGGTCTGGGCGATATCCGAGGTGCATAGTCTGCTTTACAACTCTGCGGAGTATACTCACCTGGACCTCGGAGCCTTCCTGCGGACCATGACCAACAATCCCGGCATCGTGCCGCCGGAGCATGCGATCACGGTGGAATGCCATACCGACAAGGTCGAGGTCGAGCTGCGCCAGGCCGTGCCGGCCGCCCTGATCGTGCTGGAATGCCTGACCAACGCACTGAAGCATGCTTTCCCTGGCGAGCGCAGCGGAACCATCCGCATCACGCTGCGCCGCCGTGGTGACGATGCGGAGATCGTGGTCGCGGACGACGGGGTCGGCATGCCCGATCTCGGCCGGCGGAATTCGGGCATGAAGCTCAACCGCAATCTCGCCGCGCAAATCCAGGGCCGCCTGGATGTCGAGAGCCGCAGCAACCGGGGCACCACGATCCGTCTGCAATTTCCGATCGCACCTTCCGCCGAGGGGCAGGGCGGCACCGCAGGGCAAGGTGACCTGACGGGCAGGCCGAATGCACCGCTCGCCGCGAATTCCCCCTAGCGCCGGTAGCCCCGTCTTCCGCCGGTTGCGATTTCCGGCTGTAAGCGGGAACCGGCTTCGCCATTTCCGACAGGTTATCGATTTTCCACTTGCCGTTGTCTCTGCGGAAAACGGTATCTATCCCCCATGACTGTACCGGATCGGCATTGGCTGCTGCGCTATTTCAATGCCGCTGACCGTTGGCTGGGGCGCATCCATGTGGTGTTCGCCGCCTCGCTGCTGGTCGGTATCGCGGTAACCGGCGCCGTGCTGTTCCATCTGCTGTTCGGCTGGCTGTTCGCGACGCGGATTGGCAACGCGGAACTGGCTATCGCGGCGCTGGTGACAATCGTGGTCGCCACGCCGATCATCGTCTATGCGCAGCAGGTGATCCGCTCCCAGCGGGCGGCCAAGAATCAGCTGAAGCTGATGACCCGCGAATTGGCGATCGCCCTGCACAATGCGGAGGACGTGAATAACTCGCGCGCCGCGCAATTCGCCAACATGAGCCACGAGCTGCGGACGCCGATGAACGCCATTGTCGGCTTTTCCGACATCCTGCGCCACGAGCGCTTCGGGCCGATGGGCAATTCCCGTTACGTGGAGTTCGCCGGCGATATAAACGACAGCGCCCAGCATCTGCTCGAACTGATCAATAACCTGCTCGACCTTGCCAAGATGGAAGCCGGCGGTTTCGATACGCGCGACGCCGAAGCCGCCGAAATCGGCGAGACGATCGACAGGGTCGTGCGGCTGATCCGCCCGCTGGCATCGCGTCAGGGTGTCGCCGTGACGGTTGAGGCTGCTGGGCAGGACCTCTTCATCGTTGTCGTCGA
>CAYSCA010000039.1:4783-19932 GCA_964429465.1 uncultured Rhodospirillaceae bacterium
GAGCCGGGCGCCGGCACCCAGGTGACCCTGACCTTTCCGGCCGCCGACCCGGACATGCTGTTCGGCCCGAAATCACAGGACGAGGCGCGGCGGTCGGCTCAGGTCCCGTGATCCGGGGCGGCCCTCTATCCGTAAAGAGGGGTTTCTCTAATCGTGGTGATCGCCTTCGGCCTCTGACTTCGCAATGTCCTTGTCGGTGAAGAGGTATTCCTTCAGCTCGCGGTCGAAATCCTCGCTCTGCCGGCGCAGCCATTCCAGTACCATGGCGGCATGCTCGATCTCCTCGCGCATATTATGCAGCAGAATGGCTTTCAGCGCGGCATCGTCGCAATCGTCGGCCCGCTGCTGATACCAGTCGGCGGCTTCCAGTTCTTCCATCAGCGAAACGATGGCCTGATGCATGGCCAGCGTCTTCGGGCGCAGGCGTTCACGGGGCGCATGCAGGTCTTCACTCGACATCGGCGGCATCTCCTTCCAGAAGCAGATGGCCATTCAAGCGGCAAAGCCGTGGCTGCGGTGTGACAAGTCGGAGCGGCGAGGCCGTCAGGCGCGCCAGAATGCCCGGCTGAACGGGATAAACAGGATCAGGATTTCCAGCCGTCCGGCCAGCATGCCGAACGACATCAGCCATTTCACCCCGTCGGGCACCTCCCGGAAGGTGCAGCAGGGCCCGATCCTGGGTCCTAGTCCGGGGCCGCCATTGCCCAGCGCCGTGGCGGCAGTGGCCAAGCTCTCCTGGAAGTCGAGGCCGAACAGCGCCACCGCCAGCGTCAATGCGGTAAGCAGCAGGAGATACATGAAGATGTAGGTGGCGACGCCCGCCCGTACCGCGTCGGAGATGTTTTCACCGTTATAGGTGATGCGGAAAGTGCCATGCGGATAGATCTGCCGGTGCAGCTGGGCGCGCACCAGCTTGAACATGGCAAGGATGCGGAACACCTTGATGCCGCCGACGGTCGATCCGGTGCAACCGCCGATCAGCATCAGCAGCAGTACGATATTTTCGGCGAAACCGCCCCACAGCGAGAAATCATGGCTGGTGAAGCCGGTGGTAGTGATGGCCGAGACGGTCACGAAAGCGGCTTCCCGCAGGGCACGCCAGAATTCGATATCGTGCTTCAGCATGCGCCAGAGCAGCAGCAGGAGAATGCTGCCGGCGATGATACCGAGAAACAGGCGCACCTGGTCGTCGCGGAACAATGCGCCAGGGCGACCATACAACGCGACGATATAGAGCCCAAAGGGCATGGCGCCCAACGTCATGAACAGCACGGCCAGCCACTCGATGGTGGCGCTCTGGAAAAAGCCGATGCTGGAGTCATGGCTGGAATAGCCGCCGGTCGCCAGTGTTGTCATCGCATGACCGATGGCATCGAAACTGTCCATGCCGGCCAGCCAGTAGCTGATCGCACAGATCACCGTCAGCGCAGCATAGATGATGCCAATCTGGCTCACCACTTCGGTGATCCGCGGCACGAATTTGGCCGAGTTGGGCGAGAGGTCGAGGCTGAACAGCTGCAGGCCGCCGATTCGCAGGAAGGGCAAGGCCAGCACAGCGATGGTGACCACGCCGAAGCCACCGATCCACATCAATAGGAAACGCCAGAGCAGCAGGCCGCGCGGCAGCTTGTCGAGCCCGATGATCACCGTCGAGCCAGTATTGGTCAGGCCGGAAACCGCCTCGAAGACCGCATCGGCCAGGTCCAGCTGCAGTTCCGAAACCATGAAGGGAATGGCGGAGACCAGGCTGATGGTGATCCAGGTTGCCGGCAGCAGCAGCAGCGTCTCGTTCAGGTTGATCTGGGTATTACGATTGTAGGTGGCGATGGCGACCCCGGCGCCACTGAACAGGGTTCCGCCAGAGCAGGTGAGGAAGACAACGTAGTCTTCGTGGCCATCGACAATGTCGATCAGCATCGCCGGCAGCATGGCGATGCCGAAGCAGCAACTGACCACGCCGACGAAGAACAGGATCGGCGCCGGCCGGACGGCGGTCTCGCCGCGGGAGGCGGCGCCAAGGACAGGGGCTTTCATCGCGGCGGAGTGTGGGCGGCGGCGGGTATGGAATCAAGAGGCGGTGGTGCCGGAATGGGGGCAATTCCGCCGAAAGCTGCGACCTTTCAGGTGCTGCGGCCCCGATTCCGCCGGTAAGGTGTTGCAGTACTGACCCCGATAGGTATGGCGGTGGCCCTCCCATCGGGCGCCTCGTCCACAATGACTGACAAACGAGCACCGTGACCGACGCACTCTCCGACACCAGGCGCTTTCAGCTGCTGATCGACGCCGTTACCGACTATGCGATTTACATGCTCGATCCCAACGGGATTGTGAGCAGCTGGAATTCCGGCGCGCAGCGGTTCAAGGGCTATACCGAGAAGGAGATCCTCGGCAGCAGTTTCTCCCGCTTCTATACCGAAGCGGATCGCGCCGCCGGATTGCCGCAACGGATGCTTCAAACAGCCGAGCAGGAAGGCCGCTGCGAAGCCGAAGGCTGGCGCGTCCGCAAGGATGGCACGCGCTTCTGGGCCCATGTGATCATCGACGCGATCCGCGACGAAAAGGGCAAGCTGATCGGCTTCGCCAAGGTGACGCGGGACATAACCGACAAGCGGGAAGCGCAGGAAGCGCTGGAGCAGACGCGCGCCGCGCTGTTCCAGGCGCAGAAGATGGAAGCGATCGGCCAGCTCACCGGCGGCATCGCCCATGACTTGAACAATCTGCTGACAGTGATCGCCAACGGGCTGGATCTGATCAGCCGCAATCTGCGTGACCCCCGCGACGTCCGGCGGCTGGAGGCGGCCCAGCGGGCAACCGAGCGCGGCGCCAAGCTGACCCAGCAATTGCTTGCCTTCGCCCGGCGCCAGCCCCTGCGGCCGGAACGGCAGAGCCCGACCGCGCTGCTGCGCGAGTTCGAGCCGGTTCTTCGACGGGCCTGCAGCGCCAATATCGACTTCGAATTCGATCTGCGGTCGCGGCTGCAGCAATGCGATATCGATGGGCCGCAATTCGAGGCGGCGATGCTCAACCTGGTGGTCAATGCCCGCGATGCCATGCCGAAAGGCGGCAAGCTGACAATCCGGACATCCGCGACCACGCTGGACGCGGCCCACAGAAAGATGCTGCCCGAAAGCACTGTGACGGATTTCGTGCTTGTCGAGGTGGCGGATACCGGGACCGGCATGCCGCCGGAAGTGCAGGCGCGCGCCTTCGATCCGTTTTTCACCACCAAGGAAGTCGGCAAGGGCACCGGCCTGGGGCTCAGCCAGGTGTACGGATTCGTCGCCCAGTCCGGCGGGCTGGCCGAGATTGACAGCAAGCCGGGCGAGGGCACCGTGGTGCGCATCTTCCTGCCGGCAGTCGCGTTGCTGGAATCTGGCGACCCGGTATCAGATGAATACGGCCGCGATGCGGGTTCGGTATTGATCGTCGAGGATGAACCCGAGGTGCTCGACATTGCTGCCGAGATTTTCGAGACGCTGGGCTACAGCGTCCGTACGGCGCCCGAGGCGCTCGCCGCGCTGCAGAAGCTGCAGGAGGGCGAGCGCATCGACGTGCTGTTCACCGACGTGGTGATGCCGAAAGGCATGAACGGCATCGAGCTGGCGCGCGAAGCCCGCAAGCTGCAGCCCGATATCATGGTGCTGCTGGCATCCGGCTATCCGATGCCGGCGCTGTCGGCGGAATTCGGCGCGCTGGAAGAATTCGCCTTTCTCAGCAAGCCCTATCGCTGGGCAGAAGTGGCGGACCGGCTGAAATCCCTGAAGGCGATGGGCCGCCCGGCCTGAACGGTCAGCGACGCCCCAGGCCGGCCCGGCTCCCGGCAGGGAATTCGGGAGCGCCGGTTTCGCCGCTGCCGACCTTGCGCGTTACGCCGATCCCATGACGGAATACCAGCTCACCCCCGAGCCAGCCGGTCAGCATGACAAGCAGGACGGCAATCGCGGTGAGAATGATGCCGTAGCTGCTGGCAGCCTCAGCTTCGCCCCCTGCGCGCAGCAGGTAATTGATTCCGGTGATGACCAGCATCAGCACATTGCCGATCGCATGGCCCAGGCCGACGCCCATGGTGCGGGCACGGTTGATACCCACCAGGTCGATAAAGCCGACCACAGCGGCTAGAACGCCGAAGACCAGTGCGGCCAGCAGCAGCCATTTTGCGGCTTCTGCCCAGAATGGCTCGGCGGTCACCATCAGCGCGATATCGGCGCCGAATGCCATTGCCAGGGCGCCGATCGGGATCGGCACCAGCATGGGATGCAGCGGGTGTCCGCCTATGGCGGCGACGCTGCCGGTTCCTGAGGGGTAGTTGGGTGAGGTCATGATTGCTGCTCCGGGCGATATAGCCTCAAGCGCAAATGGAACCCGCGATCACCGTCGTTGTTCCGGGCCCTTCGTGGCCGGGCGGGTGGCCCTATCTTCGACAGCCGTCGAGAAACAGCCGGACGGCATGGTCGACGACCTCGTTTATCGCCGCCCGGGCTTTCGCTCCCGGCGAGGCCGCCAGCAGCAGCCGCAGCTGCTGATGCCCCAGCACCGTGCCGAGGAACTGCTCGGCCGCCAGCGAGGGGTTTTCCAGCCTCAGCTCCGACCGGCTTGTCAGGTAATTGGCCAAGGTGCCGACGATCGGTTGCGGTCCGCTGCGGTGGATCAGCCGGCCCAGTTCGGGATGCCGGGCCGCCTCGGAGACCACCAGCCGGTGCAGTGCGAGCGAGCTTGGCGCAAGCGCCAGCTTGAGGTAGGCCCGCCCGACCTGGCGCAGCGCCTGCTCAGGCCGCAGGCCGATCAGCCCCAGCCGCTGGATTGTGCTGGTCAGGCGCCCGGCCAAATCGTCGATAATCGCCCCGAACAGGGCGGCTTTGTTGGAGAAATGCGCGTAGACGGTGATCTTGGAGACACCGGCCCGGCTGGCGATCATGTCCATGCTGGTCTCGCGGTAACCGAGTTCCAGAAAGGCGCGCCGGGCGACCGTGAGGATTTCGGCATGCTTGCGCGGATCGGCCGGACGTCCCCGTTTGGGCCGGCCGGTCGGCGGCCGGGCTTTGGCCGGGGATTTCGTCGGGGTCGGCATTCCAGGCGCCAAATTCCGTTTCATAATTTCTGAACCGCAGAGTATAGTTATTCAGGGAAGGCTGCGGAGCAAGCTTTCTTCCGCCCGGAGGTCATGGCAGTCTTCCCGATAGAGGCAAGCAGGTGGTCGATGAGGAAGATTCTGGGTTGGGCAGCCCTGGGACTGGCCGTGGCAGGGGGCCTGGGCGGCTGGTTTTACGGCGCACAGATCAAGGCGGTTCTGGCGCCAGGGGCGGCGGCTTCGGCGCCGGTGCCCGCATCCGCCCCGCCGGGTAGCGAGCAATCCCCGATTCCCGTCGATATCCGTCCGGTCACCCTCGGCCAGACCCGCCAGCAGATCGAGGCGGTGGGCAGCCTCCGCTCCAGCGAATCCGTGATCCTGCGGCCTGAGATCGCCGGGCGGATCACCGAAATCCTGTTCGACGAAGGCCAGCCGGTGAAGAAGGGCGCGCCGCTGGTGAAGCTGGATGCCACCATTCCCCGGGCGCAGGTCAGTCAGGCCAAGGCAAGCATCGCGCTGAGCCAGGCGAACTACAACCGGGCCAAGGAGCTTTACGGCCGGGGCGCCGGAACGCAGCGGGCGCACGAAGAGGCGCTCGCCAAGCTGGCCACCGACGAGGCCGCCCTCGCGCTGGCCCAGGCCGTTCTGGACAAGAGCACGATCGTGGCGCCGTTCGACGGGATCATGGGGCTGCGCCAGATCAGCGTCGGGGCCTATGTCAATCCGGGTCAGGCGATGGTCAATATCGAAAGCCTCGACCAGCTGAAAGTGGATTTCCGCATTCCGGAGGTCCATGCCCATCTGATTTCTGTCGGCCAGACGATCCAGGTGCGCGTCGATGCGTTTCCCGGCCGGACCTTCGAGGGCAAGGTCTACGCGATGGATCCGGCCTTCGATCCCGAGGGGCGAGCCGCCATCCTGCGGGCCCGCCTGCCGAACCCCGACCGGCGGCTGAATCCGGGCATGTTCGCGCGCGTGACGCTGATCGTGGAGGATCGCGCCAATGCGATCCTGGTGCCGGAGACAGCATTGCTTCCGGTCGGCAACGACGTCTACGCGTTCCGCGTCATGGATGGTCAGGCAGTGCAGACCAAGCTGCATATCGGTATTCGCCGCGCCGGCATGGTGGAGGTGGTCGACGGCCTGACAAAGGATGACCGGATTGTCGCGGAAGGGGCGCACAAGCTGCGCGATCGCCAGTATATCCGCGCGTCTGAAGTCAAAGGATCGTAGGCCGTGGGGATTTCCGATCTCTGCATTCGCCGGCCGGTTTTCGCCACCGTCCTGAGCCTGGTGGTGGTTCTGGTCGGGCTGGTGGCTTTCGGCCGGCTGACCGTACGCGAATATCCCAATATCGATCCGCCGGTGGTGCTGGTCGATACGCGCTACCGCGGCGCCAGCGCCGAAGTGATCGAAAGCCAGGTGACCCGCGTGCTGGAGGAGTCCCTCGCCGGCATCGAGGGCATCGATTATATCCGTTCCATTACCCGGCCCGAACGCAGCCTCGTGGTCGTGCGGTTCGAATTGTCGCGCGACCCGGAGGCGACGGCCAACGACGTGCGCGACCGGGTCAGCCGGGTGCGCGGCAAGCTGCCGGATGAGATCGACGAGCCGGTGATCTCAAAGGTCGAAGCCGATGCCCAGCCGGTGCTGTATCTGGCCTTTTCGTCCGACCGTCACTCGGCGATGGAGTTGACCGACTTCGCCGACCGCTACGTGAAAGACCGGCTGCAGTCGGTCAACGGGGTCGCGGAGGCGCGGATTTTCGGCGAACGGCGATATGCCATGCGCATCTGGCTCGACCCCGCGCGCCTGGCGGCCTACAGCCTGACGCCGCAGGACGTGGAGAGCGCGCTGGCGCGGCAGAATGTCGAGGTCCCCGCCGGCCGCATCGAAAGCAGCAACATGGAATTCACCGTGCTGTCGGAAACCGATCTGCGCACGGCGGACCAGTTCAACGACATCATCGTGCGGGAGGCCAACGGCTATCCGGTGCGGCTGAAGGATGTCGGCCATGCCGAGGTCGGGCCGCTGGACGAGCGGGTCACGGTGCGGTTCAACGGCAAGCCGGCCGTGGCGCTTGGCGTCGTGAAGCAGGCAGTCGCCAACCCGCTCGAGATATCGGAAGGCGTGCGGGCGGCCCTGCCGGCGATCCTGGCCGATCTGCCCGAGGGCATGCAGGCCGAGATCGCGTATGACACCTCGGTATTCATCCGGGCATCGATCGATTCCGTATACCGGACGATCGGCGAAGCGATCCTGCTGGTGGTGGCGGTGGTGTTCCTGTTCCTGCGCAACTTCCGCGCCACGCTGATCCCGGTGGTCACGATTCCCGCCTCGCTGCTCGGCGCGCTGGCGATCATGTATGCGATGGGATTCACGATCAACACGCTGACTTTGCTCGCGATGGTGCTGGCCATCGGGCTGGTGGTGGATGACGCCATCGTGGTGCTGGAGAACATCTACCGCCATATCGAGGAGGGGATGTCGCCGCTGGCGGCGGCTTTCAAAGGCGCCAAGGAGATCGGCTTTGCCGTGGTGGCGATGACGCTGACGCTGGCGGCGGTCTACGCCCCGATCGGCTTCATGAGCGGGACCACGGGGCGCCTGTTCACCGAATTCGCCTGGGCGCTCGCCGGCGCGGTGCTGGTCTCGGGTTTCGTCGCGCTGACGCTCAGCCCGATGATGTGCAGCCGCCTTCTGAAGCATGAGGCAAAACACGGTTTCCTGTTCAATCTGATCGAACGGACCCTGAATGGCCTGACCAACGCATACAGCCGCGCGCTCCGGGCCACGCTGAGCGTGCGGACACTGGTGGTGATTGTCGGGCTCGTCTTCGCGGGCGGCAGCTACTTTGTCTTTATCGGGCTGAAGACCGAACTTTCACCCGTGGAGGATCGCGGCACGGTGGTCGGCAGCTTCAATGGTCCGGAAGGGGCGACGATCGGCTACATGGAGAGATATGCGCGCCAGGTGGAGGCCATCGTCGAGGCCGTCCCCGAGGCCGAGGCACGCTTCGTGGTGGCGGGCAATCCCATCGTCTCGCAGGGCGTGTCCTTCAGCCGCCTGGTGCATTGGGACCAGCGCGAGCGCAAGCAGCAGGAGATCGTCGATTCCCTGATTCCGAAATTCAAGGAGCTGGCCGGCGTGCAGGGATTCGTCAACAACCCGCCCTCGCTGGGCCAAAGCTCGCGCTCCCCGCCCGTCTGGATCGTGCTGCAGGGCAGCCTCGAATTCGAAGAGCTGAATCGCCTGGTCCACCTCGTGATGGCCGAGGCCGAGAAATATCCGGCCCTGACCAATATCGATACCCGCCTGAAGCTGAACAAGCCGGAGATCAAGGTGTCGGTGAACCGCGAGAAGGCGGCCGATCTCGGCATTCCGGTGGAGACCATCGGCCGGACCCTGGAGACCATGCTGGGCGGCCGGCAGGTGACGCGATTCAAGCAGAACGGCAAGCAGTACGACGTGATCGTGCAGGTGGCGGATATCGATCGCAACACACCGGAAGACCTGTCGAAAATTTATGTGCGCAGCAGCAGCGGCCAGATGGTGCAGCTGTCGAATCTGGTGACCGTGCGTGAATCGCTCACGGCGCGCGAGCTGACCCGCATGCGCCAGCTGCGCGCTGCCGACATATCGGCCAATGTGGCGCCCGGCTATTCCGAGGGCGAGGCGCTGGCGCAGCTGGAGGAGGCGGCCCGCAAGGTGCTGCCTGCCAATGTGCTGATCGACTACAACGGCCGGTCGCGCGAATTCAAGCAGGCCTCCGGTGATATCTATTTCACCTTCATCCTCGCCCTGTTGTTCATCTATCTCGTGCTGGCGGCCCAGTTCGAGAGTTTCATCGATCCGTTCATCATCATGCTCACGGTGCCGCTCTCGATGACCGGCGCGCTGCTGGCGCTGAGATACGGCGGCGGCACGATGAACATCTACAGCCAGGTGGGATTGGTGACCCTGGTTGGCCTGATCACCAAGAACGGCATTCTGATCGTCGAGTTTGCCAATCAGCTGCAGGAGCAGGGGCGCAGCCGGTTCGAGGCGGTGATCGAGGCGGCGTCGCTGCGTCTGCGCCCGATCCTGATGACGACGGCGGCGATGATCCTCGGCGCGGTACCGCTGGTTCTGGCGGGCGGCGCCGGCGCGGAGAGCCGCAATCAGATCGGGCTGGTGATCGTGGGCGGCCTGCTGCTCGGCACGCTGTTCACGCTGTTCGTGGTTCCGACCGCCTATACCTTGCTGGCGCGTGACCGGAGCAGGATCAACGCGGTGGCGGAAGCCGAAGCGCATCCGGCAGAGTGACGCGCCGGCTGAGCTCGGCATTCCGGATGTCCCTTGCGCCACGAAAAAGCCCCGCCGGGAGGAAAACCGGCGGGGCTCGTCGGATGCCCCGGCTGCTGAAAGCCGGGGCCCAGGGAAACCGACTTAGACCGAATAGTACATCGAGAATTCGATGGGATGCGGGGTGTGCTCGAAGGCGTACACCTCTTCCCACTTCAGCTCCATGTAGGCGTCGATGAAGTCGTCGGAGAAGACACCGCCGGCCTTCAGGAAGGCGCGGTCCTTGTCGAGATTCTCCAGCGCCTCACGGAGCGAGCCGCAGACCTGCGGAACGTTCTTCAGTTCCTCAGGCGGCAGGTCGTAGAGGTTCTTGTCCATCGGGTCGCCCGGATGGATCTTGTTCTTGATGCCGTCGAGACCGGCCATCAGCATGGCGGCATAGGCCAGATAGGGGTTCGCACCCGGATCGGGGAAGCGGACCTCGACGCGCTTGGCCTTCTCGCCGGCGCCGAACGGGATGCGGCAGGAGGCCGAGCGGTTGCGCGCCGAATAGGCGAGCAGCACGGGAGCCTCGAAGCCGGGGATCAGGCGCTTGTAGCTGTTGGTCAGCGGGTTGGTGAAGGCGTTCAGCGCCTTGGCATGCTTGATGATGCCGCCGATGTAGTACAGCGCCAGCTCGCTCAGGCCGGCATACTTGTTGCCGGCGAACAGCGGCTTGCCGCCCTTCCACAGCGACTGGTGCACATGCATGCCCGAGCCGTTGTCGCCCTTAACCGGCTTCGGCATGAAGGTCGCGGTCTTGCCCCAGGCATGGGCGACGTTGTGGACGCCGTACTTGTAGATCTGCATGTAGTCGCCACATTTCACCAGTGTGCCGAACTTGATGCCGAGTTCGTGCTGGCTGTTGGCGACTTCATGATGGTGCTTCTCGACCGGCACGCCCATGGATGCGATGGTGGAGAGCATTTCCGAGCGCAGGTCGCCGCCCTGGTCGAGCGGGGCGACCGGGAAGTAGCCGCCCTTCAGCGGAGCGCGGTGGCCCATATTGCCGCCTTCATAGGCCTTGCCGGTGTTGTAGTTGCCTTCGATGTCGTCCATGAAGACGAAGGTTTCGTTCATCGAGGTCCTGAAGCGGACGTCGTCGAACACGAAGAACTCGGCTTCCGGGCCGAAATAGGCGACGTCGGCGATCTTGGCGGCCTTCAGATGGGCCTCGGCGGCCTTCGCGATCGAACGCGGGCAGCGGTTGTAGGGCGTGCCCTCATGCGGCTCATGCACGTCGCAGAACAGCACGGCGGTGGTCTGCGCGGCGAAGGGGTCGAAATGCAACGTGTCGAGATCGGGCTGCAGCAGCATGTCGGACTCGTTGATCGCCTTCCAGCCGGCGATCGAAGAGCCATCGAACATGATGCCTTCCTTCAGCGCGCCTTCGTCGACCATGCCGATGTCGAAGGCGACATGCTGCCACTTGCCGCGTGGGTCGGTGAACCGGAAATCGACGTATTTCGTTTCCTTGTCCTTCAGCTGCTTCACGATGGATTTTGCATCAGCCATAGCTGTTTTCCTGCTTTTTCTTCCCTGGGTTAGAAATGCTCAACGTGCTGGCCGGATGAGCCGGCAAATACCGATGAGGTGGATTGACGGGGGAAACTGCCCCGTCTTCAGACTGCTTCCGCGCCCTTTTCCCCGGTGCGGATGCGAATGACGTCTTCGACGGTGGAGATGAAGATCTTGCCGTCGCCGATGCGGCCGGTGCGGGCGGCCTGGGTGATCGCCTCGACGGCGCGGTCGACCATGCCGTCGTCCAGCACCACTTCGATCTTCACCTTGGGCAGGAAGTCGACGACATATTCGGCGCCGCGATAGAGCTCGGTGTGGCCTTTCTGCCGGCCGAAGCCCTTGGCTTCGGTGACGGTCAGGCCCTGCAGCCCGATCTCGTGCAGCGCCTCTTTCACTTCGTCGAGCTTGAACGGCTTGATGACAGCTTCGATCTTTTTCATGGGTCCGGAAGGGTTATGGGCTCAGTGGGTGGGACGACTAAGGGTGGTATGAACTCAGCCTTCATTATGCACGGCCCATGCCAGATCGTGGGCCCTGCAACATGCTGGTTTTCCGGCAGCCGGTGGCGTTGTGGATATCTTCTGAGTGTCGTTTGCCCAGAAAAACCTCTGATTGCCTAATAAATAGGCAGAAAACTGCTCAATTGTTGGCCATGCGTCCTGAGAGAAAGGTTTTGATCCGGCCCAGAGCTTCCGAGATCGCCTCATCGGATGCTGCGAAGGAGATCCGGATATAGCCCTCGCCATGGCTCCCAAAGCTGGTCCCGGCGATGGTGGCGACCCCGGCCTGTTCCAGCAGCCCATCCTGCATCTGGCGGGCATTGAGCCCCGTCCCGGTGATGTTGGGGAAGGCGTAGAAGGCGCCTTCAGGCTTGATGCAGGAGATGCCGGGGATGGCGTTGAGCCCCGCAACGCAAAGGTCGCGCCGGCGCCGGAAGGCCTGCCGCATCTGCTCCACGGCATCCTGGGGGCCCTGCAGGGCGGCGATGCCGGCGAACTGGGTCGGCGCGTTGACGCAGGAATGGGTGTTGATGGCGAGCTTGGTGGCCAGTTCGACCAATCGCTGCGGCCAGAGACCCCAGCCCAGCCGCCAGCCGGTCATCGCATAGGTCTTCGACCAGCCCTCGAGGATGATCAGCCGATCCTGCAACTGGTCCAGATAGGGGATGAAGCTGGCATAGGCGCCGTCGCCGTCCAGCACCAGCCGCGAATAGATTTCGTCGGCCATGAGCGTGACATGCGGGAAACGCTGCAGGCCTTCCACCAGCTTGCGGACTTCTCCGGCCGGGGCGACGCCGCCGGTCGGGTTGGCCGGCGAGTTGACAATCAGCAGGCGGGTATTCGGCGTGATGCGGCCGAGCAGGTCGTCGGCACGGAAGGCGAAGCCGTTCTTCTCCAGCAGCGGATAGCCGGCGAGCTTGGCGCCCGTGAAGTTGACAAGGCTTTCATAGATCGGGAAGCCCGGATCGGGATACATGATCTCGGCGCCCGGCTCGCCGAACATCTCGATGGCGGTCGCCATCGTCACCTTGCCGCCGGGTACGATCACGATGCGGTCGGGCGAGACATTCACCTTGTAGCGCTGCGCGATCTCGGCGCAGACCGCTTCGCGCAGGGGGAGGATGCCATTGGCCGGCGTGTAGCCGTGATGGCCGTCTCGCAACGCCTGGACGGCGGCCTCGACCACATGCGGCGGGGTAGGGAAGTCCGGCTGCCCGATGCCGAGATTGATGACCGATTTGCCCTGTGCTTCCAGCGCTTTCGCACGTGCGAGCACCTCGAAGGCGCTCTCGCTGCCCAGGCGCGACATCCGCGCGGCGATCTGCATGGTTTCCTCCCACTTCAGCAATCCCGCTTATGCCGGGATTCCATCGCCTGCTCAAGGGGGCGCCCGCACGTCTTGCGCCGGGGCGGAGCGCTGCCTAGTCTCGGCCGGCAAGAGAGGAAACATGATTGTCCGAGCCTGGCGCGGCCGCGCCGCGCTTGCCAAGCCGCAGGCGTATATCGACCATTTCAACCGGAATGTTCTGCCCGAGCTGCGTGGCATTGCCGGATTCAGCGGAGCCTCCCTGCTGCGCGAGGACCGGGCCGACCATGTCGAATTCCTCGTGCTGACACGCTGGGATTCCATGGAGGCGATCCGGGCCTTTGCGGGGGATGACGTGAACCGGGCCGTGGTCGAGCCCGAAGCCGTCGCCGCACTCGAGACTTTCGATCACACCGTTCATCACTATTCCGTCGTCACCGAAGCCTGAGGAAAGACATGCTGCTCGATGTCCGCACCTATACCTGCCGTCCCGGCACCATCAAGCTGCAGGTCGCGCTTTATGAGCAATACGGGTTGAAGCCGCAGACCCGGCATCTCGGCCAGCCTTTCGCATGGCTGATCACCGAGACAGGGCCGCTCAATACCTTCACCCATATCTGGGCCTATGACAGCGCCTCCGACCGCGAAGCGAAGCGCGCGGCGATGCACGCCGACCCGGACTGGCAGGCCTATCTGAAGAAGAGCGCGGAAGCCGGGTATCTGGTCGCGCAGGAAAACCGCCTGATGACTCCTGCTTCCTTTGCTCCCATCAAGCGTTGAGAAGAGTCATGAAGCGTACCGGCGGTGAGATTCTGGTCGAACAGCTGCGCATCCAGGGCGTCGACACCATGTTCGGCGTGCCCGGCGAAAGCTTCCTTGCCGTGCTGGATGCCCTGCACGATCACAGCAATACCATGCGGTTTGTCATCTGCCGCCAGGAAGGCGGTGCCGCCATGATGGCGGATGCCTATGGCAAGACGACCGGCAAGCCCGGCATCTGCATGGTCACCCGCGGTCCGGGAGCCACCAATGCCTCTGCCGGCGTGCATGTGGCCTTTCAGGATTCCACGCCGCTGATCCTGTTCATCGGCCAGGTCGGCCGCGACATGATCGAGCGCGAGGCCTTCCAGGAAATCGACTATCGCCGCATGTACGGCCAGATGGCCAAGTGGGTGGCGCAGATCGACGATGCCGCGCGCATCCCCGAATATATCAGTCGTGCCTTCTCGGTGGCGATGTCGGGCCGCCGCGGGCCGGTGGTGCTGGCGCTGCCGGAAGACATGCTGACTGAGTTCGCCGACGTGCCCGATGGCCGCGCGGTGATCCCGGCCGAGGCGCATCCCTCGATGGAGCAGATGGCGCAGCTCAAGGCCATGCTGCAGGACGCGAAGAAGCCGTTCATGATCGTCGGCGGCAGCGGCTGGAGCGAGAAGGTGCGCGAGCAGGTGCAGGCCTGGGCCGGCGCCTCCGACATCCCGGTCGGGGCCGTGTTCCGCCGCCAGGACTATCTCGACAATGACTGGCCGAATTACGTCGGCGATGTCGGCATCGGCATCAATCCCAAGCTACAGGCGCGCGTCAGGGAGGCCGACCTGCTGCTGGTGATGGGTTCGAAGCTGGGCGAGATGGCCACCGGCGGCTACACCATGCTGGGCATCCCGGTGCCGAGCCAGAAGATCGTGCATGTGCATGCCGGTGCCGAGGAACTCAACCGCGTCTATTCCGCCGACCTGCCGATCCATGCGAGCAACGCGGCCTTTGCGGCTGCGCTGACGAAGATGGGCCCCGTCGACGGCAAGGCCTGGGCGGCGGCGACCAAGCAGTCGCGCGCCGATTACGAGGCCTGGCAGCAGCCGACCGCCTCGCCGGGCCCGATCCAGATGGCCGAGGTCATCCGCTGGATGGATGCGAACCTTCCGGCCGACGCCGTCTTCTGCAACGGCGCGGGCAATTACGCCACCTGGGTGCATCGCTTCCATCGTTATCGCCGCCATACCGGCCAGCTGGCGCCGACCTCCGGCTCGATGGGCTATGGCGTGCCGGCTTCGGTCGCGGCGAAGCTGATCAACCCGCAGCGCACGGTGGTCGCCTTTGCCGGCGACGGCTGCTTCCTGATGACGGGGCAGGAATTCGCCACGGCGCTGCAGTATGGCGCGAACATCATCGTGGTCGTCGTGAATAACGGCATGTACGGCACGATCCGCATGCATCAGGAACGCGAATACCCCGAGCGGGTCAGCGGCACCGAACTTCGCAACCCCGATTTCGCCGCCTATGCGCGTGCCTTCGGCGGCCATGGCGAGACGGTGGAGCGCACCGAGGATTTCGCCGCCGCGTTCAAACGCGCGCAGGAGAGCGGTAAGCCGGCCATCATCGAGATCAAGCTCGATCCCGAGGCGCTGACGCCGCGGCAATCCCTGAGCCAGATCCG